>JAFQBT010000131.1 GCA_017399625.1 Oscillospiraceae bacterium
AAAAATTCCGTGCTCGAATTTGAGCACGGAATTTTTTTATCGGTCGAAAGCTAATTTGAACTTGGAACAAATCCTTTCATAACTTTCTCATAAGCTTCTGCGGTTTGCTGAATATTTGGGAGAATTTCTTCTTCACGAAGTTCCGACGGTGCAACCCAGATGCTTGTCCGGGTTATTGGATTTCCGTTGGGATCATTTCCAAGATTGAATTTGATTTTGAAAGAGCGGGGTCCATTTTTGTTTGTCCTTTTTAATTCCTGAATATATGGCATGTTAAAAACCTCCTTGTTGGATTTTTTGTTTTGGTTTGGCGTATGAAAATTTAAATTAGGCATTAATTGGCGTAAATGTGGCGTAAATAAGAGGAAAATCCACTTTTGACGGTTTAAAAACCGCATAAACAAGCCCCTTGAAAATCCCCTTATATATGTAGTATAGTATATATTATATTTATTGTTTTCCGGAGGTTTTTAATAATGAAACGGTTTTGGAAAATATTTATATGCGCCTTTGCGGCGATTCTGATTATCTGCGGTTTTGAAACGGAAGCAAAAGCCGCCGCAGGAGGAAGCTGCGGTTCGGGAGTAAACTGGAGTTATGAAAACGGAACCCTCACCATTTCCGGAAGCGGAAGAATGAAAGATATGAGCCGCAATTCCCAACCCTGGGGCGCATACAAAAATTCCGTCACAAACATTGTGATAGAAGAGGGGATAACCTATATCGGAACGGAAGCTTTCTATGAGATGGCGAACGTAAAAACCGCCTCGCTTCCGGATACCCTTACCGAAATAGGCGATGCCGCTTTCTGCTGGTGCGAAGGACTTCAGATAATTGATATCCCTGGAAGCGTAAAAGTAATCGGAGAAGCCGTTTTCTGGTGCTGTCTTGACCTTACCGAAGTAACCTTCCACGAAGGGCTTGTTGAAATTGAAAAAGAAGCCTTCAACTCCTGCCGCCTTCTCACAAGGGTTGATTTTCCGGAAAGCCTTGAAAAAATCGGATATTGGACTTTCGGAGGATGCAGCGATCTGCTCCATGTTTCTATGCCCGGAGTAAAGGACCTTGGCGAAAGCTGTTTTTCCGCTTGTACAAAACTTGTTTCTGTGGAGCTGGGAAAAGAACTGGAAGATATCAAAACAAGCGCTTTTGCTTATTGTTACGCACTGCGGAATATTGTTATTCCCGGTTCTGTGGATTCTGTCGGCGATACTGCTTTTTATCTTTGCGAATCCCTTGGAACAATAAAATTCACAGGTTCAGTTCCGGAAATTTCCGAAACCGCTTTTATCGGAGTTTATGCCGAAGGAAAATATCCGGAATGCAACACTGAATGGGAAACGGTTTACGGAAACGGTTTCGGCGGAACCATAAGCTGGGGTCCGTATTCCGTTTCGGACCACGTTTATTCCGAAAGCGTTGTTGAAGAAACCTGCCTTCGCTGGGGATATACCGTTCATACCTGCGCCGACTGCGGCGAATATTATATGAGCGATTATCATTCCGCTATTGGTCACGATTGGGACGGAGGAGTTGTTTCCGGAAGCAAAACAACCTATACCTGCCAAAGATGCGGTCTGCAGAGATTTGAATACAGCATTTCCGGAACCTGCGGTTCAAACGCCCGTTGGGTTCTTGATACTGAAGAGGGAACGCTCAGCATCACCGGAACGGGAGGAATTACTTCCAACAGTGGTTTTAAAAATTATAAAGACAGCATCCGCTTTGTCACCATAGCATCAGGAATAACCTCCATAGGCGCGGAAACCTTTTTTGAATTTGAAAAAATCGAAAGCATCGAAATTCCGGATACGGTAAAAAGCATCGGAATGCAGGCTTTCGTCTGGTGCAGCAGCCTTAAGGAAATAATCGTTCCGGAAGGGGTTACCGCCATTTATGACAGCACCTTCTGGGGTTGCCAGTCCCTTGAAAAACTTGTTCTTCCCTCAACTCTTAAGTCCATCGGTGAGGATTGTTTTTATAAGTGTGACAGCCTTAAATCTCTTTATATTCCGGACAGCGTTGATTCCATTTCGGAACTTGCGTTCTGGTATTGCCGGGGACTTGAGGAAGTCAATATCCCGAAGGGAATAAAAAGAATCCCCACCGACTGTTTTTCAAGCTGCACCGGTCTTAAAACGGTTCATATGCACGATGAAATCGAAATTATAGGCGAGGACGCTTTCGACGGCTGCAGCGCCCTTACGGAAATAACGATTCCGGAATCCGTCCATACAATTGAAAGTGGCGCATTCTGGGGATGCACTTCCCTTAAGGAGATTATAGTTCCCGGTTCAGTGATGAGAATCGATGAATATGCTTTCGGAAACTGCGCAAGCCTTAAAAATATAAAGTTCACCGGAAATCCTCCGGCTTTTCAGGAAAACGTTTTTGCTAACACAAAAACAAACGCACTTTACAGGGAGGGAAGCAGCGACTGGCATCCTTCCATCCGTCTGCAGTACGGCGGAACGATAACCTGGAAAACCTTCAGCACTGTCGGGCATCCGTTCGCTTCGGAAGTTGTTGCGCCACGGTGCGAACAATGGGGATACACAAAATATTCCTGCATCGACTGCGACGAATATTATATGGCGGATTATACCGACCCCATCGGTCACGACTGGGTTTTCTCCCATTCCGCATCAAATTACAGCATCTATATCTGCAATAACTGCGGCGGAGAAAAAAAGGTTTATGAAGTCGGCGGAAGCTGCGGCTCCGGTCTTTACTGGAAACTGAATACGGACGAGGGTGTCCTTAAAATATACGGTTCCGGTTCAATGAACAATATGGGAAGGGATTCCCAGCCCTGGGCAAGTTACCGTGAAAGCATCACAAAAGTAATAATCGAATCCGGCGCAAGGTCCATCGGAAGCTATGCTTTTTATGAGCATCCGGCGCTGATATCCGTTGAAATTCCGGATACGGTAAAAAGCATCGGTCTCGGTGCTTTTGCATGGAGCCAGCTGCTTGATGAAATTACGATTCCGGATGGTGTCACTTCAATTCCGGAGGACTGCTTCTGGGCATGCACCGCTCTTAAAATAATAAATCTTCCGGATTCCATCCGTACAATAGGGCAGGGCGCTTTCTATTACACTGCAATAACCTCAATAAATCTTTCGGACAAAATCACCGATATGGGCGAGGATGCCTTCTGGTACTGCACGAATCTTAAATCCGTAAAAATCCCGAAAAATGTAACGGTCCTTCGGGAAACGATTTTTTCAAGCTGCTCAAGCCTAACTTCCGTCACCCTCCATGACAACATAACGGAAATCCAGCGGAGTGCTTTTTCACACTGCAAATCCCTCACTTCCATAACACTTCCGAAAAAGCTGAAAATTCTCGGCGAAAGCTCTTTCAGCGGCGCAGGAATCACAAAAATCACATTCCCGGAGAATCTGCGTACCATTGACGGCTATGTTTTCGGCGGCAGTGTAAAAGAGGTGCATTTCCTCGGAAACGCTCCGGAGTTCGACGCAAAAACTTTTAACGGAGCCACCGCAACGGCTTATTATCCTGCGGGAAGTTCTTCATGGAACGGAAAACTTCAGAACTACGGCGGAACGATCACATGGAATACCGAACCCTGCAACCATCTTATTACAGAAGAGTACATTTATGATGCCACCTGCGTTCAGGAAGGATATACCGAAGTTGTCTGTTATATCTGCGGATACAGCTATATCAGCGAATATTTCGGATTCGGCGAACACATGATGGATATATGGGAAACAATTGCTGAGCCGACGGAAACCGAACTTGGCGAACAGCAAAGACGTTGCCTGCTTTGCGGCCATACCGAAAGCAGAAAAATCAGCATCAGCGGATTTCCCATGGGCGACATCAACCTCGACGGTTCCGTCAACGTAAAAGATGCATATTATGCCCGCCTTGTTGCGGCAAAACTCATCAGACCCACCGAACAGCAGATCCTGCTCGGCGACGTTGACATTGACGGAAGAATCACTGCTCTTGATGCGAACATCATCCGCAAATTCGCGGTGAAAATCATAAAAGAAATTCCGGTTAAAACATAAAATCAAGAAGGGTGTGGGAGGCATTGCTTTCCACACCCTTTTGTTATATAATTTTTAAAAAAAGCTGAACGGAGATGTAATAAATGCTCACCCGCGACGAAGCAATCGAAGCCTGCCTTGTTTTCGAGGATGCGCTGGAAGATTACCCATTCAAGGACCCCAACTGGACAATTATGCGCCACAGAAGCAACAGAAAAATGTTTGCGGCGATTTATGAACATTACGGCAAAATCTGGATCAACCTCAAGGCGGAGCCCATGACCGGCGATTTCTGGAAAAACGTTTTTCCGGCGGTGGTTCCGGCCTATCATATGAATAAAGAACACTGGATAAGTGTTATACTTGACGGAACAATGACCGATGAGGAAATAAAACCCCTTATTGAGGATAGTTTCCTGCTCACTTCGCCGAAAAATATGCAGAAAAAGAATAAACCCATGCAAGAAAAACGGTAATTTCTGGCACTAATATAATGAAAGCCGAAAGGAGGCCGACCTTATGAAAAAAATCATTTCAATTTTGCTCGTTATATTGATGCTTTGTTCATGCGCCCAGACTGAAGAGCCGGGAATCAACCTTGAACCAAGCAAAGATTTCAAAACTCCGCCGGAGGTTAAAATTCAGTACGGAGATGTTTCGGTAAACGCAACGAAAGGAACGTATTCATGGGAATATGACAACGGCGACGGAACAATGACCGCGGTTGAAGCGGATTCTTCCCACCCGACCGCTTTTACCGAAATTGCTTCTTTTTCCGCCGGAACGGAAAAAACGGCAGAACTCCTTTTTGATGAAAGCATGATTTCTTTTGAACTTACCCGCTGGGATATGGGAAAAGATTACGTTCCCGGAAAAAACGGCGCGGAAAACAATGTTTCAGGAGAAACGGTTGACTGCGAAAACGGGGTTTTTGAAATTCCGGAAGATGAAAACGTTTATATTTACGAAATATATGTAAAATATCCAAGCGGAAGCTGCCATTATGGTTTCCGCGTTGATTCTCCGGACGAATGGGGACTCACCCTTTCTGTTTCCGATGTGACAGCCACCGGTCTGACCGTTATCTTTACCCAGAGCGGCGGAAACCCAACCGGTGAACTTATGACCGGAAGCTATTACAGGCTTGAAAGTGCCGACGGCGAACTTGCCTATATCGCGGAAGGGGACGTTGCCTGGACTTCCGAAGCATATATGATTCCGAAGGACGGTTCCGTTTCCATGAGCGTCAACTGGGAATGGCTCTATGGCGCTCTTGAACCGGGAACCTATAAAATATTCAAAGGCGTTTCCGATTTCCGCGGACCGGGAGATTATGATGATAAGGAATATTCCGCGGAATTTACTGTCGGCGAAAAGGCAGTTAAAAATATAAGTATCATGAAAATCGTTGATGGCGCCGAAACCGGAAATCTTGTTCTTGCAGGAGAAAACCTGGACGTTATGACCCTCAATGCAAAGAATGCGGAAATATATCTCGACGGCGAACCGGCGGATATTTCCGCGCTTATGGACGGACAGACCGTTCACATTCATCATAACGGCGAGATTCTTGAAACCTGGCCTGCAAGCTTCGGAAAAGTTGAAAAAATCGAAGTTTTCAGCCTTGGAAGCAAGAACCAGCCCGGCGGCACTCTGTTCGACCTCTGCGGGCTCTATTTAAAGGTTCTGGACGATCTTTGGGAAGTTGACAGCGGATTGAACGGCGGTGCGGAATACGTCAGCATCGACCTCTCAGCGGCTCCGGGAGAACTTACCGAAGCGGAAAAATCCGCAATCGCCTGGATTTTTGAGAACAAACACGGTGTACAGGCACTCACCTTTACAATGGAGGAACTTAAAAATGAAGGCTATCTTACCGCAGCAGGAGGTTCAAACGACCTTTATCAGTGGGATAACGGCGTGCTTTTCAGCATCACTGCAAGCGAAGATGAGGGAACCTATAACGGACTTCGGAATGTAAAATTCAACGCTATGAAATGGCGCAGCCCTCTCGGTGCATATATCTTCAGCGATTGCTCCGCAGTCTGGCCGCAGATGGGAACCTGGACCGAATATTCCGTCGGCGCCCACGCAATTGCATAAAAGCCTTCCCGGAGGGGAAGGTGTTTTCGCCGTTTACGGCGAAAACGGAAGGGCTTTTGCGGTAACATCATTCCGAATTTTGTTGCACAGATAATAGCTTTATGCTATATTGAAATCAAATGGGGGGATGCGCATGAATGAGTTTTTTGAAAAGAACAGAAAAGCCTGCATAATCGGCGGAACTTTGATTTTTGCGGCGGTTTTTGCGTTTTATCTCTTTGCGCTTTTCCGTCCGGGATATTGGCACAGGGAAGTTTTTCTCTATAAAGAAAAAGCTCCTTTCGAGGGAATGAGCGTATTTTCCGGGCACGATGCGGTCAACAAAGCGGATTATGAGCTCACTATGGCAAAAGAAGGCACAACAACCTATATGGCTTTCACCGTAAACGAAACGGAGCGAAGCTATGAGATAACCTCCGATGATTCCGAAGGAAGTTTTCCCGCGGTTGAAATTTTTGAAAACGGCGAACTTGTTTTCCGCGGAACATATATGGGTTTTCTTATGGACGAAAACGACGAACCATTTGAACCGCTTATCAGTATCGGATACGGACCATATGTTCCGACGGAGGAGGAGCTTTTTCCGTCATATAACTGGCTTTATGACGTTTCCCAACAAAGAACCGGAATCCGCGGAAACATAATTTTTCTTCCTGTGATTATAATAATTGCGGCTGTGGTTATCATTGATATGATTCATCCGGATTTACTTTGGGAGCTTAACCACAGGCTTTCTGTTGAAGGCGGAAAACCAAGCGAATTTTACCGTTCGGTGCAAAAAATCAGCTGGATTCTGGCTCCGGTTTTCATAATAATTTTTATGATAATGAGCTTTATGGCAGACATCATGTTGGCATGAAAAAATCCCCGGACATTTTGTCCGGGGATTTTTTATGCTTATTTCTGGATTTTGCCGGTATCGATGGAGCTTTCATGCTCAAGACCAAGGCGTTTTGCAGCTTCTTCGCGCATTTTATATTTAAGGATTTTTCCCGCGGCATTCATGGGGAAGCCTTCCACAAATTCGATGTATCTCGGAACTTTGTGGCGTGCAAGGCGTCCTTTTATGTAATCAGCCATTTCCTCAACTGTCATGCTGCCCGGTTCCTTAAGAACGATCTGCGCCATGATTTCTTCGCCGTATTTTTTATCCGGAACGCCGATTACCTGAACATCCTTAACCTTCTCGTGGGTATAGATAAATTCCTCGATTTCCTTCGGATAGATATTTTCGCCTCCGCGGATGATCATATCCTTAAGGCGTCCGGTGATTTTATATGTTCCGTCATCTTTGCGGCATGCAAGGTCACCGGAATGGAGCCAGCCTTCCGCATCAATGGTTCCTGCGGTTGCCTCCGGCATTTTATAATAACCCTTCATAAGGTTATAGCCACGGGAACAGAATTCTCCGTTTGTTCCGTTGGGAACTTCCTCGCCGGTATCCGGGTCAATAACCTTTGTTTCAACGTGCGGGAAGTTATAGCCAACCGTTTCACACCGGAGATCAAGCGGATCCTGCCAATCGGACATGGTGCTTCCGGGGGAGGATTCGGTCTGTCCGTAAACGCTTACTATTCCGCGCATATTCATTTCGTCCGGCTGGGCAGCTCTTCTCATAAGTTCGGGAGGACAGCCTGCTCCGGCCATGATTCCGGTCCTCATATGAGAAAAATCGGTGGTTCTGTAATCCGGATGGTTGAACATCGCAATAAACATGGTCGGAACGCCATGGAATGCGGTTATGCGTTCCTGGTTTATGCAGGCGAGAGATGCCTTTGCGGAAAAATAGGGGAGCGGACAGATTGTTGTTCCGTGGGTCATGGAAGCGGTCATTGCGAGTACCATTCCGAAGCAATGGAACATGGGAACCTGGATCATAAGGCGGTCCGCGGTGGAAAGTCCCATTCTGTCGCCGATGCATTTTCCGTTGTTGACTACGTTATAATGGGTGAGCATAACGCCCTTCGGGAAACCGGTTGTGCCGGAAGTATATTGCATGTTGCAGACGTCGTCCGGATTTACAGCCGCCGCCATTCTTGCAATTTCCTCTTCGGAAACGGAATCAGCTCTGTCCATAGCCTCATCAAATTCAAGGCAGCCGGGCATTTTAAAGCCAACAGTAATTACGTTCCGGAGGAAGGGGAGCTTTTTGCAATGGAGCGGCGCGCCGGGTTTGGTTGTTCTGATTTCCGGGCAGAGTTCGTTGATTATCTGCGCATAGTTGGAATCAAGGCAGGATTCCACCATAACAAGGGTGTGAGTATCGGACTGGGAAAGAAGATATTCCGCCTCGTGGATTTTATATGCGGTGTTGACCGTTACGAGGACTGCGCCGATTTTTGTTGCTGCCCAGAAGGTTATGTACCATGCAGGAACATTTGTTGCCCAGATTGCGACTTTGCTTCCGGCTTTTACTCCCATGGAAACAAGAGCCCTTGCAAAGCGGTTTACGTCCTCACGGAATTCGGAATAGGTTCTTGTATAATCAAGGGTGGTGTATTTGAAAGCATATTGGTCGGGAAATTCCTCGACCATTTTATCAAGAACCTGGGGGAAGGTGAGGTCGATGAGCGAATCCTTTTTCCAGACGTACTGACCGGAATGGTCGTGGTTATAATAAAGGCTTCTCTTTTTGCCGCGGGGGCTTTCGAAGCGATTCATATAGTTTACAAAATGGGGGAAGATTACCTCGTATTCCTGAAGGTCTTCCATCCATTCCGGTTTCCATTCAAGGGAGATGAAACCGTTGTAGTCAATGGAGGAAAGAGCGCGCATCATTTCGCCGATGGGCATATTGCCTTCACCGATGAGGTTATAGGTTTCCTCGTCATCGGAATCCCGCAGATGAACGTGTTTTACGTATGCGCCGAGGTTGCGGATGGTCTTATCAGCAGATTCGCCGTTGGTGCGGTAGGGATGATGCATATCCCAGAGCGCGCCGAGGTTATCGGAAGCAAATTCGTTGAGAAGGTCACGAAGACGAGCGGTATCGGAATAAATTCCGCTGGTTTTGATAAGAAGGGTAACGCCGGCGGTTTCCGCATAATCGATAAGGTCCGCAAGGTGTTCCTTTACAAAATCCTCGCTGTCATTGAGAGCAACAACGCAGACATAGGGAACCTTGAGGTTATGGGCAGTATCAATGGTGCCTTTTATCATGCTGTCTTCAATGCGTTCAAGAGAAATATCAAGGGAGGTATCAAGGCAGGGGATTTTTATTCCCCGTTCACGGAGATTCCTTGCGGTGGCGGAAGTGCTGTATTTATGAAGCGGAGCGCCTTTTTCCATTAAATCAAAGCGTTTGTGGATGTTATAAAGTTCGATTCCGGAAAAACGCATTTCCTCCGCAGTCTCTATGAGTTCGTCGAAGCTGAGATCGTTCCAGCCCCTTGTTGAGAAAGAAAGATTCATGCATTTTCCTCCTCATAAACGATTTTGTTGAGGGCATTGAGATAGGCAAGAATGCTTGCGCCGACAATATCGGTGGAAGTTCCCCGGCCGGAATAAAGCTTTCCGCCGGAAAGGAGCTTTACAACGGTCTGTCCCATTGCTTCGCGGCCTTCGGTAACGGACTGGATCTGGAAATCGTCCAGTTCATAATGGAGACCGATTACCTGTTCAATGGCAAGGAAAGCCGCGTCGATAGGACCGTCGCCTATGCAGATTCCTTCAAGAACGTGCTCGCCCTTGCTGATTTTAAGATGGGCGGAAGCCGCAAGAATATTGCTTGCGTTGATAACGTAGCTTTCGAGTTTATAGGTGGGCGGAACCTGGAGAGCGGAAGATGCAACGATTGCATCAAGCTCTTTTGAGCCAACTTTCTTTTTGAGCACGGCAATCTGCTTGAATGCTTCAAAAACTTTTATTCCGTCCTCTTCGGAAAGCTCATATCCAAGGCGCTCAGCGGCTTTGAGCACGGCGGAAATATCATCGTGCTCAGTGAGCACCCAATCTCCTTCCTCCCGGACGCTGTCGTCAAAGGGAGAATTTTTGCTCTTTTCCGCATGGCAAAGGCGCTCGATCTGGGCAAGAACACGGTTGATTTCCGCCATGCGGACAGTTCCGCAGGAACCGAATGCATCGCCTTTTGCATCAAGGATTTTTGCGATTTTTGCAAGGCGGACGTTATCCGTTGCAACAGCGGTTGCTTTGACTTCGGAAGCACCGCTTCTGACTGCCGCAACCGCGCAGGAATCCGCCATGGAAAGGGAATCACTGCAGGAAACGCCGACGCAGACTTCGGAAAGTTCCGGAACGGAGGCATAAATGCCTTCGATGAATGCGGAAAATTCGTCCGGAAGCATAACTCCTGCGGTGTCGCAGAAAGTTACGGTGGAAGCGCCGGATTCGATTGCGGTTCTGACAGCGGATTCAAGGAAAGAGCAGTCACTTCTTGTTGCGTCGCCGGCAACAAATTCAACGTCATCGCAAAGAGCTTTGCATGCGGATACGAATTTTTTAATTGCTTCGAGCATAGCCTCGGGTTTTTTATGGGAAAGATATTCCATCTGTACCGGGCTTATGGGAACGGAAACCTGTAAACGGGGGCACTTTGCCTCTTTAAGCGCGTTCCAGACCTTTTCCGCACCGTCGTCTTCAAGAGAAACGGGAACGGCGATTACGGCGTTTTTTACCGCGCCGGCGATGGATTTTATAAGCAGGCTGTCGATTTTGAGATTTTCGATGGGGTGTAGCTCAATAACGGAAACCTCAAGACGGTCAAGTAGCTTTGCAAGCTCGATCTTCTCTCTGAAGCTGAGGGAAAAGCCTGTGCTTTTTCCGCTTTGCTTCATGGTTACGTCACTGATTCTGATGTTCCTCATCTTAACATCTCCTTTTTCGGGAAATATAAAAAACCGGAACCTTGCATAAAGGCTCCGGTTTTGAAAATCGCTGAACCTTAAAAAGGCCGATATATTATAAATAAATAATATATCTATTCAACCACTTTTTAAGTAATTTGTCAATATTTTTATAAAAACCGTATATTTATGCAGTTTTTATGTTAAATCAGTCGCAGACTTTAAGGGTCCAGCCAAGGCTGTCCTCAACTTTGCCGCTCTGGATTCCGTAAAGGGTATCATAAAGTTTTTGTGCGGTGGGGCCGATTTTTCCTTCGTTGATGGAGATTTTTTTGTCTTCCCAGCCCATGGAACCGATGGGGGAGATAACTGCAGCGGTTCCGCAGCCCCATGCTTCCTCAAGAGTTCCGTTTTCGGCGGCCTCGAAGAGTTCCTCGGCGGTGATAAGGCGTTCCTCAACTTCAATTCCCCAGCTTCTGATGAGATCGATGCAGCTCTTTCTGGTAACGCCGGGAAGAATGGAACCGCTCAGTTCGGGGGTGATAACTTTTCCGCCGACTTTGAACATTACGTTCATTGCGCCGACTTCTTCGACATATTTGCGTTCAACGCCGTCGAGCCAGAGAACCTGGACATAACCTTTTTCTTCGGCAGCCTGACCTGCACGGAGGGAGGCCGCATAGTTTCCGCCGCATTTGGTATAACCGGTACCGCCTCTTACAGCACGGACGTCGCGGCTTTCAACATAGATATCAACCGGGCTCATTCCGTTGGGATAATAGGAACCGGAGGGGCTGCAGATTATGCAGAAAAGATAGGTTGCGGAAGCGTGTACGCCGAGATGTGCGTCGGTTGCAAAAATAAACGGACGGATATAAAGGGAAGTTCCGGGATTATGGGGAACCCATTCTGCATCAACGGTAACAAGTTCCTTGATTGCCTCAACAAAAATATCCTCCGGAACGGCAGGCATGCAAAGGCGTTCGTTGGAGTTCTGCATGCGTTTTGCGTTTTCATAAGGGCGGAAAAGATGGATGGAACCGTCTTCCCAGCGGTATGCCTTCATTCCTTCAAAAACTTCCTGCGCATAGTGGAGAACCATGCAGCTGGGGTCAAGTTCAAGAGGAGCATAGGGAACGATTCTTCCGTCGTGCCAGCCTTTTCCGGCGGTATAGTTCATAAGGAACATGTGGTCGCTGAAAGTTCTTCCGAAGCCGAGTTTGCCTTCGTCTGCGGGTTTAACTTTCGGATTTTCGGTATATGTTACAGGAAAAGTGAATTCCATTCTGGTTTTACCTTCTTTCAATCAGTCCTGATTATAATTTCTGCCGATTTCGATGGCCTTGAGGTTAAGGTCAATAAGGTCGGCATGTCTGGGAGGAACAGCATGGCGGAGTCCTGCCTCAAAATTTTCCCAGGAAACGCATCCGGTTTCTTTGACTATTGCGCCCAGGAGAATCATATTTGCAAGGGTGGGCGCGCCCATATCCTTTGCAAGCTGGGTTGCGGGAATATAATAAATATCAATGTCGCCGCGTTCAACTTTTCTGCTGATGAGCGCGGAGTCAACAAAGAGTTTTCCGCCGGGAGCAACCATGTTCTCGTATTTATCAAGAGAGGGGTTGTTCATGACCATAACAACGTTCGGATGGTCAACGATAGGGGAACCGATGGGTTCATCGGAAAGGATCACGGTGCAGTTTGCTGTGCCGCCGCGCATTTCAGGACCGTAGGAGGGGAGCCAGCTGAGCTGTCTGTCCTCAGCAAGACCTGCGTGTGCAAGAACTTTTCCGGAGAAAAGAAGTCCCTGTCCGCCGAAACCGGCGATGATAATCTGATGCTCAGCCATTGTTTTCACCGTCCTTGTCACGATATACTCCGAGAGGATAATAAGGAATCATTTTTTCGTCGATCCATTCAAGCGCTTTCTGCGGAGTCATACCCCAGTTGGTAGGGCAGGAAGAAAGAACTTCAACAAGGGAAAAACCTTTTCCGTCGATCTGGTTCTGGAATGCTTTTTTGATTGCCTTCTTTGCGTTGCGGACATTTTTTACGTTGTTGACGGTAACGCGCTCAAGATAAGCCGGACCGTCGAGTTCGCTCAGAAGTTCACAAACTCTGATCGGGAAGCCCTGGGTTTCGGTGTTTCTGCCGTAAGGAGAAGTCTGGGTCACCTGTCCAGGAAGGGAGGTGGGAGCCATCTGGCCGCCGGTCATGCCGTAAATCGCGTTGTTGATAAAGATGATGGTGATGTTTTCACCTCTTGCGGCGGAATGAACGGTTTCGCACATACCGATGGAAGCAAGGTCGCCGTCGCCCTGATATGTAAATACGATTTTGCTCGGGTCGGAACGTTTTACGCCGGTTGCAACAGCCGGAGCTCTGCCGTGTGCTGCTTCGACCATATCAACGGTGAAATAATCATAAGCCATAACAGAACAGCCAACGGGTGCAATGCCGATGGTTCTGCCTTCGATTCCGAGTTCATCGATAACTTCCGCAACAAGGCGGTGAACAATTCCATGGGTGCAGCCGGGGCAGTAATGGAGAACGGCATCGGTAAGTGCCTTCGGTTTTTCAAAAACAACTGCCATGATTATTCATCTCCTTTCTCTGCTTCTTTGATGGAAGCAAGAATGTCATCAACGGTGGTGATCATGCCGCCGACTCTGGTGCAGCCGTAAACGGGCTTTTTGCAGCGGATTGCAAGTTCAATATCCTCTTTCATCTGTCCCATGTTGAGTTCAACAGAGATGAAGGATTTTACTTTGTCAGCAGCAGCAAGAAGCGGCTTTTTAGGGAAGGGCCAGAGGGTGATGGGACGGATCATGCCGACCTTGATGCCCTGTTTTCTGGCTTCAAGAATTGCGTTTCTGGAAACACGTGCGGTGATTCCGCAGGAAACAATGCAGATTTCCGCGTCTTCCATCATGAATTCTTCCCAGAGGCATTCCTCTTCTTCGATTTTCTTATATCTTTCGTAACGCTCAAGGTTGATGTCCTCGAGCTTTTTCGGAGAAAGATAGAGGGAGTTTACAATATGGTGTTCGCGCTTGCATTCGGTGCCGGTAACGGCCCAATCCTTGGGAGTGTTATCAATTTCGACAGGGTCCGGAAGAACAACGGGTTCCATCATCTGTCCCATTGTTCCGTCCGCAAGAAGCATGCAGGGCATGCGGTATTTATCCGCAAGTTCAAAACCTTTAAGAGTCATATCCGCCATTTCCTGAACGGAAGCCGGAGCAAGAACGATTACATGGAAGTCGCCGTGACCGGGTCCCCGGGTTGCAAGGAAATAGTCGGACTGGGAAGGCTGGATTCCGCCAAGTCCGGGACCGCCGCGCTGTACGTTGACGATAAGCGCCGGAAGATCGGAACCCGCAAGGTAGGAAATTCCTTCGCATTTGAGAGCAATGCCGGGGCTGGAGGAGGAAGTCATTGCGCGTTTGCCGGTGGCGGCAACGCCATAGACCATGTTGATTGCGGCGATTTCACTTTCTGCCTGGAGAAAAACGCCGCCGATTTTCGGCATTTTTTTGGACATATATGCCGCAACTTCGGTCTGGGGAGTGATGGGATATCCGAAATAATGGCGGCATCCGGCAAGGATTGCCGCTTCAGCAAGGGCTTCGTTGCCCTTCATAAGAACTTTTTCCTGCATAGTTCCGCCTCCTTATCTTTCAACAGTGATTACGCAGTCCGGGCACATGGTGGCGCAGAATGCGCAGGCAATGCATTTTTCCTGGTCGATGATTTCAACGGGAGAATGACCTTTCTGATTAAGCCGCTCTCTCGAAAGCCGGAGAATCTGTTTGGGGCAGGCATTTACGCAAAGACCGCAGCCTTTGCAGAGTTCTTCTTTAAAAGTAAGTTTTGCCAAAATCGTTGCACCTCCGTTATGTTAAGAATTTAGATGGTAATATAATTTCTGAAGGGAAAGAGGAAAAAGATTTTCGATTCTGTCCTTCAGTTTTTCATAAAGTTTTTCGTCGCAGCAGGTCATTTTGACCGGGATTCCGAGAGCTTCGGAAACCTCGTTTGCGTAAGCAACGCTTGCAAGAACGTCTTCCGCGGTTGTTTCAGGACCGAGGTTCGTGTTGTTGACTATTCCGGTGAAAGAAAGCCCGCAAGCCGCAACCATCTCACCAACAACTTCAAGAGTATCCGGAACGTTCCGGGTAAGAGGCCGCGCCTTGTTGATAACAAGAAGCATCTCGTAATCGTTTTCCTCAATTATCGAAGGAACGTATCTTCCGAGAGCAAGGGCGCCGCGGTCGTCGCCGCCGATATCAAGAACGCCGTATTCGCTTCGGCTGTCGATGAGGTTATAAACCTCCTTCGGCATTGCGGGGGCATCAACATTGCTGTTGGCAAACTGTGAGCATATAAGTTTTATTCCGTGCTCACGGAAAACTTCCTCGCTGTCAAGGGTGCGGAAATAGGGGTTTACTATATCAAGATCCGCAACTGTTACAGGGAAACCGTGCTCACGAAGAAGCAAAGCATAGTTTACGGCGATATTCGTTTTTCCGCTTCCGTAATGTCCGGCAAAAAGGGTAAGTCTTTTGAATTCCAGAGGAAATCACCTCCGTAAATGTGAAATTTACAGTAGGGCGGGGCTTGATCCCGCCGTTTATATCAAAGCTTGCTTCTTATAATTTTTCCGCTTGTTGTTTTCGGAAGTTCGGTGCGGAACTCAACAATTCTCGGATATTTATAAGGAGCGGTGTGGGATTTTACATAGTTCTGAATATCTTTCTTGAGTTCATCGGTGGGTTCGGTGCCTTTTGTGAGCACGATACAGGCTTTTACAACCTGTCCGCGAACTTCATCCGGTGCGGCGCAGACACCGCATTCAAGAACATAGGGGAGTTCCAT
Source organism: Oscillospiraceae bacterium (assembly GCA_017399625.1). Classification (GTDB taxonomy): domain Bacteria; phylum Bacillota; class Clostridia; order Oscillospirales; family Ruminococcaceae; genus UMGS1668. The sequence continues at coordinate 15,809 of JAFQBT010000131.1, forward strand.
GATGACGTTTTCAATCTCGAACGGTCCTATGCGGTAGCCAGAGGATTTGATAAGGTCATCGGCTCTGCCGACGTACCAGAAGAAACCATCCTCATCTTTCCAGGCAAGGTCGCCTGTATGATAGAATCCGTCCTTCCAGGTTTCGGCGGTCTTTTCCGGGCTGTTGTAATACTGATAACTCAGGCCGCAGGGAAGACCTTTGCTGATGTTGATGCAGATTTCACCGGTATCGCCGGCCGCAACCTCTTTTCCGTCCGCATCAAGAAGATGAACGTCATAAAGCGGAACGGGTTTGCCCATGGAACCGATTTTATGGCTTCCGCCGGAAAGGTTTCCGATGATAAGGGTGGATTCGCTCTGTCCGAAGCCTTCCATAATCTGGAGTCCGGTGGCGTTTTCAAACTGGCGGAAAACTTCCGGGTTAAGGGCTTCGCCGGCAATGGAGGCATGCTTGATGGAAGAAAGATCAAAACGGCTGAGATCCTGCTTGATGAGCATGCGGTACATGGTGGGCGGTGCGCAGAAGGTGGTAATATGATACTTCGCGAACATGGGAAGAATCTTTTCCGCGTCGAATCTGTCGAAGTCATAGACGAAAATCGGCGCTTCGCAAAGCCATTGTCCGTAAAGTTTTCCCCAAAGGGATTTTGCCCAGCCGGTATCAGAAATGGTGAGATGAAGTCCTTCCGGGTCAACGCAGTGCCAGTATTTGGATGTGATGAAATGTCCGAGAGGATATTTATAGTTGTGTGCGGCAATTTTCGGATAACCGGAAGTGCCGGAAGTGAAGAACATGAGCATCGGGTCGTTTCCGCAGGGAGTTTCCTCGTTTCTGCGGAAGGAACTGGAGAACATGGTGTAATCTTCGTCAAAATTGAACCAGCCTTCGCGGCTTCCGTTGACGATGATTTTCGTGGTGAGGGAAGGGCTGTTTGCGGCGGCTCTGTCAACAGCTTCGGCGGTTTCGCCGTCTGCGGTGCAGATAATAGCGCTGATTCCGGCGGAATTGAAGCGGTATTCAAAGTCGTGCTCAAGGAGCTGGTTGGTTGCGGGAATCGCAACGGCTCCGATTTTGTGGAGAGCAAGAATGGAGAACCAGAACTGGTAATGGCGCTTGAGAACGAGCATAACCTTATCGCCGCGCTTGATTCCAAGGGATTTGAAATAGTTTGCGGCTCTGCCGGATTCCTTCTTGATATCCCGGAAGGTAAAGCGGCGTTCGGTTCCGTCGTTGGAAACATGGAGCATTGCAAGTTTATCCGGCTGTTCTCTGCCAAGGGCATCAACAACATCATAGGCAAAGTTGAAATGCTCTTCGTTCTTGAAGCTGATTTTGGTGAGAAGTCCGTTCTTATCCTGCTCGGTGGTGATGAATTTATTGAAAACGCGCTCGGTATCATCGGAACGATGGGGAGCATTGGGCATGATTGCAGCTTTATGGACGGAAGTTTCCTTCTGCGGAGTGAGAACGATCGCATAGAAAATGCAGTCGTTTCCGCCGACGGCAACCATTCCGTGAGGAGTTGAGCTGTCGAAATAAATGCAGTCGCCCTTGTTGAGGGTTTCGGTGTGCTCGCCGATCTGAATCTTAAGGCTGCCCTCAATGATAAGGTCAAATTCCTGACCGTCATGGGAGGTGAGAGCAATGGGGCTGTGCTCGGCTTCCTCGCTGTATTTGTTCACAACATAAAGCGGTTCGGAAATCCTGTTCCGGAAATCGGAAGCCATGTTGTAATAAACCATTCCGTGGGCCTGCTCGATTTTCTGACCCTGTCCGGCTCTTGTAACGGTATATCCCCGGAGTTTCGGGCTCTGTCCTTCGATAATATCGGTGATATCAACGCCGAGGCTTAAGGAGCAGCGGTAAAGGAAAGCAAAGTTAAGGTCGCTTTGTCCGGATTCGCATTCGATATATTCCTCTTCTGAAACGCCGGTCCTTTGCGCCATTTCTGCTGTGGAAAGTCCGGTTATTTCACGGAGAGCGCGGATTCTTTCCGCCATTTCCTGAATCTTATATTCAAGTCCCGTAAGCTGTTTTTCCATTGTTTCTTCCTCCGTTTCTTTTGGGAAAAACAAAAAAGCCCGTCCCAAAGAAATGATTCTTTGAGACGAGCTGTTAAAAAACAACATACCCGCGGTACCACTCAAATTGCGTTTGCTTTTGCAAATCGCCGCTCATCGGGTTCAATCAAACCCTAAGCACTTACGCAGCTGACTCGGAAGAGTTCTACTTGCGGAAAAGCCGCTTTCTTCTCTTCGGCTCGGAAGCTACAGCACAAAACGCTCATCATCGGCTTGCATCAACCGCCGACTCTCTGGAGGTGAGAAAATGCCTTGTGCACTCTTCGTCAACGCCTTTCTATAATAAAAGAATCATAACACCTGATTATTTTATTGTCAAGTAAAAATTGAAAATTTTTATACCTTATCAGCGCCCCTTGTTAAAGGGGAGAGGGCTACGAAGTGGCGAGGGGATTCTTCTGAAAATTATTGTTAATTGTAAAGGAATCCCCCAGTCACGCCCTTGTTCTGACAGGCGTGCCAGCCCCCTTTGACAAGGGGACCTTAATATGTATTAAAGTTTGTTTCTCTGAATTTTTCCGCTGATGGTCTTGGGAAGTTCGGTGCGGAATTCAACTATTCTCGGATATTTATAAGGCGCGGTATGGGATTTTACATAATCCTGAATCTCTTTTTTGAGTTCGTCGGTGCCTTCAACGCCTTTAACCAGGACGATGCAGGCTTTTACAACCTGTCCGCGGACTTCATCAGGAGCAGCACAGACGCCGCATTCAAGAACATAAGGAAGCTCCATGATGACGTTTTCGATTTCGAAGGGTCCGATGCGGTATCCGGAGGATTTGATAACGTCGTCAGCTCTGCCGACATACCAGAAATATCCGTCCTCATCCCGCCATGCAAGGTCGCCGGTATGATACATTCCGTCGTGCCAGGCAGCGTCGGTCTTTTCCTGATCTTTGTGGTAACCAAGGAAAAGTCCGCAGGGAACGGATTCATCGGTTCTGACGACGATTTCACCGTTTTCACCGGTGGGAACGGAATTTCCGTCCGCATCAACGAGGTCGATGTTATAACCAGGGGTGGGTCTTCCCATAGAACCGGGCTTAAGAAGTCCGCCGGTAAGGTTTGCAAGGGTAAGGGTCGTTTCGGTCTGTCCGAAACCTTCCGCAATGCGAAGTCCGGTGGCTTTTTCAAACTGATAGAAAACCTCCGGGTTAAGCGCTTCGCCTGCGGTGGTTGCGTGCTCGATGGAGGAAAGATCGTATTTCGAAAGATCCTGCTTTATGAGCATGCGGTACATGGTGGGCGGCGCGCAGAAAGTTGTGATATGATATTTCGCGAACATCGGAAGGATCTTCGCGGCGTCGAATCTGTCGAAGTCATAGGTGAAAACTGCGCTTTCGCAGAGCCACTGTCCGTAAAGTTTGCCCCAGAGCGCTTTTCCCCAGCCGGTATCGGAAATGGTGAAATGGAGTCCGTCTCTGCGTACCCAGTGCCAGTATTTTGCGGTGACATAGTGTCCGAGGGGATATTTATAGCTGTGGGTTGCGATTTTCGGATATCCGGTAGTGCCGGAAGTGAAGAACATGAGCATCGGGTCATCGCCGCAGGCAGTATCTTCGCTTCTGTGAAGACGGCGGCTGAAAAGGGGATATTCGCTTCGGAAATCGTGCCAGCCTTCTCTCGGCTCGCCGACGATTATTTTGGTGATGGGGTTTCCGTAATTTTCGGCGGCAAGTTCAGCCTGATGTGCGGTGTCGCCGACGGAGGTGCAGACGATTGCTTTAACGTCCGCGGCTTTATAGCGGTATTCGAAGTCGTGCTGAAGAAGCTGGTCGGTGGCGGGAATTACAATTGCGCCGATTTTATGGAGCGCAAGAATGGAAAACCAGAATTCCGCATGACGCTTGAGCACGAGCATTACGGTATCGCCCTTTTTGATTCCGAGGGAGGTGAAATAGTTTGCAACCTGTGCGGAATTTTCCTTCATATCGCGGAATGTGTAGATATGCTCGGTAAGATCGTTGGAAACGTGCACCATCGCAACCTTATCCGGCTGCTGTCTGCCGAGTTCATCGACAATATCGAAAGCAAAGTTGAACTGGTCGGTGTTGGTGAAGTTGAGCTTTGTGGGGTATCCGTTTTCGTCGGTTTCCGCGGTGACAAAGGAGTTGCTGATAAGGTCGCTTTCGTGGGTGGGCTTTTTCGGGATGATATAGTCCGCCTTTTCGGGTTTTTTATCCGCCATTACCATTGCAAGGAAGGTGCAATCCTCGCCGCCGACGGCAATCATTCCGTGAGGGGTGGAGGACTTATAGAAGATGCTGTCGCCTTCATTGAGAATTTCGGTATGTTCGCCGACCTGAACCTTGAGGGAACCTTTGATAACAAGGTCAAATTCCTGTCCGGCATGGGTTGCGGTATGGATGGGCTTGTCCTGAAGTTCTTCGGAATATTTATATGTTACCCAATAGGGTGCGCCGAGTTTTCTCTGGAAAAGGGGAGCAAGGTTCTGGATGCTGATTCCGTCCTCTTCAGCGGTAACAAGACCTTCGCCTTTTCTTGTAACAGTATAATGAGAAAGATTCGAAGCATGACCTTCGAGAAGTTCGGTAAGTTCAAGACCGAAAGCGAGTGAACATTTATGAAGGAAGGAGAAAGGAAGATCGACTTTTCCGCTCTCATAAATTCGGTATTGCTCCTCCGAAACTTCGGTGCGTTCAGCAAGCTGCGCCGGAGAAAATCCGACTATCTCGCGCATTTCACGAATTCGCTGGGCAATCTCCATAAGAGAGGTTTCTGTCTGTTTTTTCATAAAATCCAAATCCTTTCCGACCGCATACGGCGGTCTTATTTTTATAAAAACAAAACCCGTCCCAAGAAAAAATCCTGAGACGGGTAAAAATAACTTTATCCGCGGTACCACTCAAATTGCAGTAATACTGCCACCTTCAGGCTCCAGCAAGCCCTATCCCTTAACGCGGTCAAACGGGAAACATCTACTGAGATAAAAATCCTTTCGGGTTTCCGGCTCGGAAGTGATAGGTCCATGGTTCAGCAGCTGCCGGTTTTCACCAACCACCGGCTCTCTGAAAGTCCGCCGTTCCGACCGTCTTCGTCAATGCCTTTAACAATATAAAAATTACTTTACCACTTTTATTAAATAATGTCAACAAAAACGGGTAAATTTTTATTAAAAAAACGTTTACTGAAGGCGGAGAATAACAAGATGGGCGGAAACAGGTTCAGTTCCGCCTGCATTGGGTGTAAGAGTAAGCGCGGCGGCATTTGCTGCGGGGTTCCGGACTGTGAGAACGGAATCTTCCCCTGCGGTAATAACAGCCATTCCGGCTATCTGCGAACCTTCTGCGGAGCGTCCTGCAAGGGTATAGGAAAGTTCGGTTCCGTTGAGAGTAAGAACAAGCTGACCGGCTTCGGTTGCGCTTGCCTGAAAATACACAAGATAAACTCCCGCAGTGAAAAGACTGAAAGAGGAATCGGAAGCCCTTGCAATATCCGTTCCTCCGATTGCGGATTGTTCCGGAAATGCAATGTCTTCTCCGGGTGCAATTGTTCCGGGATTATCGGGCGGCATAAGCGCATAAAAATCCGCAAATCCGAGAACGGTTCCTGCCGGACCTTGTGGACCTGTTGCACCGGTTGCTCCTGCAGGTCCCTGGGGACCGGCAGGTCCGGTAAGACCGATGGGACCTTGCGGACCGGTTGCTCCTGCAGGACCTTGAGGACCTGCAGGACCGGTCAATCCAATGGGACCCTGGGGTCCGGTTGCACCCGTTGCACCGGCAGGTCCCGGTTCACCCTGAATACCCTGGGGTCCCTGAGGACCAATGGGTCCCTGAAGTCCTGCAATGCCCTGGGGACCTTCCGGACCGACTGCGCCGGGAATGCCCTGGGGACCTCTCGGACCGATCTGCCCCTGAGGTCCCGGAACGGGATAGCTTTCGCCGCCGGAACAGCATCCGCAGCAGGGACGAACGCTCGGCCGCCAATAGCTGAAAGAACTCTGACAGTCGGAAAACTGATTTTCCGAACAATTATATCTGTTCAATAAAACACCTCCTTGAAAAAGTGTGCAGTACATCATATTCAAAGCCGTGAAAACCGGATTAAATTTATTGTTTCATAACGAAAAACATAATTTTTCATTGACACAAACCGAATAATGATATATTTTATATCTATAATGATATTTACAGGAGGACTCTTATGAACAGAGAAAATAAGAGAAAATCTTTTGAAAAAGGATACTATAAAACCCATGCCTGCAACGAGGTTTTCATCTGCAAAAACTGCGGAAGGGAAGTTATTCCTGAAGGCGCAGGAAGCGACCACCGCAACCATTGCCCCAACTGCCTTTGCAGCGTTCATCTTGATATCGAACCCGGCGACCGTGAAGCGGATTGCGGCGGACTTATGGAACCTATTGCCGTCTGGGTACGCAAAAACGGCGAATGGGCAATTGTTCACCGCTGCAGAATCTGCGGCGCAATGAGCTCCAACCGCATTGCCGGCGACGACAACCCTATGAAACTCATGTCCATCGCCATGAAGCCCCTTGCAAATCCGCCTTTCCCCATCGAAAGAATCGAAGAACTCACAAAAATGATGGGCGGAGAGGGAAGCCTTGAATAATCGCATGAAACGGCGGAAAAAATTTCCGCCGTTTTTTTTAAAATTCCGGAAATTTTAAAAATATATTTAAGAATCCGCCGGGGTATGGTAAAATATAATTCATTGAAACAAAAGGGGGCTTTTTAATGAGCGAAATCAGAACCGATTTATCAGAGCTTGAACCGGTTTTTGCCGAAATCGAAAACGTTCCGGAAAATTTAATATCCGCTTTACAGAAAGCCCAGGAAATCTATGGCTGGCTTCCGAAGGAGGTTATGTACCGCATCGGTGAAAAGCTTGGGGTAAAACCGGCGAAAGTTATCGGCGTTGCAACTTTCTATTCCCAGTTCCGCCTTGAGCCCATGGGAAAATACCTCGTCATGGTCTGCGGAGGAACCGCATGCCATGTTGGCGGAAGCGAAAAAATCGCCGCCGTGGTTTCGGAATATCTCGGAACCGAAAACGGAAAAACCACCGCCGACGGGATTTTTACCCTTGAAAAAGTCGCCTGCCTCGGATGCTGTTCCCTTGCTCCCGTCATGATGATAAATGGAGAGGTTTACGGAAATCTTACATCCGAAAAAGCGGTTGAAATCCTCCGGAATCTCCGGGAAAAGGAGGCGGAAAAATGAGGATAGTGATCGGCGAAGGTTCCTGCGGAATTGCCGCAGGCGCGCTTAAAATCCACAACGCCATCGAAAAATTTTCCGGCGGAAAATATTCCGCCGAAATCGGCATAACCGGCTGTATCGGAATGTGCTTCCTCGAACCGATTGTTGACATCTACGACGGTGAAAAGCTTGTTAAAAGGCTCGTCAGAGTTCCGGAAACCGAAGCGGAAAATATCCTTGAAGCCGCGGAAACCGGAGATTTTTCCGCAGTTTCCCATCTCGAAATTTCAAAAGAGGATGCGGAATTTCTTGCTCTGCAAAAAAGAATCGCACTTTTGGGATGCGGAAAAACCGACCCCACATCTATAGATGATTATATAAAAAACGGCGGATACAGCGCATTCAGAAAGGCACTTGAATCCGCTCCGGAAGAAGTTATTGAAGAAATTAAAATCTCCGGTCTTGCCGGAAGGGGAGGTGCAGGGTTCCCAACCTGGTTCAAATGGGATTTTGCAAGGAAAAACGAAAGCAAAACAGGCAAAAAATATCTGATCTGCAACGCGGATGAAGGCGATCCGGGTGCTTTTATGGACAGAGCGATAATCGAATCCGACCCGCACCGCCTTATTGAGGGAATGCTTATCGGAGCCTATGCCATCGGCGCATCCGAAGCAAAAATCTACGTCCGTGCGGAATATCCCCTTGCGGTAAAACGCCTCAGAAATGCCATTGAGCAGGCGGAAAAAGCCGGATTTATCGGGGAAAACATCCTCAAAAGCGGATTTTCCTGCCGGTTCGAAATAAAAATGGGTGCGGGCGCTTTTGTCTGCGGAGAAGAAACGGCGCTTATTGCTTCCCTCGAAGGTGAAAGGGGAATGCCGAAGCTCAAACCTCCGTTCCCGGCGCAAAAAGGCTTTAAGGAAGAACCTTCAAACATCAATAACGTCGAAACATTTGCAAACGTCCCATGGATAATCGGAAACGGCGGCGAAAAATTTGCCGCAATCGGAACGGAAAACAGCAAAGGCACAAAGGTTTTTGCCCTTACCGGAAAAGTGAACCGCAGCGGACTTGTTGAAGTTCCCATGGGAACAAGCCTTCGGGATGTGATTTATAAAATCGGCGGAGGAATAAAAAACTGCGGAAATTTCAAGGCCGTCCAGCTCGGCGGACCTTCCGGCGGATGCATTCCGGAAAGCCTTCTCGATACTGAAATCGATTACAAAGCCCTTGCAGAAACCGGTGCGATAATGGGTTCCGGCGGAATGGTCGTAATGGATGAAAGCACCTGCATGGTCGGAATGGCAAAATTCTTCCTTGATTTCACTGCGGAGGAATCCTGCGGAAAATGCGTCCATTGCCGCATCGGAACAAAGCGTATGCAGGAGATTTTGACGAAATTCGTCGAAGGAAAGGGAACAAAAGAGGACCTTGAACTTCTGGAAGAACTTTGCGAAGCGGTTAAGGAGGGAGCACTATGCGGACTTGGGCAAACTGCGCCCAATCCCGTGCTCACAACTCTCCGCTATTTCCGTGATGAATACGAGGAACATATTTTTGAGCACCGCTGCAGAGCAAAGGAATGCCAGGCCATGCTCAGCTATATTATTTCCGCAGAAAAATGCCGCGGATGCACCCTTTGCGCAAAAAAATGTCCGGTAAATGCAATTTCCGGAGAACTGAAAAAACCGCATGTTATAGACAAAAATGCATGTATAAAATGCGGCGCGTGCTCAAAAATCTGCCGCTTTGAAGCGGTGAGCATTGAATAACGAAAGGAGGCGGCGAAAACGGAAAATATAAAATTTTTTATTGACGGAAAAATGGTTTTCGGGAAAAACGGTGATACAATTTTAAAAATCGCCGCCGAAAACGGAATCGAAATTCCGAATCTTTGCCACAGCGATGACCTGAAACCTTTCGGTGCCTGCGGAATCTGCCTTGTTGAAGTTGCAGGAACAAAAAAACTCCTCCGTGCGTGCTCAACAAAAGCGGAGGAGGGAATGATCGTTTCCACCAATTCCGAAAGGGTTGAAAAAGCCCGCAGAATTGCCCTTGAACTTATTATGAGCGACCACGAAGGCGACTGCGTTGCGCCTTGCTCTCTCGGATGTCCTGCTCATACCGATGTTCAGGGATACCTTAAGCAGATTTCCTTCGGAAACTATTCCGAAGCCGTGAGAATAATCAAGGAAAAAATCCCGGTTCCCGCTTCCGTCGGAAGAATATGCCCCCATCCATGCGAGGCAAAATGCCGCAGAAATCTTGCGGGAGAACCTCTTTCCGTCGCTTATCTCAAGGCTTTTGCTGCGGATATGGACCTTGCTTCGGAAAATCCATTCGTACCGGAAATCCTTCCGGAAACCGGAAAGAAAGCCGCAATAATCGGCGGAGGACCTGCCGGAATTGCGGCGGCATATCGCCTTCGCCTTTCCGGACACTCGGTGACGGTTTTTGACGCAATGCCGGAAATGGGAGGAATGCTCCGCTACGGAATCCCGGAATACCGCCTTCCGAAAGCGGTACTTAAAAAGGAAATTTCCGCAATCGAGGCGCTGGGAGTTGAGTTCAGAAATAACGTAAAAATCGGAAAAAATATGACCTTCGATGAAATCCGCAGCGATTTCGATGCGGTGCTCATCGCAGTCGGCGCATGGAAAAGTGCAAAAATCGGATGTCCCGGCGAGGAGCTGGATGGAGTTTACAGCGGAATCGGCTTTCTGCGGGAAATAAATTCCGGAAGAACTGTCGATATCGGAAAAAACGTTGCCGTTGTCGGCGGCGGAAACACCGCTATGGATTCCTGCCGGACTGCTATAAGATGCGGCGCTGAAAAGGTTTATGTTATCTACCGCAGAACAAGGGAGGAGGCCCCTGCGGAGGATATTGAAATAAGTGAAGCCATTGAAGAAGGCGTTGATTTCCGTTTCCTCACAAATCCCGCGGAAATAATCGGCGAAAACGGAAAGGTAAAAGCGGTCAGACTTCAGATTATGGAGCTCGGCGAGCCGGATTCTTCCGGAAGAAGAAAGCCTGTTCCGGTGGAAGGAAAGTTTGAAATTCTGGAAGTGGATTCGGTGATTTCCGCTATCGGTCAGGTCTGCGATGCGGCGGGTTTTAACGGAATCGAACTCACCAAAAAAGGCACCGTTCTGATGAACGGGCAGAACGGAACAACGAATCTTAAAGGAGTTTTTGCCGCAGGCGACGCAACGAACAAAGGTGCTTCAATCGCAATCGAAGCCATTGCCGAAGGCAACAAAGCCGCCGCTGCGATGGATGCATATCTTTCCGGAATGCCTTTGGTTTTTCCGGAACCGGTTTATTCCGAAAGGGAGGTTTCGGAAAAGGATTATGCCCATATTCAGAAAACCGAAAGGGAAAAAATGCCGGTAAAACCCGCCGGAACAAGGAAAAAATCTTTCGATGAGGTCATAAACGGTTTTTCCGAAGAGCAGGCCATTGCTGAGGCAAAACGCTGCCTTGAATGCGGATGCCATGATTATCACGACTGCAAACTGATTCGCTATGCAAACGAAAACCGCATTGATATGCGGAAAATCAAAGGTATAAAGCATAATAGCTTTACAGAAAGAAAGCTTGTTTCAATCGAGCGAGATATGGGAAAATGCATGCTCTGCGGGCTTTGTGTCCGGGTATGCGAGGAAAAAATCGGAAAAGGACTGCTCGGATTTAATGGCCGCGGTTTCAGAACCGCAATAAAACCGGAATTTGCGGACAGCATCGAAATTGTCGATTGCAGAAGCTGCCTTGAATGCGCAAAAATCTGCCCCACCGGCGCTTTGAAAATTATCGAATAAAAAAGAGCCGTCCTGCGGACGGCTCTTTTTTTGTTTGTGCTTAGCTGTGATAAACGGGTTTTTCAAGCTGGAATCCGTTATATTTCTTATAGAATCTGTACATATGGAGCATAAGGTTTGCTTCGCAGTAAAGATCGATAAGAAGGAAAATATAGGAAGGGATTCCGTGGATTCCCATGGCGTGACCGGTGAGTTCGATTCCGCCGGCAATGATATCGATCCACATGTGAGTTATGAAGTGGTGGGACATGTGGTGGTCGCTTGCTTCGTTTGCATATTTTGCATAGTTGGTGCACATAAGGTAGAGGAGCACGCAGTATGCAGCCTTAGGCAGGAGAGCAACAAGATGATCGAGTTCGCACCAGAGCATGATGAAGGAAGCGGTGGAACAAACCATTGCGGTCATGATGGAAAGGGTGAAACCGCCGGTTTCACGGTGGAGAAGATAAAGTCCGCTTGTAATGAGAAGGAAACCGAAGAAATCAAGAAGATTTCCCACTTCGGCTCCGAAAACAATTTCAACCGGAGCAAGCATAAGGCACATACCGACAATTATCGGAAGAGTGCCCTTTAATTTGAGCTGGTCTTTTTTCATTTTAATAATATCCCCCTGAAAATTCTCTTCTGTTGATAAAATAACAAAAGCAACTATATATTTATATCATTTACGAACAAAAAAAGCAACATATTTCGACAAAATTTATAAAAATATATTATAATATGTATTATTAATATAAAAATTCGGGGTACTATTGAAAAAGAACAGAAATTGGGCTATAATATATTGGTATTTTTTACTGAAAGGGGGATTTTTCCGTGATAATCGATATGAATGGGATTTCAAAAAGCTTCGGCGCAAAAACCGTTCTGACAAATCTCGATTTAAAAATCGAAGACCATGACCGGATCGGTCTTATCGGCGAAAACGGCGCAGGAAAATCAACCCTTCTCAATATCATAATCGGCGATCTGGAATATGACACCGGAACTTTTGCAAAGGGAACCGGCAAAAAAATCGGTTTTCTCCGCCAGGACAGCGGTCTTGCCCTTGGAGGAACGATTATTTCCGAAATGCGCTCGGTTTTTGCGCCGGTGCTCAAAGCTGAAGAACGTATAAGCGAACTTGAGCACCGCATGGCAGCTCTTGAGCACGGTTCCGCCGAATATCATAATCTTCTCGAAGAATATGAGCACGCAAAGAATTTTTATGAAGCGAATGACGGCTACAACGTCACCGTAAAGATAAACACTATCCTCACCGGTATGGGTTTCAGCAGCTTTGATCCGGAAACGCCGGTTGAAAGGCTTTCCGGCGGCGAAAGAACAAGGCTTGCCCTTGCAAAACTCCTGCTCGAAGGTCCTGACCTTCTGATGCTGGACGAACCCACGAACCATCTCGATTTCCGTACCCTCACTTGGCTTGAGGATTATCTTACCGCATATAAAGGCGCAATTCTCACCGTTTCCCATGACCGCTATTTCCTTGACAAAATCGTAAACATCGTCTGCGAGGTCGAAAACAAAACCCTTGTGCGCTATAACGCCGGATATACGAAGTATCTCGATTTGAAAGCCGCACGCCTTGCAAGAATGCAGAAGGAATATGACCGTCAGATGCGGGAAATTGCTGAGCTGGAGGATTTCATCGCAAGGAACAAAGTCCGTGCTTCCACAACAAAGCGCGCTCAGGCAAGGGAAAAGGAAATCGAGCACATGGAGATTAAGGAAAGACCTACCCCGCCGCCGAAACCTCCGAAATTCCGCTTCGGATACGAGCGCGAACCGGTGAAGGACGTTCTTTTCGTAAAAAATCTTCCGCTGGAAGTGGGCGAGGGAAGGGAGCATAAGCTCCTCAATCCTTCGGTTGATCTTGAAGTCCGCAGGGGAGAAAAAATCGCCCTCGTCGGAATGAATGGAGTCGGAAAAAGTACCTTTATCAAAACTCTCCTTGGAATTCTGCCCCATAACGGCGGAATAATCGAATGGGGACGCAACGTCCGCACCGGTTATTATGACCAGCATAACAGCTACCTCAACCCGAACAAAACCATGCTCGACGAGATGTGGGATTTGTTCCCGCGTTCCGATGAGCTGACTTTAAGGACCGCTCTCGGCCGTGCAAGACTTACCGGCGAGAATGTCTTCAAAAAAATCGAAGTTCTTTCCGGCGGCGAAAAAGCAAGGCTCAGCTTTGCGGCACTGACCCTTAAGGATGCAAATGTTCTCCTTCTGGACGAACCTACCAACCACATGGATATCGCCTGCAAGGAGGCTCTTGACGAGGCCTTGCGCGAATATACCGGAACAATAATCATGGTCAGCCATGACCGCTATCTTTTGAACCGTGTTCCGACGAAGATTATCGAAATGTTCCCGGATCATCTTTCCTCCTATGAGGGCGGATACGATGATTATATGCGCCTTAAAGAAGAGATTGCTGCTCCGGAAAAGGAGGAAAAAAAGCCTTCCGCCAACGAAACGGTTTACTACCGTTCAAAACAGCAGAAGAGCGAGGATGCAAAGCGCCGCAACCGTCTTAAGGCTGTTGAACAGGAAATTTCTGATTGCGACGAGCGCCTTGCGGCAATTGAGCAGGAAATGGCGGATCCGGAAACCTGCGCGGATTACGAAAAAATGTCCGCCCTTTGTGCGGAAATGGAAGAACTCAAAAACCGCCAGAACGACCTTATGGACGAATGGGCTGAACTTTCGGAGGATTGATTATGGAAGGAATCGAGATTATTTTTATGGTTGCGGGCGTTGTTTTCGGGCTTTCCGGAACGCTTCTTGCAAAAAAATCCCGGGAAAAATCAAGCTATCCGATGCTTATCACTTCCGGAATTTTTGCGGTTCTGACCCTTTTTTGCCTTGTTACCGCCGCGGTTTTTGTATTCTTTGTAAAATAAAAAAAGAAAAGCCCTCCGCATTGCGGAGGGCAATTTTTATATCTTATTCAACAACAGCATAGCAGCAGCGAACGGGGGAATAGATTTTTTCTTCTGCTTTAAGCTCTTTGATTGCTTTGGAAACAGCGTCTTTGTCTTCACCGAGAGCAGCTGCGATTTCGCCGGGACGAAGGGGTTTTTCTGCGTTTTTAAGGACTTCGAGGATTCTTTCTTTCATTTCAAAAATCTCCTTTTTATTTAAATTGGTTAATTCCTAATTGAGAACAATTATCAATTGGATTATGAACATATTATATACTATATTTTTCCGTTTGTCCATAGGAAAATGCAAAAATTTAAAAAAATTTTTTTATCCGGTATAAAATATATGCTATAATGCTGAAAGAACATAAGGAGGCGGGATACTTTGAACTTGAGAAAATACGTTGATCTTTATTGCAAAGAGGAAAAAATCGAAATAAATATTTCCGCGGAAATGCCGGAAGGCTATGAAAATGCTTTCGGAACCTTTGACGTTCTCATGAATACTCTTTTCATAAATGAAAAAATAATTTCGGATCTTCCGGAATATGAACAGCTTTTTTATCTTTTCCATGAACTGCGCCATGCATCGCAGTATCTTGCTCCGGAAAAATTCAGCAGCGAAATACAGAAAAGCCGCTTTTATGTAATTCTTTATAACGGAACCTGTTTCAGGCTTTTTGAAAACGAATGGAAAGAATGTTCAATAGAAGGAACCGGGGAATATTTCAGGAATCTTTATATGAATCTTCCCTATGAAAAAGATGCAAACGTTTTTGCATACAGGAAAACGTCGGAAATCCTCGGGGATTCTGCCGGACTTCGGGAACTTTATTCATACTGGGTTCCGGGCTGCAGTTTTAGAATTGATGATTTTACGGAAGTTTTCGGAATAATAGACGAAAAATGTAAAAAAGGGACCTGACGCAAAGCGTCAGATCCTTTTTTCTGCATTCTTATTATACCATATTTTCCGCCGCAGAACAAGTCTTGTAATTACCGGCTTTCCGCAATATAATTTTCACCGAAAGAGGTGATTATTACGGAACTTTTCCACGGAAGCCGCACCGGCGGCATAAAAATCCTTGAACCGCGCCTTGCGGATCACGAAAGACCCTATATTTATTTTTCCACCATCGAAGTTGTCGCGGCTTTTTATCTTTGCAACGGTGTCGAAAGGCCGTATTACTGGTTCCCGTACGGTTTTTCAAAAAACGGCATTCCGGTTTATGATGAACTCTATCCTGATGCTCTGCGGGAGGTTTCGGAAGGCATAAGCGGCTTTATTTATACGGTGGAAGCGGAGGAAAACGAAGTTCTTCCGTTCAAAAATATCCCCTGCGCAAGGCTTGGAACGGTGCCTTTTAAGGTAAAAAACTGCATCGAAGTTCCGGATGCTTATGAACTCCTGATGAAATATGTTTCCGAAGGAAAGCTTTTTATCGGAAAATACGAGGATAAATCGGAAAGGGAACTCAACTGGTACTATAACAAAATCCTTGAATATATTTCCGGGAAAGAAATGATAAAAACCCCCGATTGTTCCTATGCAAAATTCGTCCGGGAAAAATTCCCGTGGATATGGGAAAAATATGAGAGTGGATTTTAGATTTTCCCTTTGCGGAGCCTGTTGAGGTCCTCAATCTTCCTGCGGGAACAAAGATAAATTATAAGCCAGATGAAGGCGAATCCTGCCGCAAAAATCGCGGTGAAAATCCCGAGCGCCTCTGCATTTTTCGGAATCCAGTCGTTCATAAGATACATGATGAGATAATCCAGATAAAGAACAGCCGCATGAATAAGCGCGGAAGAAACAACCGGAATTTTTTCGCTTTGATAAATCGCGGTGATTCCGCCGGCGATGAATGCCATGACCGTAATGCTGAGGATTCCAACGGAAACTTCACCGACGGAAAGGTTTTCGATACCTTCAATTCTTCCGACTATATAATATATTACCGCAAGGATAACCGGTCCGCCCCAGGCGGAAACAAAACCTCGTTTTAAAAATTCCCTGAAAAACGATTTCATTTCTTAAAATACCTCCTTTTGATTTCTGCAAAACAGCGGCGGGAAACATATTCCTTGTTTCCGCTTTTAAAAACCGCATCGACTGAGCCGATTATTGTTGCGGAAAAACGGTCGATTCGTTTTTCGTTCGCAACGGCGGATTTGTTGATGCGGATAAAATATGAGGGAAGAGCTTCCTCGATTTCGGAAAGCCGCATTTTTATCCGATATTTTTTGCCGGCGGAATCGGTAACAAAGGTTTTTCCGTCCTCGGAAAAAACGCATTCGATTTCCGGAAAAGGGAGAATTTTCATTTCGTCCTCGGTAAAAACCGGAATGCGGTCCGTTCCGCTGTACTGCATAACAAGAATTTCAATTTTTTCAGTGAGGGAAGAGCGGCTGTGCACCGTCGCTTTGATTTCTTCCTCTTTTGTTTCATCGATGATAAGGCTGAATTTCATTCTTTCACCTCCTGCAAAATATGATAGCATATTGAAAAATAAATTTGTGGAAAAATCGCCCTTCGGCAAAAAATCCGGAGCAATCGGAAAAAAGACAACCCAAAGGGCTGTCTTTTTCTGAATATCAACGTTTTTTGTTTTTTGCGCAAAGGAGGGAACGCTCCGGAACGCCGGCATATTCAGCAATCACCGGACATTTTACCATAAAGAGGAAATAGATGTTTTCCTCCTCTTCGCTGAGGGATTCGTAATTTCCCTGACCTTTAGAAATAATAACATCCGCGGATTTATAGATTCTGAGGAAATCCTTGCTGTTTCGGGAAAGAACGGTTCCAAGAGAGCAGTCGCCGTTGCCGATAATTTCAGCAACCTCATCCATTCCGACAAAAAGCGCATCTTCGGCAATATTATCGTTTGCGGCGGGTGCTCCCCGAACACCGAAATAAACTTTGCATTCCGGGTTTATTTTATGAATTTGCTTTATAAGGATTTTATCAATGCAGATTTCGCCGCAGTTATCTCCGAGATAGAGAAGTGTTTCGGCATTTCTGATGTCCTCAAGAAGCTCGTCGGAATCGTCGATGGTAAAATCAATGCTTTCCGCGGCGGGAAAAAGTTTTTCGATTTCGGAATCGATATCCACCCTTATGGCGCTGAAATCGACGATGTTTCCGAGCACAGCAAGTTTTACAGCGTCCCGGAAAGAATGGATTTTTTCTTCAAAAAGCGGCGTTTTTTCAAGGAAAAGCCGGTTGTAATAGGTTTTGAGTTCCCTGAAGGGATCGTAAATTCCGGTTTTTTCGGAAAAAATCCGGTAAATATTGCCGCTTATGTCCGGGCTGGATTTTGAAAAATCCGCCGCTGACAAAAATTCAAAGGTTTCGTGAAAAATATCGTCAAGGTTTTCCGTTCCGGCAATGTCTGCGGTTTTGATAATCTGCTTCAGCAGGCAGGGAAGGCAATGTTTGCTTATTTTCATTTTTTTCCTCGCCTTAAAGAACTTTTTCAAGGATTTTTACAAAATCCTCAAGTCCGTTTTTATCCTCTTCGGAAAATCTTCCGATAACCGGGCTGTCGATATCGAGCACGCCCCAGATTTTTCCGTCAACGCGGATGGGAACAACTATTTCAGAATTGGAGGCGCAGTCACAGGCAATGTGTCCCGGGAACTGATGAACGTCCGGAACAAGCTGGGTTTTATTTTCCAAGGCGGCAGTTCCGCAAACGCCTCTTCCAACGGCAATTTCGATGCAGGCGGTTTTGCCCTGGAACGGTCCGAGAACAAGCTTTCCGTCGGTCATTTTATAAAATCCGGCCCAATTAAGATCCGGAAGATATTCCCGGATAAGGGCGGATGCATTCGCAAGATTTGCGGTTTCATAAGGAACTCCGTCGGTTATGGCGGCAAGACTTTGGCAAAGAAGGGAATAATCGGTCATCTTAAGCCTCCTTATATTTTTTTACCGTTGCGGGAATATGTCCGCAGGCAAAGATAAGCGCGAAAACAACAAGGAACCAATGGCGGAGAAGGATTCCGCAAAGAAGGAAAACCGCAATCCGGAGAACAGCAAGAATAATCGCTTTTGCAAAGCTCTGTTTTTTAAAGAAAAGAACGTAGATTATTATGTATGCCGCAAGAAGGATTCCATTTCCGGCGAAATATATTATTGTTTCTTCCGGGGAACTGAATCCGAATTCCCATACTCCGAGGGGAAGTATCATCAGCAGCATCGAAACATATCTTCCGAACTGTTCGGTGACTGAAGCCGCACCGCTTATTCTGATGTCCGCTTTCTGGCGGTGGATGGAAAAGAGAAGATCCGGAATTATAAGTGCCCAGACTATTCCGGCTTCGATGAAATTTATAAGATTAAGTACCATAGTTTTACCTCACGCATTTTTTTATTTCAGAATTTTATCAAGGCTTTTTCCTTTTGCAAGTTCGTCAACAAGTTTATCGAGAATACGTATATCTTTCATAAGCGGGTCTTCGATATTTTCGATGCGGATACCGCAGATACTTCCGGTAACATACGCTTTGTCAGGATTCATAAAAGGTGCGTTGCGGAAAAAATCTCCGTAACTGATTTCCGAACCGAGAGCGGATTTGATTTCCTCTGTTTTATATCCGGTGAGCCATTCGGTTACCGCAAAGACCTCATCCGCTGTGCGTTTTTTCCGTTCCGCTTTTTGAATAAGAAGGGGATAGACCTTCGAAAAATTCATATTGAATATTTTTTCGTTTTCCATTTTTGTTACCTGTTTCGGTTTATGAAAAATTTTGCTTTTTCGTAATCTTTTTGGCGGACGTAAATTTTATATTCGTAATTGCAGCTCATGTCGATTCCGAAAGAACCGGTTCTTCCGCGGTTAAAATCGTTTCTGCCTTTGCATTTTACATAGTGCTCGATATTTTTATCCCGGAGAAGATTTCGTATCCGGAGCTGTTCGTTTGAATCATAAGTGATAAAAACTTCCCTTCGGTTAAAAATCGTAATCAAAAGAACACCTCCGCCTGTTTTTTTATCCATTATATCACTAAAGTACGAAAAAGAAAAGCGTGCCTTCCGGCACGCTTTTTTAAAATGCTGATTATCAGTCTCTGGGTTTCATGGTGGGGAGTATGCTCAAGGAACGTTTTGGATACTCTACATAACTCTACGAATACCTAATAAAATGCTTTGTTAAGCCATTTTACCAATGTTGTAAATAGTGCAGTAATTTATATAAATTCTTGCAAATTCTTATAAATCCTGCAGTTATTGGCGTACGGTTGGCGTAAAATTGGCGTATGAAAAAGGAAAGATTTTAATGAAAATTATTAAATTAAACAATAAAATGGTGGTTATATTGTATCATTAGTTATGGTAGGCTATAATTAATATAGAACATTATTGAGGAGGAAAATATGAAAACTTTTGAGTTATTACCAACGAAAGAAAACTTAATATATACCTATAAAAATGATATTATTCAAAGAAACGCTTATTTGCATCGTTTTATAGAATTACTTAACTCAATTGATGATGGCTTTTCAATTGCTTTAGGTGGTAAATGGGGAAGCGGAAAAACATTTTTTGTTAAACAGGCAAAAATGATTATGGATGTTAATAATCAATTTATAAAAGAGATGTCTGATGAGGATTCAAGTTTGATTAAATACACTTGGAATGAATACAACAAAAAACATCATAATCAGTTGAAAAATCAAGTATGCGTGTATTACGATTCTTGGAAATATGATAATGATGATGACCCGCTGTTGTCATTAATATATGAAATAGCAAATGAACTTGGCATAAATTATGATTTCACAGAAGAAAGTTCAACTGCTGAGGTCTTCATTTCTTTAATCGACTTTTTAAAAGGTTTAAATATAAAAGAGCTTTATAATACAATGAAAAGCCAAAAGAATTTGATGGAAGGAATAGAAAAAGAGAGAAAATTAACAGATCAAATAAATACATTTTTTGATTCTGTATTAGCGGAGAGAGGAGATAGACTCGTAATTTTTATTGATGAGTTGGATAGATGTAAACCAAGTTATGCCGTTAATCTACTTGAGAAAATAAAACACTATTTTTCTAATGAAAGAGTTACTTTTGTTTTTTCAATAAATAATATTGAACTTATCAATACTATTCAAAAATATTATGGACAATCTTTTGATTCTGGAAGATATCTTGATAGATTTTTTGATTTAAGATTAGATTTACCACCAATTGATAAGGAAAACTTTTTGGATTATATGGGATTTAAAATGCGAGGTGTTACATATATACAAGATAAGGTCGTTTTAGCGGTTGTTAAATATTTTGGGCTTGAAATGAGAGAAATAACACGTTTTTTAAAGCTTATAAAAGTTGCAGTTTATAAACCTGCACATACAGATCCGAATTTAGATAATTCTGATGCTTTGTGTATTTATTATATTATTCCGGTTATGCTGGGTTTGAAAATGTATAATACCAAAAACTATTACGATTTAATCCAAGGTAAAGATTGTACTCCACTAATAGACGTTTTATCTGATTTCAAAAATAATAAGCTTTTTAAGGAACTTTTAAAATATAAAGAAACATATGAAAAACTGGGTGAAGATATGCGAGTAGTAAAAATAGAAGATAAAATTACAGAGGTCTATGATGCACTTTTTAATACTCAGTATACATCTGAAAATGATTATAGATGTATAGGTTCGCTTACATTTACCGAAGAAAACAAACAAATGATTGAAGAAACAATTAATCTTTTTTCAATTTATACAGATTTAAATTAATTTAAAAAATGCTATATTCTAAAAAAAGCCCGGTGAGTAAAAAATCCCCGGGTTTCTTTTTTTAAAGCAATTCCATAACGTTTCGGGCATTTTCATACATTCCTTGCGTCACATGAGTATAGATATTTATTGTTGTTGAAATGTCTGAGTGGCCCAAAATGGTTTGGATCATTTTTACATCGAGATTGGATTCATATAATCTTGTGGCAAACGTATGCCCTTACGGTATAATTACGACAAACCGGAAAAGCCCCGTATTTCAAGGGTTTTCGGTTATCAGGCAAGGTTTTTCATCCTTTTCCAACCCGAAAAATCAAGCCGCGAAGTAGTTATATCGTAGGAGGTGTTATATTAACGACAAAAACTAAATACCGTTTGGGCGGGCTGTCTGCCTGCCCAAGAAATCAGGACATTTCCTCTGAAAAGAAGAAATGTCCTTTTTTTGTACCCAAAATCCAATACCGACAGGAGGAAAACAATGCCGGAGAAAACCACGCAGAAAGAGCATGGTAAAAAGACCGCGCCTCCCTCGGAAAAGGAAGTACAACCGGAAGTCGTTATCCAAATCCCACTTGCCGAACTGCATCCTTTTCCAGATCACCCATTTCAGGTGAGGGATGATGATTCCATGAGGGAAACCGCAGAAAGCGTCAAGGCGTATGGCGTACTCGTCCCCGCGATTGTCCGTCCACGGGAAGAAGGTGGATATGAAATCATCGCCGGACACCGCCGCAAACACGCCTGTGAACTGGCAGAGCTGGCTACCATGCCTGCCATCGTCCGAAACATGGACAGGGACACCGCAACCATCATCATGGTGGACAGCAACCTTCAGCGCGAAAACATCCTGCCCTCTGAACGCGCCAAGGCATACAAGATGAAAATGGATGCCATCAAACGGCAGGGCGCACGGACGGATTTAACTTCGCCGAATATTTCGGCTAAGTTCCGAAGCGACGATGAGATCGGACAGGAAGCCGGTGTGAGCGGCGATACCATCCGCAACTATATCTCCCTGACGCAGTTAGTCCCGGAGCTTCAGCAGATGGTGGATGAAAAGAAAATCGCCCTTACCCCCGCATATCAGCTTGCGGCGCTTACCCCCAAGGAACAAGCCCTATTGCTTGAAACCATCGACAGCGAACAGGCCACGCCCTCGCTGTCCCAGGCGCAGAGAATGAAGAAACTCAGTCAGAGCGGCGAACTGAATGAGGACACCATGCTCTCGATTATGATGGAACAGAAGAAACCCGAAGTGTGGAATTTAACCATTCCCATGGACAAGATCAAAAAATACTTCCCGCGCTCCTA
>JAFQBT010000014.1 GCA_017399625.1 Oscillospiraceae bacterium
CGGTAGTCAGAAGATTGATGAAGTCCGTCTTTCTGTGGTTCTTGAGATAACTGTGGCGGAGTGACGCGTATTTCCCAAGGTGATAATTCGGCTCCTGTGTCGGAAGAAGGTTCGGGATTCTGTAATCTTCCTCGGTTCTGTATGTGATTTCCATTTTCGTTTCTCCTTTCATTTCTTTTGGTGTCAACCATAGGATATTCATTTGTTCGGTTAAGAGCAAATGTGCGATTTTCTTTTTCATCCTGCTTTTGCAGGTTGAGCACGGTTTTTGATATGGAATCCAGACACATCTGTGAGATATCGCCTGTTGCGGTACCGAGTACATTCAGCGTGTGAACTGTGCTGAAATTCTTCACACATCTGAAATCGTCATCGGTGAAATACTTTTCTGTATCCACACCACATCGGGAGAGAAGCATATATCCGATGCTGTTTTGAAGGGCTTCTCTGAAAGTTACTTTGAGATTCAGTTCGTCCAGATCCTCAAGGAAACTGTTTTCTTTGTAGTATTCCAGTCTTTCAAGGTAGTCGGACATGTTATCTTCTACAGCATTCTTTGCGGCAGAGAGGAGAGCATAACCAAACTCGCTTTTATCCTCAAGTTCACCAAAAGCATTCTCCAGAGTTTCGGTTATGGTTTCTTCAAAATCCGGCAGAACTTTCCAAGTTGGAACAGGTCTTGCAAATCTTGCTTCATGGGTATCGGAAATATCGAAGAAATACCGAAGCCTTCTGCTGCCGGGTTTTTCTTTGTCAAAAAAAGCAATGCCGGTGGATCCTTTATTAACCCACCGGCCGAAAACATTATTCCATTTTTCAATTTCGAGCACGGCGGTTGATTCCGGCTTTTGTGCATAGAGAAGAATCTGGTCATCAAAATCCAATCGGAAGTTATATCCTGCGGTTCGCAGGAACTTTTGCCATTCTGCAGGATTTGAAACTTCGTTCAAAGTTTTTCTATACAGGGTTGTTATGAGTTCATATTTGTTGGGCAAAGATTTCACCTCCTGTTTTAATTTTATATAAAAAAACAGAGGCAAAAGTCTCTGTTTTAATAGTCTATATCGTCATTATATACCAAGCTTTAAAATCTTCCGCATAAAATGTGTCTGGATTCTTTTCTTTCGCAAATATTTCATAAGTTACATAAATATCAATCTTATTTTCGATAATATTCATGATTACACAATTTGCCTCATTGTTTGTTATATGCTCTAATTTTCTGTTATTCCAAGCATTGTAATCCAAATATTCACTTTTTGCATTTCCGAACAACGTAAGTTTGGGTTTTAAAGTATCTAAATAGTCCCTATTACCCCCCGTTTTTCTTCCATGATGTGGCGCAAGTAAAATATCAACATCTGTTACGTCTTCTTTGTGTTTTTCCAAAATATAGTTCCATGTTTTTTCTGCTGAATCTCCCGCAAACACTATCTTTTTACCGTGTGTTCTGTAAAGAATAACATATGAACAATCATTATATTCTTTACTCTCATTTGCTTCTTTTACTAACTTTTCTGTTGGTGCTAAAATATATAATCCGTCGCTTCCATCTTTACCATTTTCATCTTGGTTGTAGTATTTCCCTTTATTACCTGCATAGTTATAGAGAACCGTTAGCTCACATGATTTTCGTATTTCTTGATAAAAATCCCAGTCATCTTTTTTGTATTTTCCCCACGAACTGTTTTCGTCCATCACTTTTTTGTTTGCAGTGTCCCAGAAATTAACCACATTAAAGGATTCAAAAAGTCTTTTTATCCCATCCATGTGATCCATGTCTGGATGTGTTAATATAAATCGAAATATGGAACATACATTAAAATCATTAAGATATGTAATTGGGTTTACCGGATGTTTTTTTTGTTGATGGTTGCTGAATTCTGCTTCATTTAGAGATTCTTCATTTGCGGCAGAAACATCTATTACTGTAATGCGTCCGGATTCGTGTTTTATCCAAGAACAGTCTCCGTCATTAACATTCAAAAAATGAATTGTGCTCATTTATTATCGTTCTCCTTTTGCAAATATTTTTCCACACGTTTTCTAATATAACCTGTTTGTTTTTTATAACTGGTTATAAATACAAAAAGTACAAATATTCCTACTAAAATTCCGATGATTTCATTTGCGCAAGAGCAATTCTTTTCTAAGTTATCATATATGAATTTATCATATATCAACACTGCACCAAAAGATATAAAAGCAGCAATTATTGTTCTATATGTATTATTAACTTCTGAAAGGATTTCAATTTTAGGATCATCTTTGCAGGCATCTATATAATCTTTGTAATCTGTAAATATTAAGAATTTCTTGCCATCAAATTCAATCTTTTTAAGAGCTTTTTCAACAAACAAAGATCCTATTCTACTTATTATCATTCCTACAAAATAATACATAAAAAGTTCGGCTAAAAAACTATCGATTTTGAAATTAAACCTTGTCATAAGGTCAACTAAATTACAGAAAACGACTCCCGGAAAAAGATAGTTGAAAATATTGTATGATGAAATCTTTTCTATAAATATATTGGATACATTATCCATATTTTTCCCCTCCGTTTAAAATACTTTATACAATAAACTTACAAGAAACAAAAAACTTACAAATTATTCAAAAAATAGTTTTTTCTTATTTATTCACCGTTTTTTACCTCGCTTCCGGTTATTTGAACGATTCTTTATTTGTTTTTCCTGTTTTTGTTGGAAGTCAAGTTCTTTTTCAGCTCTTTCAACCAGATCTAGTACCGCTGTCTTTCTGTCCATAAAGTAATGCCCCCAAAAATAATTGTCGTTACCGGAGCATTCCCATGTTACATAAGGTGCGGCTGCTTTCGGATGTTCGCCAAGAACAAACTCGGTGTCTCCAATATGAATTGTGTCAGTTATGATATATCCTGCGTTTTGTCTTTTGTTCATATTTACCCCCCTATATTTTTACAACAAAAAAGCACCTCAATGAGGTGCTTTGAAATGTTTTTCATTAGAATATTTCAACGTTTCCTAAAAGGAAATCTATCAGGTTGCAATGAAACATACCGTTATCATCATAATAATTATGTGGTATATCCATTCTGATTACTATTTTCTTAAAGAAATCATTTGCGAGTTTAAGCGATTGAAGTTCTGAAACAATTTTTTCTTCGGTATCCATTTGATATGCAGACTGAATATACACTTTTCTGTCCTCATCATTTACGACAAAGTCAATTTCTCTTAGAACTTTTTCACTATGGTTTCGCTCAGCTACAACTCCGACATCAACAGAATATCCACGTCTTAAAAGTTCATTGTATATGATGTTTTCCATAATATGACCAGGATCATATTGTCTGTAATTAAGGCGTGCATTTCTTAAGCCAATATCGGCATAGTAGTATTTGTTAGGATAATTAAAGTAACTTTTTCCTTTTACATCATAGCGTCTTGCCATACTGACCAAAAAAGAGTTCATGATATGCTTGATATACGATGAAACAAGTGTTGAATTTATTTTTTCATGCTTAATTGATGTAAGTGCATCCGCAACTTTTGAAGGGTTGGTAAGAGAACTTATCTGTGAGGCAAGATAATTTAGAATTTCTTCAAGAATGTCTTCTCTCTCAATTCTGTTTCTTTCAACGATATCCTTTATATATATTTCTTCATAAAGATTTGAAAGATATGCTTTCTTATCTTTTTCATCCGTCATCTGCACAACTCTTGGCATTCCGCCGTAGAGCATATATTGATAAAGCGCGTCGCGTTTATCGCCTCCGACATAGGAGTAATATTCGCTGAAAGAGAAGGGGTACACATGTATTTGTGTTGCTCTTCCACGAAATTCCGTAGCGATATCGCTTGAAAGCATTTTTGAATTGCTTCCAGTCACATACACATCGAGATTTTTATACGATTTAAGCTCGTTGAGCATATCGTAAATCGTAACTTCGATATCATCGTTTTCTTTATCTTTGACCTTTTTTGTAAACTGAACTTCATCAATAAAAAGATAAAACGGCTTTTCTTTATCAGCGGTTACAATGGATTCAACATATTTACAAAGAGTTATGGGATTTCTGTATTTGTAGTATTTGCGCTGATCGAGTTCAAATTCTATGATTTGTTCTTCCTGAATACCTTTTTCAAGAAGATAATCCTTAAAAAGGTCAAAAAGCAACACTGATTTTCCGCAGCGACGAATACCGGTGATTACTTTTATTTCACCGTTACACATATTACGAATCAGTTTATCTAAGTAAAAATCTCTTTTTATCATAGCGTTTCACCTCGAACTTTGTACGCACATGTCCTAACTTTAAGATAAAAATAGCATTTTTTGAATCAAAAGTCAACTTAAAAAGCTGTTTTTATCGAGAACTTAGTACGCAGATGCACTAACTTTATTGTATTCACTATACGATAAACTATTCATATTTTTAAGGCTGTCATTGATTCAGGCTTTTGTGCATAGAGAAGAATCTGGTCATCAAAATCTAACCGGAAATTATATCCTGCGGTTTGCAGGAATTTTTGCCATTCCGAAGGGTTTGAAACTTCGTTCAGGGTTTCTCTATACAGGGTTGTTATGAGTTCGTATTTGTTGGGCATGGGGGACACCTCCTTAAAACAAAAAGCAGGGTAGAAACCCTGCTTTTTATTAAAAATATTCATATGGACTTTTTACATTTCTAAACATTTCTACTCTTTCGTTAAAATCCATGTTTTTTATTACCATCATTTCCTCTTCTGAAGCGAAGCACATTATTGAAGTATACCTGTGTTTTTCTTTGCTTTCATCAGATAAAAAAATCTTATGTTTTTTATTGTTCGTTTCAATATTGGACACCATAGAGTTAAAAACTTTTAGCAATGTTGGAAGCTCTAAATCAACACCAAACAAACTTGTTCGTGTTGATACCTCTAATTCCAAAAAAAGTGGTTTGCCAATTTCATCCATTATATTAACATCTTCTTTTTCAAAATCCCACATACTTTCTACTGCTGACAATGCTTGAGTATCCTTAACGGGAATTTTGTTTATCAAATTTTGATATAATTGTTCAACCAAACACATTGTATCAACATCAATTTTTTCTTTGTATGGAATAAAATTAACATCCAGTTTTTCCTCTATTGCAAGAACTTTTTTCCAAAAAACTTCACTTTTTTCATCAAAAGTTGTTTCTTCTGAAGAAAGTGTTCCTCCCAAAGGATTACCCATAACATATCCGCTTCCATTTATAAAAGCATTATATATACGTATTGAATCTACAACCTCTTTTACGCTTTTTGCTTGTTTTAAACTAAATGATATATTCATTGTCATTTTATCTACTTTAGGATTTATACTGTACTTTATTGACAATATCTCATTTTTAGATGATTCAAAGAGAGCCTCTTGGATACTTTTATTAGGTATTCTTTTTACAGTAAGCTCTTTTTCTATTTCACCATCTCCAATGCTAATTTTAAAAGGCGGAGGAAATGGGGATGGCCACACTTCAAATGTATTTTCAACATACTCAGAAACTTTCAAGGGGTTAAATGTTATTTTATCAATGGCCACTTCCTTCCCATCTATCAACAAAAAACCATCTTTTTTTAGTTTTGCTGGTACTGGTTTCTGGCAGTTATAGTAAAAATCCATTATATCGTCTGAAGAAAAATGTTCTCCAAGGATTTTTTTGTCTTCCTCATCAGGTTCAATTATTATACCACCAAAAGTCACAGATTTATTTGTTGAAACAATTGTACAATTACCATCTTTGTCAACAACATATTGTATTCCATCAGGTAAATTCTTATTTAAATTTTCTATAAAAACAGGTGGAATTTTAAATTGTGTTTTTGGGTCATTTTTAAAGACTTTATTGAAATTTACAAACATTAGAAATCACCTTTTGCCTTTTCCCAAATAATTATTTTTGAAATTAAACTGTATTTTTCATCCGGGCTTAAATCAAGTTCGTCTATTAACTTAGTTAAAGGTGTAAACTCACTTTCTTCTTTAATTATTATGTATTTTAAATCGTTATAAGTAAATTTTAAGGATATATTCTCTCTACCACTCATTTCGTTACTATATGTTATCAAGCCATTAGATTTAATGATTTCTTCATTGTAATAAACTTGTTCAAACCCATCTACCGTAACATCTGGAACAAATCTCCATTCACATTCGTCTGTAAAACATCTTTCTTCTATTTCCTCTGTTACACGATTCTTAAATTCTCCTTGGTATGGTTTGCTATACATAAGTTCGTGTAATAAATAGTTTTGCATGGATTGTTGAGCTTGAGATTCTTCTGCCGGATTTGAATCCAAAGCTAGTTGAAATGCCTCTGAAAAATCTTTTCTTAAATTTGATTCTGGATTAATATAGTGTATTGGCTGAATACCGTTTTCCATTCCCCAATTTTTAGAAAAGGCTAAACCATAACAACCGTAACAACTGACATGCGAGCCTAACCTATGTAAGTTTATATCACAAAAACATTTTAATGGAAATGCTATTTTTTCTAAAGATGGTATTTCAAGATATGATATATCTTCTTCGCAATATCTAGGAGAAAGCATTTTATTTTTTAGCACAACCAAAAGATAGTCCAATTTATTCATAAAATGGAAAAGTGTATCTGCTTGTATTTTGGACGAAGCGTGTTCATGTTTGGGTGGCTCAATCTTAAATTCAAAGCTTGTTTTTTCATCCATATTTTATCACCAAATTATTCGTTTTTTGTTAAAAGAATAAGTATTAAAGTACTAGCTATAAACAAATTAATAAACTATCAATTATTACGTCTTCCAAAAACATTTCCTATATATTTTTCACCAGCTATTATAGCTTCTTGAATCTTATTCCAATCTTCCTCTTTCCCACTGAATTCACCTTTGTTATTCATTGATGCAATTAAAGCATCATTTAAAGTCTCAAATGCCATTCTATAATTTGTCATTAAACCAACAGGATTACAGGCATATCCCATTATTGTAAAAACGGCAGCAATTGAAGATAATAGAATAATAAGACTGTCATTGTTTGATTGTGCAACTACGTATAAAACGCTTACGGATGCAGCAAAAGAACCAACAGCAAAAAAGTGATCCAGTAGTTTCCATATTATTGAGGCTCTTTTTCATTCTTTTGAAAGATCCCAAGCCTTTTTTACATTCATTCTTTTTTGTGGTTCCATACTTATCCTCCTACTATTGTTTTTTACAAATAAAATTTACAAAATATTTTATATTTCGATTATAGTTCCTTTCTATTTTGTAGTCAAGTTATAAAAAGGCGGCTCATTTGAGCCGCCTTTTCTTCGTCATATTTTACTTCCTACTATTCTCCTTAAAGAAAACCGCCGCAGAAAGAACTACGGCGATAAGGCAGAGAAAGAGGATTATCTCAGGTTCCATCATCTTTCATTTCTTCTTTTCTTGCTGGAAAGATAGAAGAAGGTTGCAGCACCGAGAGTGGAAATAGTTGCGATTCCAAGCCAAAGTCCCGACATTCTGGTGTCACCAGTTTTGGGGGTTTCACGGAGTACGTTATGCATCTCTACTACGGTGGTTGCATCGGCAGTTACATTTGCGGTTTTAGCTGCCGGCATAATGTAGTTAGAGGAAGCTCCGTTTGCAATTTCGCTGATGGTGTAGGTTCCAAGACGGATATCTTCGATGAAGATTTCACCATTTTTATCGGTGGTGAAGGTTTCATCATAACCGTTTTCAGAGGTTACTCTGAAGGAAAAACCTTCAACTTTACCGTCGGAAGAAGTTTTTACGATCTTGAGAGAGCCGGACTGAGATACGTTTACAAAACCTTTGCCGGCTTCGTTTTCAACTACTACGGTCTTGCCGTTTTCAGCGATTTCGAAATAGTAAGCGTTGGAATCAAGAATGAAGCCTTTAGGTGCAACGATTTCTTTTACAAAGTATCCGCCGTAAACAAGACCGGACATGTTGTAGATACCTCTTTCAGCTTCGGTAAGTTTGCCGAGAAGAGTATCGTTAGCATCGAGTTTCTTATCGTTGTTGGTATCAACGTAAACTTCAAATTCTGCGCCGGTGAGTTTGTTTTCGGGGAAGTCTTTATCAACTTTGGTAAGCTGGACAGTACCTTTGATTACCTGTTCGGTTACTGCAAGGGTTTCGGTGTTTTTCTCAATAGAGTAATTGTCAGCTGCTACATCGAGGGTGTAAACAGTTTCGTCAAGGAGATAACCTTTGGAAGGAGTGATTTCTTTTACGGTATAACCTTCACCGCATACGAAGTAATCGGTAGTGAATTTGCCGTTTGCATCAGTGGTGTAGGATTTAAGAAGTTCACCGTCTTTGTAGATGCCATATACAGCACCTTCAAGGGTTGCATCACCCTGAGCACCGCCTTTTTCAGCGTCGGTTTTTGTGAGCACGAGGTTGAATTTTTTGAGCACGTTATTAAAAGTTGCTTTGGTTACGTATTCCCATTCAACTTTAACATTCTGTTTTGCAGGAACAACATATCTTTCAGCGGTCTCAACTTCTTCAAGAACATAGTTATCACCCACGGGGATATCTTCAAAGAGTGCAATACCTTCCGCATTGGTGATCACGTATTCTTCTACAACAATACCGGTGGTGGAAGTACCGGAAAGTTTGAATTTAACGCCTTCAACAAGTCCGTCTTCAGAAGTTTTGGTTACTTCAATATCGCCTCTCTGGAGTTCGTTGTGGAAAGATACCTCGGAAGTCATGCCGTATTCTACACGGACGGACTGATATTCTTTTTCAGTGTAATAACCTTCGGGAGTTACTTCCGTTACCCCATAGTAATTTGCGAGAAGTCCTTCAACGATAGCAACACCGTTTTCATCAGTGAAGACATGAATGGGTTCAAAACTGTTTTCATCGCCAAGTGCCACTGCTTCGGTGTTGGGTCCTACGATAAATTCAATACCTTCAACTTTGCCGTCTTCGGAGGTTTTGATGATTTTGATTCCACCGTAGTTTACGACGTTGTGGAACTCAACAGTTGCGGTTTTATCGTATTCAACCACAACAGTTTTTGCTTCCTGTTTTACATACTGATCATACTGACCTTCGGTTACAGTGTAGGTTCCGGGAAAAAGTCCTTCAACAAGAACTCTGCCGTTTGCATCAGTGGTTACGGTTTTGTTTACTCCGTTGCCGGTGATGGTGAAGTTGATGCCTTCGATATTGCCGTCTTCAGAAGTTTTTATGATTTTAAGGTTTCCTTTTTTGAGTTCGTTATGGAATTCTACAGTGGTAGTTTTACCGTATTCTACAACTACCATTTTGAATTCGGTTCCGATATATCCTTCGGGAATAGTTTCATAAATGAAGTATTC
>JAFQBT010000132.1 GCA_017399625.1 Oscillospiraceae bacterium
AACCTTGAAAAATTCCTTGCTCTTGCCGAAAAAGAAAACCTTTCCGCAACCAAGGTTGCCGTTGTTACTGAAGAGCCCAGACTCGTTATGAACTGGAACGGCAAAACCATTGTTGACGTAAGCCGTGCTTTCCTTGATTCCAACGGCGCTGAAAAACATATCGATGTTGTTGCCGCAAAACCTGCCTTTGAACCGAAAAATGTAACCGGAACCTTTACCGAAAATTATAAAGCTCTTGCGGGCGACCTTAACGTTTGTTCCAAACGCGGTCTTTCCGAAAGATTTGACTCCACCATCGGCGCCGGCACCGTTCTTATGCCCTTCGGCGGAAAGAACCAGATCACTCCTATTCAGGCAATGGTCCAGAAAATTTCCGTTGAGAAAAAACACACCGACGATTGCTCCTATATGTCCTGGGGCTATAACCCCTTTATCACCGAGCAGAGCCCTTATCACGGCGCATATCTCGCAGTAGTTGAATCCGCCGCAAAACTTGTTGCAACCGGTGCTTCCTTCGAAGACGTTTACCTCACCTTCCAGGAATATTTTGAAAAACTCGGTAAGGATTCCAGACGCTGGGGCAGACCCCTTTCTGCACTTCTCGGTGCTTTTGAAGCACAGAAAAATCTCGGAATCGGTGCAATCGGCGGCAAGGACTCCATGAGCGGAACTTTTGAAGATATCCACGTTCCTCCGACCCTTGTTTCCTTTGCTGTTACCACCGGCAAAGCAAACGAAGTTGTTTCTCCCGAATTCAAGGCGGCCGGACACAAAGTTGTTGTTCTTAAACCCGAATATGACGAAAACGGACTTCCGGAAACCGAAAGCCTTCTTGCAATTTTCGCAAAAGTAACCGAACTCTTCAGAACCGGAAAAGCCGTTGCGAGCTATACTCCCGGCATCGGCGGAATTGCCGAAGCTGTTATGAAAATGTGCTTTGGTAACTCCATCGGCTTTAAATTTGCCGACGACGTTGCCGTCGAAGAAATTTTCGGATATTCCTACGGTTCCTTCGTTCTTGAAGTTACCGAAGATGTCGGCGAACGCGTTCTTGGTGAAACCACCGAAGAGCAGCTCCTTGTTCTCGGCGAAGAAAAACTTTGCCTTTGCGAAATGCTCGATATCTATGAAGGAAAACTCGAAAGCGTTTTCGCCTGCAACATTCCAAACAGCAATTCTCCCATGGAGAACTTCAATTACAGCGTAAGCGAATGGAAAGCTCCCGCAATCAAGGTTGCAAGACCCAAGGTTCTTATTCCCGCATTCCCGGGCACCAACTGTGAATTCGACAGCGCAAAAGCTGTTGCCGACGCAGGCGCGGAACCTGAAATTATGGTAATCAACAACCTTTCCGCGGAAGGCATCCACAGAAGCATTGAGGCTTTTGCAGAAAAAATCAGGGAATCCCAGATGATCTTCATTCCCGGCGGTTTCTCCGGCGGCGATGAACCCGATGGCTCCGCAAAATTCATCACCGCATTCTTCCGCAACGGACTTATCAAAGAAGGCGTAACCGATCTTCTTGATAACCGCGAAGGACTTATTTGCGGTATCTGCAACGGATTCCAGGCTCTTATCAAACTCGGACTTGTTCCCTACGGAAAAATCATCGATACCGATGAAAACTGCCCGACCCTTACCTTCAACACCATTGACCGCCACCAGTCCAGAATCGTTCACACCAGAATCGCTTCCAACAAATCTCCGTGGCTTTCTCTCACCAATGTGGGCGACGTTTACACCGTTCCGATTTCCCACGGTGAAGGAAGATTCCTTGCAAGCGAAGAACTTATCCGCAAACTTGCCGAAAACGGCCAGATCGCAACCCAGTACGTTGATCTTGATGGCAATGCAACCGGCGATGTTCGCTTCAACCCCAACGATTCCATGTATGCTATCGAGGGTATAACTTCTCCGGACGGCAGAGTTTTTGGTAAGATGGGTCACGCCGAACGAATCGGTTCCAACCTTTACGCAAACGTTCCCGGCGAATATGATATCCGCATGTTTGAGGCTGCGGTTAAATATTTTAAATAATTATTTTTAAAACAGGAGGATGATACCAATGGAATTCAAAACCGATATTGAGATCGCTCAGGCTTGCGAGATGAAGCCTATCACCGAGATTGCAAAACTCGCACATGTTGACGAAAAATATCTCGAACAGTACGGTAAATATAAAGCAAAGATCGATCCCAAGCTCCTTGCCGAAACTGACCGCGAAAACGGAAAACTTATCCTCGTAACCGCAATTTCTCCTACTCCCGCAGGCGAAGGCAAAACCACCACTACCGTTGGTCTTGCAGACGGTCTTAAACGCATCGGCAAAGACGTTACCGTTGCTCTCCGGGAACCTTCCCTTGGACCGGTTTTCGGTGTTAAAGGCGGCGCAGCAGGCGGCGGTTATGCTCAGGTTGTTCCGATGGAAGATATCAACCTCCATTTCACCGGCGACTTCCATGCAATTGGTGCGGCAAACAACCTTCTTGCCGCAATGCTTGATAACCACATCCAGCAGGGTAACTCCCTTGGAATCGACGTTCGCAAAATCACCTGGAAACGCTGTGTTGATATGAACGACCGCCAGCTCCGTTTTGTCGTTGACGGTATGGGCGGCAAGGCAAACGGTGTTCCCCGTGAGGACGGCTTTGACATCACTGTTGCCAGCGAAATCATGGCTGTTCTCTGCCTTTCCAATTCCATCACTGACCTTAAAGAGCGCCTTTCCAGAATCATCGTCGGTTATACCTATGATGACAAACCCGTAACCTGCGGCCAGCTCAACGCAGCAGGCGCAATGACCGCTCTTCTTAAAGACGCAATCAAACCGAACCTTGTTCAGACTCTTGAAGGCACCCCTGCTTTTGTTCACGGCGGACCTTTCGCAAACATTGCTCATGGCTGCAACTCCGTAATGGCAACCAAACTTGCTCTTAAAATGGGCGACTATACCGTTACCGAAGCAGGTTTCGGCGCAGACCTCGGCGCAGAAAAATTCCTTGATATAAAATGCCGCATGGCAGGACTTACCCCCGACGCAGTTGTTATCGTAGCAACCATCCGCGCTCTTAAAATGCACGGCGGCCGCGACAAGAAAGAACTCGGTTTCGAAGACCTTGAAGCTCTTGAAAAGGGTATCCCGAACCTTCTCCGCCATGTTTCCAACATTAAAAACGTATATAAACTTCCCTGCGTTGTTGCTGTTAACCGTTTCCCCACCGATACCGATAACGAAGTCAACTTCATCATCGAAAAATGCAAGGAACTCGGCGTAAATGTTGTTCTTTCCACCGTCTGGGCCGAAGGCGGCAAAGGCGGCGAAGCTCTTGCAAGAGAAGTTGTCCGTCTTTGCGAAGAAGAAAAAGGCGATTTCACCTTCTCCTATGGTCTTGACTGCTCCATCGAAGAAAAAATCGAATCTGTTGTCAAAAAAGTTTACGGCGGCGACGGAATCACCATTATGCCCAATGCAAAAAAACAGATCGAACAGCTTACCAAACTTGGTTATGACAACGTTCCCGTCTGCATTGCTAAAACTCAGTACAGCTTCTCCGATGATCCGACCAAACTCGGCGCACCGGAAGGCTTTAAAGTAACCATCAAAAACGTCAAGATTTCCGCAGGTGCAGGCTTCATCGTAGTTCTCACCGGTGATATCCTCACTATGCCCGGACTTCCCAAAGTTCCCGCAGCCGAAAGAATCGACGTTGATGAAAACGGAAAAATAACCGGACTTTTCTGATTAATCATTCTTTTAATCAAAGCACCCGGGGTAAGAATCCCCGATGGCTCACCACGAAGAACGCTTCGCAGCGAATGTTGCGGAGCGTTTTTTATATCTGTTTTTTAACATCATGATGCATAATCAGCAGAATAACATGTCCGTCCGGGAAGAACTTTTTTTGGCGGCGGGGAATTATTAAAAAATGTAATTTTTTCATTGAAATATGCATAAAATGTATAAACATTTATGGATGCATAAACAAAAATTTCGCATGCATAAAATACAAATTATATAATATCCTGTGAAAAACTTTTGTAGAAAATTGTGCACAAAAACGCAAATAAGGCTTTACTTTTAATTAATAAAGTGGTAAGGTATAGTTACAAGCAGAACGCGTTCTGCTAGAAAATTTTAGGAGGATTTATTATGAAAAAAATTCTTGCATTGGCTCTTGCCCTTGTTATGCTCTTGAGCCTTGCTGCCTGCGGCGGCAACCCTTCCGAAGGCGGAGCCAAAGTTTCCGTATTCTGGTACGATGAAGCTGATATTTATCTCAGCACCGTACGTTCTGCACTCAACGAAGAACTTGATGCACTTGGTGTCGAATATGACAACCAGTTTGCAGCAAACGACCAGGCAAAACAGCTTGACCAGGTTAAAACCGCTATTGCCGGTGGTTCCACCGTTCTTATTGTAAACCTTGTAACTTCCGGTTCCGTTGACGCAGCAGAAGAAATTCTTGCCGCAGCAGGCGATATCCCCGTAATCTTCTTCAACCGTCCTATCGGCACTGACGGTGCTGACGTTACTGTTCTCGATGCACACGCAAATGCTTGCTTCATCGGTACCGATGCTCCCGAAGCAGGTCACATGCAGGGCAAAATGATCGGCGATTATCTCGTTGCTAACTATGATGCAGTTGACTTCAACGGCGACGGCGTTATCTCTTATGCACTTATGAAAGGCGACGAAGCAAACATCGAAGCAATCTTCCGTACCCAGTACGGCGTAGAAGATGCTAACATCGTTCTTGAAGCAGCAGGCAAACCCGCTCTTCAGTATTTCGATGCTTCCGCAGCAGAAGACGCACGTTACCAGGTTGACCTTAACGGTCAGTGGTCCGCAACTGCAGCAAAAGACTACATGGACACCAACTTCGTAACTTATAACGAAGGCGCTGGCAACATGATCGAACTCGTAATCTGCAACAACGACGGTATGGCAGAAGGCGTTGTAGCTTCCCTTCAGGAAAGAGGCTATAACCTTCCCGGTGCACATCTTGTTCCTGTATTCGGCGTTGACGCAACCGACAGTGCAAAAGCACTTATCGCTGACGGCGCTATGACCGGTACTGTAAAACAGGATAACGTAGGTATGGCAGCAGCAATCCGTGCAACTCTTGAAGCTATCCTCGGCGGCAAAGCTCCCGTTGATGCTCTTGCAGGTCTCAGCGATGAACGTTTCTCCATCGCTCCCGACAGCGCTGCAAAACTCTTCGTTGCATACGCACCTTACACCGGCGAATAATTTATAATTCATAATTCGGTTAAAATTTTATGGCAGCTGCCGCAAAAAGCGGCAGCTGCTTATATTAGATTTTCCGGCAGGGAACGGCAAGTGCCACTACGGCTTTGCGGCAGTGTTGTTTGCCGTTCTCTGTCAGACTTTGAGCATGCTTTTTCTATTTTTTGAGTAAAGGAGGAAGGGCAATCATGGATCAGAATGTTCTTCTGAAAATGACCGGAATCACCAAAACATTCCCCGGCGTAAAAGCATTGGACGGCGTTAACTTTGAACTTAAAGCGGGAACCGTTCATGCTCTTATGGGAGAAAACGGTGCCGGCAAATCCACCCTTATGAAGTGCCTCTTCGGTATATATGCCAAAGACGGCGGTCAGATTCTTCTCGACGGCAAGGAGATCGATTTCAAAAGCAGTAAAGAAGCTTTGGAAAACGGCGTTGCCATGGTGCACCAGGAACTCAACCAGGCTCTTAAACGCAGTGTAATGGATAACATCTGGCTTGGACGTTATCCTAAAATCGGCGGAATCATGGTCGATGAAAAGAAAATGTATAAGGATACCAAAGCGGTATTCGATGAACTTGGAATCGACGTCGATCCTCACCGTATTATGAGCACAATGTCTGTTTCCCAAAGACAGATGGTTGAAATCGCAAAAGCGGTTTCATATAATTCCAAAATAATCGTTTTCGACGAACCGACTTCTTCCCTTACAGAACAGGAAGTTGAGCACCTTTTCGAAATCATCAACATGCTTCGTGACAGAGGCGTAGGAATCATTTATATCTCCCATAAAATGGCGGAGATCAAACGCATTTCCGACTATATCACCGTAATGCGCGACGGAAAATGGATTGCAACCGACCATGCGGACAACCTTGAAATGGCCGATATCATCAGACTGATGGTAGGACGTGAACTTACAAACCAGTTCCCGCCAAAGACAAACGTTCCGGGTGACGTTGTTCTTGAAGTTCAGAACGTCACCGGTTTGTATAATCAGCTTCAGGACGTTTCCTTCAACGCAAGAAAAGGTGAGATCCTCGGTCTTGCAGGTCTTGAAAGTTCCGGCCGTACCGAAACTCTTGAAAGCATCTTCGGTATCCGTACCAGAAAGAGCGGAACCATTGCTCTTGACGGAAAACCTTGTTTCAACCGCAGCGCGCATGAATCCATCAAAAACGGTTTTTCTCTTCTTACTGAAGAACGCCGCGCCACCGGTATTTTCGGAGTTCTTGATATCAAGGACAACACCGTTATTTCCAGCCTTAAACGTCATCTTCGCTTCGGACTTTGGCTCAGCGATAAATCCCAGCGGGAAGATACTCAGTATTATATCGACGCAATGCGTACAAAAACTCCTTCTCAGGATACCAAGATCCGTTCACTTTCCGGCGGTAACCAGCAGAAAGTTATTATCGGACGCTGGCTTCTTACCGATCCGGAAGTTCTTCTTCTGGATGAGCCCACCCGCGGTATCGATGTAGGTGCAAAATATGAAATTTATCAGCTTATCATTGATCTGGCAAACAAAGGAAAAACCGTTATCGTTGTTTCTTCCGAAATGCCCGAGCTTCTCGGTATCTGTGACCGAATCGTTGTAATGTCCGGCGGAAGAGTTGCCGGCGAAGTTGACGGACAGAACACCACCCAGGAAGATATCATGACCCTTGCTGCTAAATATGTTTAAGGAGGAGAGATAGCAATGACTAATCCTATTGCAAATATCCAGCGCAGTGTCGCTGATTTCCGCCAGATGGATAAAGCGGATAAAAAACGTTATATTACAGACCTTGTGCTTAACAACGCACTCTATATTCTTTTATTTGTATTTGTTATTTACACTGCTATTCAGAAACCGCACTTCCTTTCTCTCGGTTCCTTTGCAAACCTTGTAATCCAGGTTGCGGCATATCTTCCGATGGCTCTCGGCATTGCGGGCTGTATCGTTCTTACCGGTACCGACCTTTCCGCAGGCCGTATCTCCGGTCTTACCGCGGCTGTTGCCGGTGTTTTCCTTCAGAAAACCGACTTTGTCAACAAAATGTTCCAGAACCTTCCGGAAGTTAACGGCTGGTGGATCGCAGCAACTCTTCTTGCTGTTGTTGCAATCGGTGCAGTGATCGGCCTTGTCAACGGCTTCTTCGTAGCAAAATTCAGCCTTCATCCTTTCATCGTAACCCTTTCCACCCAGCTTATTACCTACGGTATCATCCTCTGGTTCTTTGCTCTTAACGGAAACAACGGCCAGCCTATTTCCGGCCTCAGCGATGAATACAAAACTTTCGTAAACGGCGAAATGTTCCGTCTTGGAAACGTAGCTGTTCCGAGATACGTTCTTTATGCACTTCTTCTTATCGTAATCATGTGGTTCATCTGGAACAAAACCACCTTTGGTAAGAACATGTTCGCAGTTGGTTCCAACGCAGAAGCAGCAAAAGTTTCCGGCGTTAACGTTTTCTGGACCACTGTTCTTGTACATACCCTTGCAGGTGCAGCATATGGTTACACCGGCTTTATCGAAGGCGCACGAAGCGGTTCCGTTGCTCCTAACTCCGGTCTTAACACCGAATGCGATGCTATCGCGGCCTGCGTAATCGGCGGTGTTTCTTTCGTCGGTGGTACCGGTAAAATCAGCGGCATCATCCTCGGTGTTGTAATCCTCCGTCTTATCTTCGTTGCACTTACCATGCTCGGCGTTGATTCCTCCAGCCTTTATATCATCAAAGGTGCAATCATCCTCTGCGCATGCGCACTTGATATGCGTAAATATCTTGTTAAGAAATAATGGAAGATTTTAACAACAACCCTTCTTCCGAAGAGGAAGAAGTTCAGAAAAATGAAGAACAGGTTCCAAAATTCCGCGGTCTTTACAGATATGTAAATATCACAGTAAAACAGCTTGATATGATCATCGCCGCCTGCATTCTTGTTATAGTGATTGTTGTGGCGATTGAACTTATGGATCCCGGATTCACGGTCAGTTTCAATTCTCTGGGCGGAACCGACGTTGCGCCACAGGAGCAGATGTATGGGGATCTTATCGAAGAACCCGTTCCTCCCACCAGGGAAGGCTATACTTTTACCGGTTGGTATAGGGATAACGCATGTTTGGTTCCCTGGGATATTGAAACCGACACAGTTGAAACGGATACAACGCTTTATGCCGGTTGGGAAAAAATCGAATAAATAAAAAATCCTCCGGTACTTTTGCACCGGAGGATTTTGTGTTTTTTATGCGTTGTTGAGAAGCCGGAGTTCCTCATCGGAAAGGGAAATATCCGTACCTTTGAGGTTGCTTACGAAATGTTCAGCATTTGAGGAACCGAAGAGAGGGATAACCCTTGGGAATCCTTCACAGCGGTGGAGATTCACCATCCATGCAACAGCAAGAGCGCTTGCGGTTGTTCCTTTTTCCATCGCCATTTTTTTGAGGAAATCAAGTCTTTCGCCGGCAACAAGTTCGGAAGGAAGACGGTCGGGATTTTCGTAACCGCCTTTTGCAAGACAGGAATATGCAACAAGAGGAATGTTCTTTGCCTCGAGATAGCGAAGACGTTCGCGGTCGGCATATTCGTTGAAAATATACTGAGGAGCAATATCGCCTCTTGCTTTGAGATAGGTGAACCATTGCTGCATCACGGTGAAAGGTGTTTTTGCAACGGAGTTTGCCTCGGCAAATCTCCATGTATCATAGTTGCTTCCGCCGAGATGCCGGACTTTTCCTTTTTCGATGAGGGAATGGAAGGCTTCCATTGTTTCCTCAATGGGAGTGCTGATATCGTCGGTGTGGGCGTAATAAAGATCGATATAATCGGTTTTGAGTTTGCGAAGGCTTTCGTCGATCCAGTATTCGATCTGTTCCTTACGGAGTCCCTGACCTTCGCCGTGGCGGTCGAATCCGACTTTTGTGGCAAGAACGATCTTATCGCGGCATTTCCGGCTTTCGAAATATTCTCCGAGGAGAGTTTCGCTTTCGTCGCCGGTTCCCTGCCAATGGGCATAGTTGTTTGAGGTATCGATAAAATTTCCGCCCATATCGATATAGGCATCGAGCACGGCAAATGCATCTTTCTTCGAGGTGGTTGTGCCGAAGTTCATTGCGCCGAGGGCAACATCCGATACTTCGAGTCCGTTGGGTAAAATCAGTTTTTCCATAAAGACTTCTTCCTTTCCTTGGGCTTTGATTCCATTATAACCCATGGCACCGGGCAAAGCAATGGAAAACCCGAAAAAATCCGATTACAAAGGGCTTTTTTGCCTTTTTCTATTCCTTTTTGTTTTTATAAGATGTATAATAAAGAAAAGATAATCAGGGGGTATGTGCAATGATGACATCCGTACTTAAAATTGATCCGGCGCAGAGGGATATTTTGGATTCCGGATTTGAAGCTGTTTTCGGAGAAAAACCGGAACGTTATTTTTCCGCGCCCGGACGCACCGAAATCGGAGGAAACCACACGGACCATCAGCGGGGAAGAGTTCTTGCGGCGGCGGTCAATCTCGATACCGTTGCGGCGGTGCGCCTTAACGGAACAGATAAAATCCGCATTCTTTCAAAAGGCTACCCAATGTGCGAAATAGATATTAACGAACTTGTTCCAAACGAGAGAGAAATAAACACAACCCCGGCTCTTATAAGAGGAGTTGCGGCACGTTTTGAACAGCTCGGCTGTGAGATAAAAGGTTTTGACGCATATTGCGAATCCACTGTTCTTCCCGGAAGCGGACTTTCTTCCTCCGCCGCTTATGAAGTTCTCATCGGAACCATCATCAACCACATGTTCTTTGATGCAAAAGTTTCCCAGGCGGAAGTTGCACAGATCGGACAGTATGCGGAAAATGTTTTCTTCGGAAAACCCTGCGGACTTATGGACCAGACCGCTTCCGCTG
Organism: Oscillospiraceae bacterium; assembly: GCA_017399625.1. Taxonomy (GTDB): domain Bacteria; phylum Bacillota; class Clostridia; order Oscillospirales; family Ruminococcaceae; genus UMGS1668. The sequence goes on from JAFQBT010000132.1 coordinate 10,140, forward strand.
TAGGAAATCTTGTTACCATTGATTTTTTTGATAAGGAGCACCCGGTAATAAAACCGGTGGATTTTGATTTTTCCTCCTGCGGTCATGTGCTTTGCATCATCGACACAAAAGCAAGCCACGCGGATCTTACGGATGAATATGCGGCTATCCCCGGCGAAATAAAAATGATTGCGGAATATTTCGGAAAAGAAGTCCTTACCGAAATCGACGAAAAGGATTTCTTTGCCGCAATTCCGAAGCTCCGTGAAAAATGCGGAGACAGAGCAGTTATGCGTTCCATTCATTTTTATCAGGAAAATGCCCGCGTTCCGAAACAGGTTGAAGCCCTTGAAAAAGGCGATTTTGAAACTTTCCTCAGGCTCGTAAAGGAAAGCGGATATTCTTCTTATATGTATCTCCAGAACGTAATTCCCGCCGGATATAAGGAGCATCAGGACGTTGCCCTTGCCCTTGCGGTATGCGAACATCTTCTTGATGGAAAAGGCGCATACAGAGTTCACGGAGGCGGTTTTGCCGGAACAGTTCAGGCCTTTGTTCCTTTCGAGATTCTCGAAAGATTCCGTGAAGGAATCGACAGTGTTCTTGGTGAAGGAGCCTGCCATGTGCTCGATATCCGTCCCCAGGGCGGCGTTGAAATGGAGGCAGATTAATGAAAATCGAAACATATATCGATGCCCTTGTTTCCTATGCCATGAACACCGGTCTTGCCGATCCGGAGGACCATTGGGTTTTGATAAACAGGATTCTTGATATTCTTGGAAAACCTGATTATGAACCTTCTGACGAACCCCAGCCGGAAGATATTGAGGAAATTCTTGCGGGAATCCTTGAATATGCCGTTGAAAACGGTCTTTGCGACGACAACATAACCGCAAAGGATATTTTTGACACAAGAATAATGGGCGCCGTTACCCCCATGCCGAGAGAAGTTATCAGAACCTTTTGGGAAAAATATGAAAAAAATCCCGTTGAGGCAACGGATTGGTATTATAAATTTTCCTGCGATACGGATTATATCCGCCGCTACCGCATAGAAAAGGATATGCGATGGAAATACCCTTGCGAATACGGCGACCTTGATGTTACAATAAACCTTTCCAAACCTGAAAAAGATCCGAAGGCTATTGCGGCGGCGAAAAATGCTCCCCAGACAGCATATCCGAAATGCCAGCTCTGCGCCGAAAACGAGGGCTATGCCGGAAGAATGAACCATCCGGCAAGGGCAAATCACCGCATTATTCCCATAAAGATATGCGGTGCGGACTGGTGTTTGCAATATTCTCCGTATGTTTATTATAATGAGCACTGCATCGTGCTCAACGAAAAACATATTCCCATGAAGATAGACAAATCCGCTTTTGAAAAACTTCTGGATTTTGTCCGTATCTTCCCGCATTATTTTGTGGGTTCGAATGCGGATCTTCCGATTGTCGGAGGTTCGATTTTAAGCCACGAACATTTCCAGGGCGGACATTATACTTTTGCGATGGAAACCGCAGAAATCAGGGAAAAAGTTGTTTTCAAAGGCTTTGAGGATATAGAATCCGGAATAGTCAACTGGCCCATGAGCGTTATCCGCCTTCGGGGAAAGGATTCGGCAAGAATTGCGGATCTGGCGGATAAGATACTCGGAATCTGGAGAGGATACAGCGACGAAAGCGTTTCTGTAATCGCTTTTTCCGATGGTCAGCCCCACAATACAATAACTCCCATTGCCCGCCGCAGAGGAGAGGATTTTGAACTTGACCTTGTTCTTCGCTGCAACATCACAACCGAAGAACATCCTCTCGGAGTTTTCCATCCTCATGCAGATAAACACCATATCAAAAAGGAAAACATCGGACTTATCGAAGTAATGGGTCTTGCGGTTCTTCCCAGCAGACTTAAAAAGGAACTTTCTGACCTTGCAAAGGCCGCAGTTTCCGGAAAAGATGTTTCTGCGGACGAAAACCTTTCCAAGCATGCGGAATGGCTTTCTGAACTTAAAGAAAAATATACGTTCACCGAAGAAAACGCAGCGGATATAATCCTTAAGGAAACCGGAAAAGTTTTTGCGGAAGTTCTTGAGGATGCGGGTGTTTATAAAAATAATTCTGAAGGACAATCTGCTTTCCTCGGATTCATAGATGCAGTAAATAAGGAGGCAAATTAAATGAAAGTATTGGTAACCGGCGGCGCCGGATATATCGGAAGCCACACCGTTGTTGAACTTATCAATGCGGGTTATGAACCGATTATTGTTGACGACCTTTCCAACGCAAAGGAAGACGTTATCGACAGAATCGAAACCATAACCGGAGTTCGTCCTGTTTTTTATAAAATGGACTGCAAAAACAAGGAGGATATGCGCAAAATTTTCTCCGAAAATAAAATCGATGCGATAATCCATTTTGCGGCATATAAAGCTGTTGGCGAAAGCGTTAAGATTCCGCTTGAATATTACAGAAACAACATCGATTCCACCCTTACCCTTATGGAAGTTATGGAAGAATTCGGATGCAAAAAATTTGTTTTCTCCTCTTCCGCAACTGTATATGGTCCCAACAACCCCTATCCTTATAAAGAGGATATGAAGGCCATCGAATCTTCGAGCCCCTATGGCTGGACAAAGGTTATGATTGAAAGGATCCTTACTGACTATGTCACCGCACATCCGGATTTCTGTGCTATTCTTCTCCGCTATTTCAATCCAATCGGTTCACATCCTTCCGGTCTTCTTGGCGATGACCCCAACGGAATCCCGAATAACCTTATGCCCTATATCAGCCGCGTTGCCGCAGGCAAACTTGAAAAACTCACCATTTTCGGTGACGATTATCCGACTCCGGACGGAACCTGCCAGCGCGACTATCTCCATGTTGTCGATCTTGCTGTGGGCCATCTTGATGCTCTCGAATATGCCGAAAATCATGAAGGCGTTGAAGCCATCAACCTCGGAACCGGAAACGGTGTTTCCGTAATGGAACTTGTTAATGCATTCAACGAAGCAAACGATATGGAGCTTCCTTACGTAATCGGTCCCCGCCGCGAAGGCGACCTTCCTGCCTTCTGGGCAGATGCGCAGAAGGCAAAAAATCTCCTTGGCTGGGAAGCAAAATATACGGTGGAGGATATGTGCAAAAGCGCCTGGGAATTTGTTAAAAAACAGATGTGATCCCGGAGAACTGATAAAGAAAAGGTTGATTTTCTTATGGAAATTTTTAAAGAGCCTTTCGGAAAACTTTCGGACGGAACGGAGGTTTTCCGCTGGAATATTATAAACGAAAATGGTTTCACCGCAAAAATTCTTGATTATGGTGCAACCGTACAATCTCTGATAGTTCCGGATAAAAACGGAGACCCTGTTGACGTTGTACTCGGGCATGATACGATCGAAGAATATGTTATCGGAGATTGCTATCTCGGTGCGACCATCGGAAGAGTCGGAAACCGAATAAAAGAAGGCAGATTTGAGCTTAACGGCAAAAAATACGAGCTTTATATCAACAATGGTCCAAACCACCTCCACGGCGGAAAAAAAGGTTTTGACAGATTTGTATGGGATTCGAAGCAGGAAGGAGATTTTGTTGTTTTTTCAAGAATTTCTCCGGACGGTGAAGAGGGATATCCCGGAAACCTTGAAATAAGCGTTAAAATGGGATGGAAGGAAAACAGCTTCACCATTGAATACGAAGCGGTAACCGATAAGGATACGGTCATAAACCTTACCAACCACAGCTATTTTAACCTTAACGGAGCGGGAAGCGGAGATATCCATAACCACGTTCTTGAGATGAATGCGGACAGATTTACAGTTTGTGATGAAAACTGCCTTCCGACCGGCGAACTTGCATCCGTCGAAGGAACCGCCATGGATTTTCGCAAAGCGAAAACTATCGGAAAAGATATCGACAGCGACGAACCATGCGTAAAACTTTCGAACGGGTATGATTCCACCTTTGTGATAAGCGGGCATCCTTTTGCAAAAGCCACCGGCGACATAAGCGGGATCACCCTTGCGGCGGATACCGACCAGCCCGGAGTTCAGCTTTATACCGCAAATTTCCTCACCGACAGAAACGGAAAAGGCGGGCTTGATTGTGGAGAGAGAAGTGCTTTCTGCCTTGAAACACAGCATTTTCCGGACAGTATCCATCATCCGGAATGGCCGGACACCGTTCTCCGGAAAGGAGAAAAATTCAGAAGCTTTACAACCTATACCTTTGGTTGAAAAAATGCCCTGCAATGGAGATTGCAGGGCATTTTTGTTGTTGAAAAATCCTGATAAAAAGCTATAATTAGATTATAGAAAGGGAGGTATTTTGCTATGGAAAAAACGAAAATCATTCTTGACTGTGACCCCGGTCACGACGACGCTGTTGCAATAATTCTTGCGGGAAAAAACCCGGCAATCGATCTTCTCGGAATCACCATTGTTTCCGGAAACCAGACTCTTGATAAAACCGTGCGCAACGCGCTGAACGTTGTGCAGCATCTCGGAATCGATGTTCCGGTCTATGGCGGATGCACCGAACCGATGGTCCGCAAAAAAGTTGTTGCGGGGGATATCCACGGCGAAAGCGGACTTGACGGTCCCGTTTTCCCTCCTCTTGAAAGAAAACCCGAACCGGAGCACGCGGTCAATTTCATGATCCGCACCCTTATGGAATCCGAAGGCGATATCACCGTTGTTACCACCGGCCCCATGACAAACCTTGCAATGGCAATGAGAATGGAACCGAAAATCGCTGAAAAAATAAAACAGATCGTTCTCATGGGCGGCGCCATCGCCAACGGAAACGTAAGCCCTGCGGCGGAATTCAACATCATGGCGGATGCGGAAGCGGCATACGTCTGCTTCACAAGCGGAAGACCCATTACCATGGTCGGTCTTGATGTCACCAGAAAAGTTCTCTGCTATCCGGAAATCGTTGAGCGCATGGGAAAAATCGAAAACCGCGCATCAAAGCTTTTTGTTGACCTTATGGGACATTTCTGCAAGACCCAGAAGGAAGTTTTCGGCTGGGAAGGCGGTCCTCTCCATGACCCGGTAACCCTTGCGTATCTCATCGATCCCTCTGTGCTCAAAGTAAAACCCATGAATGTCCGCATCGACATCCGCTCCACCGATTCTTACGGAAGAACGAACTGCGACGTTTTTGATTATCTCCATCTGCCCCATACTGCGGACGTTGCAATGGATATTGACGTTGAACGCTTCTGGGATATCATCGAAGAAAACATCCGTCTTTATGACTGAAAGGACTAAAAATGAAGGTTCTCTGTTTCGGTTCGCTGAATATCGACTATACATATAAAGTTGAGCATTTTGTTGCAAAAGGCGAAACCCTTTCCTCTGAATCGCTGAACGTTTTCAGCGGCGGAAAAGGGCTTAATCAGTCCGTTGCCCTTGCAAAAGCTGGAGCAAAAACTTTCCATGCGGGTGCCATCGGCGAAGAGGGAAGATTCCTTGCTGAGGAACTTTCCGCCGCCGGGGTCAACACGGATTTTGTGGAAATCCGTAAGGATATCCGCACCGGGCACGCCATAATCCAGAACAGCTCTGACGGTGACAACTGCATCCTCCTTTTCGGCGGAGCAAACCGTTCCATTACCCATGAGCAGGCGGAAAAAGTGCTTGAGCATTTCGAAAAAGGCGACGTGCTCGTTCTGCAGAACGAAATCAGCAGCCTTGAGCATATTCTGAGCACGGGTAAGGAAAAAGGAATGAAGGTCGTGCTCAACCCTTCACCGATAGATGATTCTCTGCTCGGAATGGATATCAGCAAGGCAGATATCCTTATCCTCAACGAAGTCGAAGCCGGAAGAATCCTTGGAAAAGAAGTTCCGGAAGGGGAAAAAGCCGCGGCTGAACTTTCGGAAAAATTCCCGGAAACGGATATCGTGCTCACAATGGGCGAAAAAGGTTCGTTCTTTAAAAATTCCGGGAAAAGCGCATTCCAGCCGGCTTTCAGGGTGAAGGCAGTGGATACCACAGCCGCAGGAGATACCTATACCGGATATTTTGTCGCCGGAATCATGGAAGGTCTTCCTCCGGAAAAAGCGATGGAGCTCGCTTCAAAAGCCTCCGCAATTGCGGTAACAAAACCCGGAGCATCCCCCTCAGTTCCGGAAAGGGCGGAAGTTGAAGCTTTTGGAAAAGATTGATATAACAAAAAAATCCCCGGCCGAAGGCCGGGGATTTTCTGCGTTTATTTTTCGTTTTTATAAATTTCCTTGAAATATTTATAGGTATCGACCTTCAGTTCGCCGCAGGAAGCTTCGTCGCAGGCGATTATGCTGTCCGGATGGAGCTGGAGCGCGCTTATGGTCCAGGCGTGATCAACGCCGCCTTCGATACAGTGGCGGAGAGCACGGGCTTTGTTATGACCGCTTACGAGGAGGAGGACCTGTTTTGCATCGCAGACCGTTCCGACGCCGACGGAAAGAGCTGTTTCCGGAACTTTTTCCGGGTCGTTTCCGAAGAAGCGGGAATTGACTATCCGGGTGTCTTCGGTAAGGGCGCGGATTCCGGTTCTGGAAGAAAGGGAAGTGAAGGGTTCGTTGAAGGCGATGTGTCCGTCAACTCCGCATCCGCCCATGAAAAGATCAATTCCGCCATAGGAAGAGATTTTTTCCTCATAGCGTCTGCATTCTTCCTCCGGGTCATTGGTCATTCCGTCGAGGATGTTGATGTTTTCCGCGGGAATGTCAATGTGGTTGAAGAAATTTTCGTGCATGAAATACCAGTAGCTCTGGTCATGTTCCTTCGGAAGACCGACGTATTCATCCATATTGAAGGTGATGACGTTTTTAAAGCTGAGCTTGCCTTCCTTATACATTTCGATGAGGTTTCGGTAAACGCCGAGAGGAGAAGAGCCGGTGGGTAATCCAAGCACAAAGGGGCGGTCCTCTTTGTGTCCGTTAATGGCATCGGCAATATGCCTTGCCGCCCAGGAGCACATTTCATCGTAATCGTTTCTGATGATGACTTTCATTTTTGTTCACGCTCCGTTTCAGAATAGAGAATCTATTAAAAATATAATAGTGCATGCGTAATTTATAGAAACATTATAACGATTTTGCCTCCGGATTTCAATAAGGCGGAAAAAATTACATATACATGCACAAAAATTTTTTCTTCCGGAAGGAAAAATTTGACCGGGAGGAAAGCAAGTGATAGAATATAAGCAGAAAAAAGGGAAGGGAAGTGCTTTTCGGAATGCCGCTTTTGCTTGTGAGAAACGATATAACAAAAATGAAATGCGATGCCATAGTCAACGCCGCAAACAATGGCCTTCGCGGAGGCGGAGGAGTTGACGGTGCGATCCACCGTGCCGCCGGAATCGGTTTGCTTGCGGAATGCATCACCCTCGGAAAATGCGAAACCGGTAAAGCAAAAGTTACCGGAGGATATAATCTTCCCTGCAGATACGTTATCCATGCGGTGGGACCGATATGGAAAGACGGTGAGCACGGCGAGGAAGAACTTCTCCGGAGTGCATACCGGGAAAGCCTTGCTCTTGCGCTGGAGAAAAACTGTGAAAGCATCGCGTTTCCGCTTCTTTCGAGTGGGGCATACGGCTATCCGAAGGATCTTGCGATGAAGGTCGCCCTCGGCTGCTTCAACGAATTTCTGCTTGAGCACGAGATGCTCATTTATCTTGTGATTTTTGATAAGGAAGCCACCGCCCTTGGTGAAAAGCTTTTCCCGAACGTTGCAAAATATATCGATGATAATTATATCGGCATAAAAAGGGTTCTTGAGGAAAGGCGCTTCCGGGAAATTTCGGAGGAATTTTCGAACCGCAGTGTTCCGATGGATTGCTGCGCCGAAGCGATGCCGTGCATGCCGGCTCCGAAAAGATTTGCCGGAGCAGCTCCGCTTCAGAAAAAGAAAGAACCCGGCTCTCTTGAGGATGCTCTTTCGATGATAGACGAGAGCTTTTCGGAAATGCTGCTCCGGAAAATCACCGAAAAAGGCATCACCGATGCTCAGTGCTATAAAAAAGCGAACGTTGACCGGAAACTCTTTTCAAAAATCCGCAGCAATCCCGGATATCACCCGAAGAAAAAGACGGTTCTTGCCTTTGCGGTGGCGCTGGAACTTTCCCTTCCGGAAACGGAGGAAATGCTCCTCAAGGCGGGATATTCACTCACAAAATCCAGCAAATTCGATATCATAGTGGAATATTTCATCAAAAGCGGGATCTATGATATTTTCACCATAAACGAAGCGCTTTTTTCCTTCGATCAGGACCTTCTGGGATTCTGAAAAATGTCGCTTTTTTTGCGACCTTTTGCCTTCGGAAATATTGTAAAATGCAGTTGTAAACAAAAAAACAGCTGCATTTTTTATTTTCAGGAGGTAATTTTATGAAAAATAACATCACCGAACTCGTGTTCATCCTTGACAGAAGCGGCTCCATGTGCGGACTTGAAAGCGACACCATCGGCGGATTTAATTCCGTCCTTTGCGAACAGAAAAACGCCGAAGGAAAGGCATTCGTCACCACCGTTCTTTTCGACCATGAAATCAAAACGATCCACGACCGCATCAGCATCGAAAAAGTCCCGCCCATGACTTCGAAGGATTATCAGACCCGGGGCACAACCGCTCTTATTGACGCCATCGGAACCACCATCGACCATATCGATTCCGTCCATAAATATATCCGCCCTGAGGACGTTCCGGAAAAGACTCTTTTTGTCATCATCACCGACGGATTCGAAAACGCAAGCCATATCTATTCCGCCGGAAAGGTCAGAAAAGCCATCGAAGCCCATAAAAAGGGAAAAGGCTGGGAATTTGTTTTTATCGGAGCGAACATCGATGCGGTTGAAACCGCGGCGAATTTCGGAATCGGCGCAGAAAGAGCAATCAACTACTGCGCGGATAAAATCGGAACGGAAAAGGTTTATTCCGCCGTTGCAAGGGCAACGGTTGCGATGCGAAACTGCGCTTCCGGAAGCTGCGAAAGGGACATTGAGGAATCCTTCGAGGCGGTGAACGAGGACTTCAGAAGAAGAGGAAACAGATAAAAAATCCCTTCGGAAAAGCGGCGGTTTTTATACCGCTGCTTTTTTTGTTGTCAATTTCAATGTTTTTGGAATAAAAAATTAACATGATTGCAACATTATTCCGAAAATGAATATTTCGGCTTGAAATTATGATACCTTAGTGATATTATATAATTTATATTTATTATATTTATGCAATAATTCGGTAAAAAATTGGCCGTATATGTTGGAAGGAACAAAAAACGGCGGTTTTTTTATAAATCAAATCAATTTGAGGCAACGGGGGATCCCCCGTATTTTCTGCCGAAGGCAGAAAATAAAGTTTCCTTCGCTGCCGAAAAACGAGGAGGAAAAAAGAATGAAAAGCTTTTTAAGAAGATGCCTCGCTCTTGCACTTGTTCTCGCTCTTTCTCTTACCAGCGGAATCAGCGCATTTGCGGCATCTGCAGACTTTGAAGGTGAAGTTATCAGCATCGATAACGCAATCACCGCAGAGCCTTCCGGAAAAAACACCCTTATCAAAGACGAACTTGCAGCTTCCGTAAAGGATTTTTCCGGCGTTAAAGAGAACGAAAAAGTAACTTTCATCGTTGAACTTGAAGGCGAATCCGTTCTTGAAGCAAAACCCGAAGAAGTATCCGCAAGCGATTATATGGATACTTTTGAAGGCGACCAGACCCTCAACGAAATCAAAAGCGTACAGGGCGAAGTTCAGAGAAAGCTTAACTCCGCAAAAACCGGTCTTAAAGTTGAATTCAACTACAGCGTTGTTATGAACGGTTTTGCAGTAAGCGGTCCCTATTCCGCAAAAGCATATCTCGAATCCCTTCCCGGTGTCAAAGCTGTTTATGTTGCAAACACCTATGACATCCCCGAAACTTTTGATGCTGCTGATTACGCAACCATCACCAGCGGCGTAATGCTCGATTCCGATGTTGCCAACGCAAACGGCTACACCGGTAAAGGCACCGTAACCGCAGTTCTCGATACCGGTCTTGATCTTGAGCATCAGGCATTTGCAAATGCTCCTGCATATCCCACTCTTTCCCTTTCCGATATCGAAGCAGCTGTTGCTTCCGGCAACCTCAATGCAGGCGCTTTTGCAGCTGACGAGCTTTACATCAGCGAAAAAGTTCCCTTCGCATTCGACTATGCCGAATACGATGCACAGGTAAACGACCCCAACAGCCACGGTACTCACGTTTGCGGTACTGTCGGCGCAGACTGCGACGAATTCAAAGGCGTTGCTCCCGATACCCAGATCGTTATCATGAAAGTTTTCAACGATAAGGGCAGCGGCGCAACCGATGCAGTTATCTTTGCTGCACTTGAAGACGCAGTTGTTCTCGGCGTTGATGCAATCAACATGAGCCTTGGCAGCCCCTGCGGCTTCACCTATGAAGGCGAAGCTACCGAAGCAGTTTACGGCGCAGTTAAAGCTGCAGGCATCAACCTCATGGTTTCTGCAGGTAACGAGACCGACTCCGTTTCCAACACCGAAAGCCACTATGGCTATGCACTTACTTCCAACCCCGACAGCGGTATCGTAGGTTCTCCTTCCACTTATGATGCAGCACTTTCCGTTGCAAGTATCAACGAATATCAGGATTACACCGCATATATTCTTGCCGGAGAAAACAAAATCCAGTACACCGACAGCAACTCCGGAACAAACGTTGACTTCGTAAAAACCTTCGACGGTCAGACCCTTGAATATGTTGTTGTTCCCGGTCTTGGCGCTGTTTCCGACTATGAAGGTCTTGATGTTGCAGGCAAAATCGCTCTTGTTTCCCGCGGCGAAATTGCATTCACTGAAAAAGAAGCAAACGCAGCAGCAGCAGGCGCAATCGGCCTTATTGTTTATGACAACGTTCACGGAAGCCTTGGCGGCATGATTGTTAACGGAGTAATTCCTTCCATCATGATCACCCTTGCTGACGGCGAAATCCTTATGGCACAGGAAGTTAAAGAAATCAGCGTTTCTGCTGATTACAAATCCTTCATGAATGTTGCTGACGGCGGACTTATGTCCTCCTTCTCCAGCCTTGGATGCGCTCCCGACCTTTCCATCAAACCGGAAATCACTGCTCCCGGCGGCTATGTTTATTCCAGCCTTCCCGGCGGCATCTATGGTTCCATGAGCGGTACTTCCATGGCAGCTCCTCATATGTCAGGTGCAGCAGCAGTTATGCAGCAGTATGTTGACGAAGAGTTCGCAGGTCTTTCCGCAACCGAAAAACAGGAACTCATCAACACCCTTCTCATGAACACCGCTGTTCAGGTAACTGACGAATACGGCTTCATTTATTCCGTAAGAAAACAGGGCGCAGGCCTTGCACAGGTCAACAAGGCAATCAGAACCGGCGCTTATGTAACTGTTGACGGCAGCGAACGTCCGAAGGCAGAACTCGGCGACAGCGCAGACGGCAACTTCGATAAAGTTATCGATCTTACCATCCATAACTTCAGCGACGCAGATCTTACTTATGATCTCTATGCTGTAGCGCTCAGCTCCTACATCACCTCCGACGGTTATGATTATTACATTCTTCCTAACCAGAGAGCAATGGGCGCAGACGAAGTTGAAATCAACTTTGATGAAAACAGAGTAACTGTTCCCGCAGGCAGCGAAGCTTCCGTAAGCGTTGCAATCACCCTTACCGAAGCAGGCAAAGAAAACCTTTCCGTATTCGAAAACGGCACCTTCATCGAAGGTTATGTATTCCTCGAAGCAGCAGATGCAGACGGTGTTGATCTTTCTGTTCCTTACCTCGGCTTCTACGGCGACTGGGGCAAAGCTCCCGTTTTCGATAAAACCATCTATGATGATGAATACGCAAACGTATATACCGGCGCAACCCTTGCTCTTAATGCAGAAGGAAGCGGTTTCTATCTTGGTATGAACATGTTCGACGGTTACACCGATCCTGCCACTACAGCAGTTTCCGCAGCAATGGTTTATGCAGGATATTATCCTTGTGCAAACATGGGTCTTCTCCGTGCACCCAAAACCATTACCCATACTGTTTCCAACGAAGCAGGCGAATACATTGATATTTTCGCTCTCGACGTAAATAGCGGTTATATCGAAAATTACGGAAAAGAAGTCGTTTACGAAAACGTAATCAAATCCTTCTATTATTCCAACCTCGGCTTCATCATCTCCGAATTTGCTCCTACTTATGACAGCTGGATCCCGATGGACGAAGAAGGATACTTCCTCCCCGAAGGCCAGTATTACATCAACGTCGAAGCACAGGTTGACGGCACCGACAGCCCCGCAGGAATTCAGAGCACTTCTCATCCTATTTATTTGGATTACACTGCTCCGAAGGTTACCGGCGTTCAATATGCAACTCTTGACGGTCAGTATTACATTGCCATCGACCTTTACGATAACCACTATGCAATGGGTTACCAGCTCATCAGCGCAGACGGCACTATGGCATTCTCCGAAGGAACTCCCGTTCATGCTGAAAAAGCAGGCGAAACCGTAACACTTGTAATCAACACCACTCCTCTTGTAGAAGCAGGAATTGAATATACCCGTCTTTTTGCTCTTGACTATGCACAGAACGAATCCGTAAGCTATCTTATCAACCTTAACGGCGAAAACGAATACGTTGATATCGTTGAAGAAAACGTCTTTATGTTTGGTGAAGAACAGGTTATCATTGAAGCAGTTGTACTGCCTCAGGGTGACGGAAACGACGAAGTTGTATGGACCTCCAGCGACGAAAGCATCGTAACCGTTGAGCCTGTTGGTGTAAGATATGACGAAGAAACCGGTATTATCTACCACAGAGCAATTGTTACCGGTTACAGTGTTACCGGCAGAGCAACCATCACTGCAACCAACCCCAACAACGGTCTTACCGACAGCTGCAGCGTTCTTTCCATCAACGGCAACGCTGTTCATAACAGCGGTTCCAACGCAGGTTCCGGTTCCGTTTCCGGCGGTTCTTCCGCTGAAGGCGGCGAAGAAACCGACAGCGAATTCAACCCCAGCACCGGTGCTCCCGTTGAATTCAACGTTCTCGGCGCAATGGCAGTTCTTGCAGCAGCAGTTGTTGCCGGCAAAAAAATGAGCAAATAAGATAAAATTTATCTTTGATGCAGATAAAAAAGCCCGGAATTTTCCGGGCTTTTTTTGCGCCCTTTTTTCGGAAACAAAAGCGGTTGAAATAAAAACCGGAGAGTGGTATATTTATTTTATGAAAAAGGGGGCGGAAAAATGATTATAAAAGCCGTTTGCGAATATAACGACGAAGGATGCCTTGTATATGCTGAAAATTTTCCCGGAGCATTCGTCCGGGGAAGAAAATACGAAAGTGCAATTGCAAAATTTCCGAAGGAAATCGAAAGCTGGCTTGACTGGGCAAAGGGCGAGGCAAAAATCGACGAACTTTTTGAAATCGAACTTGTTCAGGAAAAGAAAAATGACGAGCTTCGGATCTGCGACGCGGATTCGGACGTTATTTTTGATTCGGAGCGGGAACCTCTTACAAAAGCGGAATATAACGAGCTTAAAATCCTTGCGCTCCGCTCCGCAATGGATCTTGAAAGAATGTACGATTCCATTCCGGATAAGAAGATGCGCATTGTTCCGGAAAGGGATACCTTTTATGGAAAAATCCCCTCCACCGCGGAGGAAATGTATAACCACTGCATGAACATCACCGAATATTATTTCGGCGAAATCGAAGTTCCGGCGGAAAACGGACCGGATATCCTTTCCTGCAGAGCAAAGGGTTTTGAGGAACTTGAAAAGCAGGAGAATTTCCTTGAAAACAAGGTTTTTGACGGAAGCTACGGCGAGGAATGGTCCCTCCGGAAGGTTTTGAGGAGGTTTATCTGGCATGACAGAATCCACGCAAGAGCCATGTACCGCCGCGCTTATGAGGCATTCTGGGATGCGGAAATCGACAACGTTTTCTGCTTTAAAAGAAAATAGAGAAAAAACCTGTTTCGGGATAACCTGAAACAGGTTTTTTAATAACTATTTTACGGATTTTAAATATTTTGTTATTGTAATCCGGGCGGATTTATTGTAAACTATTGTTGATGATTAAAATCGGAGAGGTTTTTTATGATAAAAATAGTAACGGATTCCGCGGCGGATTTTGAGCCTTGGGAACTCGAAAAAAAGAATATAGAATGCGTTTCCCTTTCGGTAATTTTCGGCGAAAAGGCATATAAGGAAAACATCGACCTTTCGAAGGAGCGTTTTTATGAGCTTCTGAAGTCCGAAAGCGAAATGCCCCGGACTTCCCAGCCTTCGCCCCAGGATTATATCGACCTTATCGAAAAAGCAAGGGAAGACGGCGACGACATCATAATCATCACCATTTCCTCCGGGCTCAGCGGAACTTATCAGAGCGCCGCTGCGACGGCAGAGCTTTGCGGATACGAAAGATGCCATGTTGTTGACAGCCTTAACGGAACCGGCGGCGAAAGAATGATTGTTGAATATGCGCTCCGCCTTCGGGATGAAGGAAAATGCGCAGAGGAGATAGTCGAAAAAATTTCCGCCCTTCGGGAAAAGGTCGTTCTCTATACCGTTATGGATACCCTTGAATATCTCCACAGAGGCGGAAGAATTTCCAGCACCGTTTATAAAATCGGAAGTTTTGCCCACATAAAGCCCATCATGCACGTCAGCAGGGAAGGCAAGGCAGAAATTCCAGCAAAGACCATGGGAACTTCCAAGGGCATTGATTTTGTTGTAAAACACGTTGAAAAGGATATGCCGGATGAGGATTTTCCGTTCTATATCATGTTCACGGAAAACCGCAAAAACGGCGAAATCCTCCGGGAACGCCTTGAAAAAATCGGAGTTTCGGTTCCGGATGAAAGAATCATCCCCGTCGGCGCCGTAGTCGGAACACATATCGGTCCCGGTGCCTGCGCAGTTGTTTATATCGGAAAATAATAAAAAATGCCCTGCTTTTATTTAAAGCAGGGCGTTTTCAGTTCAGAAGAAGATAGAGAAGAGCAAGGAGAAGCTTCTGGTCGGCTTTTTCGTTCCAGAGAATCCACAAAAGCGCAAGGATTATTATTTTATCGTTATCCATGCCGGAAAAAAGCGAACCGAGGGCATTTTCCCGCTGATTTTCAGGATTCTGCGGTCGGATCTGTTTTTTCGGCGGCGGAGGAAAAGGCTTTTCTTCGCCGAGGAGCCTTGCTCTTGACTGCATTTCACGGACGCGGTTTTCGGCTTCTTTCTGCATTTCGGCAAGCGCCTCCTCGGAATAATCGTTGTGGTGCCATTTCAGCGCAAACCACCTCCGAAAATTCCGCTTTCCTCAAGGGCGGGAAGAACGCTCATAAGCCGGAGGATATTTATTGCGTTATCGATTTTCTGCGGTTCACGAAGATGGGGACGGAGCGCACGAAGGAGATTTACGTTCTGATCGTCGCAGGACATTTTTGAAAAAATGCTCTGCATTTTCATGAGCATGCCGATATCCATTCCGGAAAAGGGATTTTCCTGCTTCGGCGGCGGAGTCTGCTGCTGAAGAAGCGACGATAAATCAAAACCACCGTTCCCCGGATTTTGCGGAGGATTTTCTCCGCCCTGGAGGGAGGAAAGAAGATTTTGGATGTTGCGCTGAGCCTCCGGGTTTTGTAAAATTGCAGAAAGCTGCTCGGAAAGATCGGGCATATCAGCCGCCTCCGATCAGTTTTTTGATAATTGCCTGGTTCTTCGGGTCGGAAAGAAAACGTTCCAGTTCCTGCGGGCTGTTGGCATAATGCTGAACCTTCGGCGCGGCAATGTTCCCGAAAACGCCCAGGTCATTGTTCTTTGCGGCGTTCGCAAGTTTTTCCCTGCTGATGCCGAGCTTTTTGCTTGCCGCATCGAGAAGAGCATTCTGCTGTTCGGGGGTAAGGTTGAAATCCATTGAAAATTCCGCCTTTCATTAAAAAAATCGGGTAATCCGCCTTGTGCAAAAGCAAAAAGCGGAATATAATAAAAAATATGAAAAGTTTTTTTGTGATATTCCGCAAAAAGGAGGTTTTGGTCCAGATGAGGGCAGTTGTTTTTTCGGACAGCCACGGAAATTATGACGTTCTTGAAACCATTATGGAGCGCCATAAGGACAACGCGGATATTTTTATTCATCTCGGTGACGGCGAAAGGGAAATTGAGCTTATTCAATATGTTTATAATGATAAAAAGATTTATTTCGTTTCCGGAAACTGCGATTGGGGAACGGACAAACCGGATTATGATATTATAAAATTCGGAGGAAAAACAATTTTTTTTACCCACGGAGCGAGATTCGGCGTTAAAGATAACCTCAACATCGCAAAGCTTTTTGCCCGGAAAAACGAAGCGGATATTCTTCTTTTCGGTCACACACATATTGCCATGACGGATTATGACGACGGGCTTTATATCATGAATCCGGGAAGCTGCGGAAGACCGCGTTCAGGCGGACCGAGTTATGGAATAATCGACATCACCGAAGCAGGAATTGCGATGCATACGGTGGAAATCTGATTGGGAGGCACAGTATGAAAAAGATTTTTCTCTTTATTATTTCGCTATTAATGGTGATTTCCGGATGCGCCATTAATAATCCGGATATAAATTATTATGAAGAACCCGAAGAAGGAGAAACGGAACTTTTGAGTTTTGAAGAAGCTGTTTCTTTGAGCAATGCGGTATTTTACGGAAAAATCGAAAAAATTATTGTTAAAGAAGAACATTTTGAATTTGAAACTTCGGTAACAGAAGTTCTTGGCGGAAATGTTTTTGAAAAAAAGGTTTTTGTTTTTCCTTCGGAAGAAGATGCACTGAAATATAAAGAGGGAAAAGAATACCTTTTTGTTACCAAAAAGAACGATTATGTTATGTATGATTATGACAGATATATGATTTCGGGAAATATTTTTATCTTTCCGGAGGAAAACATTTTTACTCAATACGGAGAAGAAATTGTTTTGGAAAACGGTGAAGATATAATCGAATATATCACCGAAAATTCAAAAGAAATTCCGGTTGCTGAAGAAAAGGTTTATTCAAGCAATTTTGAAGAAACCGCAAAGGAATCTTATCATATAGGAATTGTTAAAATCAGCAAACTTTATGTGGAAAGCACCAACCACAACGGAAACGTTTATGTTTGCAAAGTTAAAAAACTTTTTACAGAAAACGAACTTAATAAGGATAAGGACGGAACGATAATGCTTGTTCTGCTCAAGGGAAGCGTTGAGATTGGAAAAGAATATCTTATAGGATTCGATCCGGCTTCGGAATTTTCCATAATTTATACTCAGACGACCCTCG
Source organism: Oscillospiraceae bacterium (assembly GCA_017399625.1). Taxonomy (GTDB): domain Bacteria; phylum Bacillota; class Clostridia; order Oscillospirales; family Ruminococcaceae; genus UMGS1668. The sequence goes on from JAFQBT010000132.1 coordinate 27,433, forward strand.
AAAGTATTTTTGAACCAACGGAAGAGAATATTGATCTGATTAAAAAATATATTTAAAGAAAAAGTTGTGATACCTGCTGTTGAAATTTTATTCGGAAAAGAGTGGGAAGATGGCGTTTGATCTTAAAAATAATATAAAAGCTGAACAAGAAGCTCCGATGTAAACCATCGGAGCTTTTTTGTTCTAAATCCAAAACTCTCCGCATAAGTTTTGAAAAGAAAACGAAAAGGAGAGGAATTTTTATGGAACTTGATACCAGCTTCCGCAAGGTTTTCTGCTGCGGAAATCCGGAAGAGAAAAAAGCGATTATTCCGGTGGATTGTTCGATTATTCTTCCGGATTATTTTCCGGATGTGATGAAAATACTGCGATATACCGCAAAAACCGTTAAATTTCCGGTGGTTTCCGAAGGCGGAGCCGAAACTGTTTCCGGAAATGTGAACATCGAGGTCAACTATGTTTCGGAGGAAGGAGAACTTTGCTCCTGCAGTCAGCTCCAGCCCTTCAGCCACAGCTTCGACTGCGGAGAAAGCATTGCGGCAGCGGAAGCGGATATTTATGTCGGCGAAATCGGCTGCCGTGCGGTCAACAAAAGACGTATCGACCTTCACGGAAGCATAGAGGCGGTTTTGCGGATTATTTCCGGCGGCGAAAAAAGCTTTCTTTCTTCCGCAAAGGGAGCAGGTGCGGTTTGCAGGGAAGAAAGCGCCGAAACGGTTATGATGGCGGGGGAATTTTATAAAAGTTTTACCCTTGAGGAAAAAGGCGAGCTTGGTTACGGAAAGCCGCCCTTCGGAAAAATCCTCCGTTCATCTGCAAATGCGGAGGTGGCGGAATGTCACGTTATCCAGGACAAAATCGTGACGAAGGGCGAAATCCGACTGAGCGTGCTCTGGAAACCGGAAGAAACGGAGGAAGGCGAAAACGGAACTTTCCTTTCGGATTTCGTTTTTCCGGTGAGCAGAATGGTGGATGCGCCGGGAATTTTGCCGACGGATATCTGCGACGCAAGATACGAGACGGATTTTCCGGAAATTTCGCCATCGGACGACGGGCTTAATATCAGGGTGAAAACCGGGATTTTTGCAAGGGTTTACCGCAAGGAGCGGGCGGATTTTGTTGCGGATATGTTTTCAACGGATTTTGAAAGCCGCGCCGAAAAGGAAAAATTTTCGGTGATAAACGAAGCAATTCCCGTTTCAGCAGCGGAAACTTTTTTTGAAAGATTCGAGCTTCCGGAAACGGCGGAAACGGTGACGGATATCTGGCTTGAGCCGGACGTTCCGGAAATTACCGGCGACGGAAAAATTGTTCTCGGCGCAAGGCTCTGTATGTTTGCAAAGGACGGCGATGAAAGCCCGGTTTATTTTGAAAAAATGCTCAGCAGGGAAATTGCTTCCCCGGCGGCGGGAAAGAATATTGTTTTCCACAATCTTTCCGCAGGGGTCCGGAGCACGGAATTTTCCGCAGGAAAGGATAAAAATGCGGAGATTTCCGCATCCGTGCTCATCGACGGAACGGTTTATTCCGCTTTGAGCACCGAAGCGGTGACTTCGTGCTCAATAAATCCGGAGCGGAAAATTGAGCACGGCGGCGCAGCAATGGTCTTTTGCTTTGCGGAAAAAGGCGAAAGCATCTGGGATATTGCAAAGAAATACGGTGCTTCGATGGAGGGAATCTGTTCGGAAAACGGAATTTCCGGCGAAATTCTTCCGGAAAAGACCATGCTCGTTATAACAAGACAATAAAAAACAGCGCACTTCGGGAAGAGGTGCGTTTTTTTTGATGAATTTGTGAAAGAAGAAAACGGCATAAAAGGGAGATTTTTCCGCCGTTTCCATATACTCCGGAAAGCTTTTGAAAAACGGCACAAAACAAAAAACAAAATCGCCTTTCTGTTAGTGAAAGCTGACGGTTTTTGAAAAAATCTGTGGGTTTCGGGAGAAAATCGGGGTAAAATCGTCCCTGCGGTGATTCGTTCTTCCGGAGAGAGAACGGAACACACAAAAACAAAAAAGCTAAATTAATTACGGAGGAAGTTTAACATGAAAAAAGCTCTTGCTCTTGTGCTCGCTCTCATGATGACTGCGGCAATGGGAGTGACTTCTTTTGCTGACATCCCTGTTATAGACCTCACCGAGGAAATCGGCAGTGCTTCCGGCACTTATATCAAAATTTCCGATTCCGATATCTGGACGGCACCGCCTTCCAGCGACGGCAGCTCCGCAACTTATTATACCAACGGTATGGGCGGCGTTGTTTATTTTTCCATGATCTTCAGACCCAACACTTATAAAGACGTTAAAGTTGAAAGCACCGGAATTGTTTCCGCAACTGTTCTTGATTACGATCCGGCAATTTATTCCGCAAACGACGAAGTATGGGAATCCATCAGCGAAGACATCAACTTCAGCATCAACGATTCCAAAAGCGGTTCCGTAATCAGCTATGACAAAGTCACCACCGTTATCAACAAAGGTACTTATGACGAGGAAACCGGCGTTTTCACCGTTACCGAGGAAGGCAAACCTTCCGTTTCCTATGCAATCGGCGGCAGCACCGAAGCAAAAACCGAACTCAATTCCGACAAAACCGAACAGACCGTTGTTACTGTTGAAACCATCAACTTCAGCACCGACTATATGGAAGTAAGAGCGGCTGCAAAAAACCTTAATACCGAAGGCAAAACCACCCGTTACGAAGCAGTATGCAACCAGGACGTTTATATTGTAAAAGTAAAAGTTGCAGATAACTTCGGCGTAAACTATGCAAAAGGCACCTTCCAGGCAAAAGCAACCGGCGCAGCAGACGGAAAAGCTTATGCGGGTATCAAAAACGACGTTATTGCCGACGTTGCAATCGCTTCCATAGATACCGTAGGTTATTATGCTGAACATTACAAAGCAAACGGAAAAGGCGAACTTTTCCCCATCAACGAAGTTACTGAAAAATCCGATTTCGGTTACTGGGATTTTTATGAGGACAGAATGTCTTCCAACAAGGCTTTTGTAATTTCCACCACCGCTTTCCGCTCCATTGTTGACAAAGGCATCACCCTTGTTGATAATTCTGCAGACCCCACCGTTATTGTTGATATCCCGAAAGTTTCCGCAAGCCAGAGCGGCGTCAACTTCCTTACCGACAGCGGCGCAAAATACAAAAAAGTTGACGGCGAACAGGTTTTTGATAACTACTATCTCGATTTTTATGGAAAACAGACCATTGCAACCGATTTTACCATCACCTGGAAACCCGGCTGCACCTATGGCGAACTTCTTCAGAAATTCGGTAAAAACACCGACGAAACCGAAAAAGTTGTTTTCCATCTCAACGTTGACGGCAAAGACAATCTTATCAGCATCGACTACAGCAAAGTAAATCTTTATGACGAAGTTGAAATCGAAATCGTACGCAAAGCAGGTTCCACCCTTGGCAGATACATTCTTTCCGGCAGCAAAGTTACTGCAAACGGAAACGGCGGTTCCGGCAACACCGGTTCCGGCGGCAACGGCGGTTCCAACAACGGCGGCACTTCCGGCGAAAGCAACCCCAATACCGGTGCGGAGGATATGATCGGCATTGCAGCGGCAATGGCAGTTGTTTCCGCAGCGGCAGGCGCAGCTTTTGCACTCAGAAAAAGAAAATAATCTGAACAACTGAAAAACAGAAACATTAAACCTCTTTTGATGAAAATCCCTTCCGGAGCTCTCCGCCGGAGGGGATTTTTTGCTTGAAATCAAAAAAATCGCATATTTTCGCGGTTTTTCTTGACAAAGCGGCAACGGTTTGCTAAAATGAGAAACCACAGAATTATAATACCTTAAAATATATAAAATTGGGAGGACGAATCTATGGTTATCGGAAGAGAAGCAAAACTTGATTCCATGGAAAAAAACTGGGCATCCGCCGGCGCAAAATTCGTTGTTGTTTACGGAAGCCATAAAAGCGGAAAAACCGCCGTTCTTTCAAAATTTTCCGAAGGGAAAAGGGGAGTTTTCTTTTCTGCGGAAAGGCTGAATTCTTTCATGAACCTCCGGCTTTTTGAAAAAGCTGTTTCGGAATTTTCCGGCGAGGAGGAGGATTTCCCCACCTGGAAAGTCGCTTTCAGAAGAATCGGTGAATTTGCAAAGGATGAAAGATTTCTCCTTGCAATAGATGATTTTGCCGACCTTGTTTTTGAGGACAGAGCCGTGCTCAGAGATTTCCGCAATGCTTTTGAAAACGAATGGCGCAACAGCAATATTTTTGTTGCCGCCGGCTGCGGAAGGGTATGCTTTACCGAAAACGAAATCCTTGCAGAAAATTCTGCCGCGGCAATGCGCCGTCCGGTTATCTATAAGCTTGACGAGCTGGATTATCTTGATTCCGCAAAACTTCTCCCGAAGGATATTTCCGCAATGGACAAGATGAGATATTACTGTTGCCTCGGCGGAATCCCGGAATATCTCCGCCTTGTTAAAAGCGGCGTTGATTTTGAGGAAAACATCCGGAATATTTTCCTCCGGAAGGATTCACCCCTTGCCGGCGAACCGCCGATGCTTTTTCTTGATGAACTCCGGGAACCGGAATTTTATAATTCCATTCTCTTTGCCCTTGCAAAAGGAAGCCAGCGCATCAACGAAATCGTTGCGGAAACCGGCGAAAGCTCCACAAAGGTAAACAAATATCTGCTGACCCTTCTCCAGATGCAGATCGTCAGCCGCGATATTCCTTTTGGCGAGGAAAACAAGGCAAGCCGCAAGGGAGTTTACAGAATCAGCTCAAATGCTCTTGCGTTCTGGTTCCGCTTTGTTCTTCCGAACAAAACCGCAATTGCTGCAGGAAAACCCATTGAGGAAAATCTCCCCGACGAAATCGACAGATATATCGAAGGAAAACTTTTTGAGCAGGTCTGCATGCAATATATGCTCCGCAAGAACAAACAGGGAATGCTTCCGTTCCTCGGTTCCGTTGTTGCGGGATATTGGGGTTCGCTCAAGGAATATTCCGACGCAAAACTTGTTGCCGCAAACCAGCGCAACCGCCAGATCCTTTTTGCGGAATACCGCAGAAGTTTTTCCGAACCGAGGGAACAGCTTCTTTCCCGGCTTCGCAAAAACGATAAGCTTTTCGCCGAATACTGGGAGCGCTTTGATATGCTTTTCTCAATCGAACCCTTCCCGAGGGAAATCCGCAATCTTGAAAACATGAAACTCAAGCTTGTTGACATTGAAGGACTTTACAGATAAAAAAGCTCCGCCGGAAGGCGGAGCTTTTTTATTTTGATGCTCATAAAAATAAATCTTGACAAACGAAAATGCTGTGATATAATTCAATTAGATGTACATCAAAATAAATTTTGAAAAGGGATGATTTTATGAACGGTTTTACGGAGTTTTGCGAAGCAAAGATTCTTGAACTTTCCGAGGAAGCAAAAAATTTTGAAGAAAACTATCGACAGGACGACGCGGTTTTTGTTAAAATAAAAATCAACGTATATGACGTCTGCAAAACAGTTTTCGGAGTTTTCATGAAAACAAAACCGCAGGAAAGCTTTGCCGAGGAATATGTCAGGAAACTCGATGAGTTCCGGGAAATCTGGTCCGCCTCAAAAGAAAAGGCGGAAAAATTCGGCGATTCCAAAAAATCTGCCGTTGAGGAAGCGAAACTTTGCGTTCTTGCGGAAATAAAAGAAAAATTTGTTGTGCTTTGGGGTGAATGAAATGCAGGAGGAATCCGCGCTTCGGCTTTTTAAATGTCTTGGGGATAAAACCCGTCTCCAGATTTTAAAATCTCTTGCAAAAGAGGATATGTATGTGGAGCTGCTTTCCGAAAGAATCGGGCTTACGCCGGCAACGATTTCGTTCCATCTTAAAAAACTGGAGGAAGCCGGAGCGGTTTTTTCGAGGAAGGAACAGTATTACACCGTTTATTCACTGAACCGGAAAACTTTTATGACAAGTATGCTTGAGATCATAAGTGAAGCTTCAGCCGAAGAGGATGAACAGCAGAAAAGGGAGGAGGCTTACCGCAGAAAGGTTGTTGAAAGCTTTTTTGAATACGGAAAGCTGAAATCCATTCCTGCCCAAAGAAAAAAAGAACGTATAGTCCTCGAAAAGATTGCGGAGGATTTTGAAAACGGAAAAAGTTATCAGGAAAAAGAAATAAATGATATTATTTTAAAATATAATGAAGATTACTGCACAATCCGCCGGGATATGATTTCTGAAAGGATTCTTGAAAGGAAAGACGGAATCTATAAAAAATGCGCAAAATAAAAAAGCTCCGCCGGAAGGCGGAGTTCTTTTTATAAAATGAATATAAAGAATATTATGATATATAACACATATAAAAAGCCGCCGATAAAATCAGCGGCTTTTCTGGTAACAGTTGATAATAATGATACGGTTTTATATGGTTGCGTTATGGTTGCATTGGAACTGCAACCATAAGAGCGAAAAATGCAACTCTCAAAAAAGAGTTAGATAAATTGGGATTTACTCAGTTAGTAATCTTTCAGTTTCTGCCATATCCTTTTCAATCAGCGGACGCATACTGTCTTTGTACTTTGACAAATCAGCGCCATGAAAACATGATAGTATCCTTGGGATGTATTGTGGTTTTGCCATACCTATTTGTGCAAGAGCTTTAA
>JAFQBT010000133.1 GCA_017399625.1 Oscillospiraceae bacterium
ATTTTAACGGTACAGGGTTTTCCCCTCATCCGTCAAAACCTTCGGTTTTGCCACCTTCCCCCAAGGGAAGGCTGATTACCTCGGTGGAGTGGAAAGCGGAGTAGGAATCCCCCCATCACGGCAAAGCCGTGACACCCCCTTTGACAAGGGGGCTTTTCCTCAGGGGGGAAGGCTTTTGGCTGTTCACAAAAAATTTACCGGGCGTTATTCACTTTTCCGCTTTAATGTGATAGAATGGATTCAACGAATTTTCTTTCCGAAAGGAGTGCTGATAAAAATGCTGAGCATTGAAAACGAAAACCGGATAAAACAGTGGATCGAGGACCACAAGGAGGAATTCATCGCGGATCTTTCGAAGATCATCGCGGTGCCTTCCGTTGCAACTCCCGGAGTTGCGGAGGGCGAATATCCCTTCGGCATCGAAAGCGCAAACGTTCTTGCCGCCGCAAAGGAGATTGCCGAAGGCTATGGCTTTGCGGTAAAAAATCTTGATAACTTCTGCCTTGTTGCAAATATCGGCGAAGGCAAGGAAAAAATCGGTCTTTTCGGACATCTTGACGTTGTTCCCTGTGGAAACGACTGGAACTATCCGCCCTATGAACTCACCGTTGACGGGGATCTTCTGATCGGACGCGGCGTTCTTGATGACAAAGGTCCCCTCTGGGCTTCGATTTTTGCCGTACGCTGCCTTAAAGAACTCGGACTTATGCCGAAACGGGAAATTGAAATTTTCATGGGCGGCCAGGAAGAATGCGGCATGAACGACCTTCTTCATTACATCGAAGTTTCCGAAAAACTTCCGGACGTTTCCTTCACTCCCGACGGAAACTATCCCATCTGCCACGGCGAAAAAGGCGGACTGCGTTTTTATCTCGCAATCCCCTGCAATGACGAAAAAATCGTTGATTTCGCCGGCGGAACGGTAAAAAACGTTGTTGCGGATAAGGCCGTTGCAACCCTTAAAAACGTCTGCGGAAAATGCCTTGCGGAAAAACTCGCCGCAAACGAAAGAATTGCCGTTGAAACCGAGGGCGAATTTGTAAAAGTTACCGCCACCGGCGCTTCCGTCCATGCTTCCATTCCGGAAAACGGAATCAACGCCATCGGCGTTCTTGCAAACGCGCTCCTTGATGCGGAAATTCTTGATGGCGAAGCGAAAGCCGCAATGGAATTCCTTAAACTTGTCAACTCCGATTACAACGGCGCGGCTCTCGGCGTTCCGTTTGAGGATGAACCCAGCGGAAAACTCACCCACGTCGGCGGAGTTATTTCCATGGACCGCGGCGTTCTCGATCTTTCAATAGACATCCGCTATCCCGTTACCGGAAACGGCGGCGAACTCCTTGCAAAAATCATCGAAACCGTTGAGCCTTATAACGTCACCGTTCATGATGTTGCGGATACAAAACCCGCCTATTCCCCTGCGGAATCCGAAAAAGTTAAAACCTGCATGCGGGTCATCAACAGCGTTTTCCATAAGGAACACTGGAAACCCTATACCATGGGCGGCGGAACCTATGCAAAACATCTTCCCAACGCCTGCGCCCTTGGTCCGGAGGATCCGGATTACGAAAGCCCCTTCGGTCTTTTCCGGGGAAGCATCCACCAATCCGACGAATCCACCCCGGCAAAGCTCCTTTTCGATACAATGCTTGTTTACGCAAAGCTCCTTGTTGAACTGGACGACATCGACGTGAATAAATAACCAAAAGCCCCCCGTGTTAAAGGGGGGTGGTTTTTGCCTTCGGCAAAAACCGGGGGGATTCCTCCTCCGTCAACCGGAATTTTGAAAATCGGGCGGATATTCTCCGCCCCATGTGTTTTATATATGAAGTTTAAATCAATCTTAAAATCCCCGCATTTTTATTTCATAATGCTTCTGCCGATGGGGCTTCTGCTTCTTGCGGCGGCAAGGTTTGTTCCCGGATTCGCGGATTTATATTATGATACGTTTTATAAATATATCGGCGGGCTTTTCGGAAGCATAACCGGGCTCTTCCCTTTTTCGCTGATGGAATTTGCAATTGCTTCGGTTGTTTTTCTTGCGTTTTACTGGATAATCGGTCTTTGCCGGAAAAGCGACGAGGGAACAAAGGCCGTGCTCAAATATTTCAGGAGCGTGCTCATGAGCATCGCGTCCATTGCCTGCACGGTGATTTTTCTTTTTTCCGCCTTTTGCGGAACGAATTATTACCGGGAAAGCTTTGCGGAAAAGACCGGGCTGGAGGTAAAAAAATCTTCCTCCGGGGAACTTTATGAACTTTGCGCTTTTCTTCTTGAGGAAGCTGCGGAATCCGGTGCTCAGCTTTATCGCGGCGAAGATAACATCACCGTTTTTGACGAGAAAAATTTCAGCATGGCGAATGAAGCGAAAGCGGAATTTGAAAAATTTGCCGCCGGATATGATTTTATGAGCATCGGTTTCTGGAAATTCGGCACGCCGAAACCGGTTATATGCTCGGAAATCATGGCGTATCTCCAGATTTCCGGCGTTTTTTCGCCATATACCTTTGAAGCGAACATCTGCACCGCCGGTCCGGATTTTCTGCGCGGCGCAACAATGATGCATGAGCAGAGCCACCTGCGCGGTTTTATGAATGAGGCGGAAGCAAATTTTATCGCCTGGCTTGCGTGCTCAAAAAGCGATTCCGCCTATTTCCGCTACAGCGGAAACTGCCTTGCGCTGCTCTATTCCATGAATGCGCTCTATTCCGCAGACTATGAAAAATGGTACGAACTGCGCCTTCAGTATCCGGATTACATCGATGCGGACATGCGTGCTCAGAACGCATATATCGATGCTCACGATACTAAAGTTGCGGAGGTTTCCGATTCGGTTAACGATACTTACCTGAAGCTCAACGACCAGCAGGACGGAGTCCGCAGCTACGGAAAAATGGTGGATTTGCTTCTTGCATACCGACGGAGCTTGTGATATACTGGCTTTGTAAAATAAATTTATGAAAGGTGGTTCCCGAAAAATGTCCATCTACCTTCAGGATGACGATGAAAACGAGGGCATCGAAGTTTTTTGCCCCTATTGCGGAAAACCCGTTGTTGTTCCCGCTGGCTACAACAGATCGACCTATCTTTGCCCTAGATGCCATAAGGCAATTCCCCTTGATGAAAAAATGCTTGAGCAGCTCCAGAGCTCCGCAAAGGTTGAGGAAAAACCGAGAGTTACCTCTCCCTGCAGAAGGGACAGCCTTCTTTGATAAAAAAACAAAACGCACTCCGCAAAACGGAGTGCGTTTTTTTTCGCAAAAAGACCCCTTTTTAAATGGGGCTGGCATTTTTAATCGCCTGCGATTAAAAATGACTGGGTGATTCTTTTCAAGTTGAAAGTTGATAGTTGAAAATACAGGGGCTGATATTATCCGCCCGTTTTTGCTGAAAGCCCCCCTTGTTAAAGGGGGGAGGGCCACGAAGTGGCGGGGGGATTCTGTTGAAATTACCGGCTGAATTTAACGGGATGGGATTTTCCCCTCATCCGTCACGCCTTTATCATATATGGCGTGCCACCTTCCCCCAAGGGAAGGCTTATTACCTCGGTGATTTGCGGAGGAGGGATTATCCCTGACCGGTTACGATGGTTCCATCAAATTAATGCAGGGGCGGATATCATCCGCACGTTTTTTATCGGATGGGATTACAATCCCTCCGTCATTTCTTTTAGAAATGCCACCTCCCTTTGCACACGGGAGGCTGTTGCCTCGGCGGTTTGCGGAGGAACACCTCATCCGGCACTTCGTGCCACCTTCCCCTCAAGGGGAAGGCTTGCCCTCCGGGATACCTGTGAATCCCTCTTCCGTCTTTTCTGCAACAAGTTGCAGAAAATCCACCTTCCCCTCAAGGGGAAGGCCGCCCTCCGGGAATCCTTTTTTCGGGCGGATATTATCCGCCCCTACGGTTTTTTAATCATTCTGCACTTTGCACTATGCATTGTGCATTAAAAAAGCACCCTTTCGGGTGCTTTTTATTTTGCGCTTCTGCGGAGGAATTTCGGGCGGAAAATAAGGACATAAACGCTCATAATCTGGGTGAGGGCAAAATCATAAACGAAGAAAAGAACGTTTCCGAGCCCGAGCATGATATAAACGGAATATTTTCCGAAATCGCCGAATTCCGTAAGAATATCCGGCATCTGAAAAACAAAAATTATTATCATATATGCCAGCACAACGCAGGCGTTGAAAACAGCGAGCTTCAAAAGAAGCGAAAGGGGCTTGAATTTTATCTTTTCAAGCCAGAATTTAGTGATCGGGTAATGTCCGAAGAACATCACGAACATCAGCATTGCTTCCTTATCTGGGGTGAGGATCATCGAAAGGATCGAAACCGCTGCATAAAGGGTGAAAGCCCAGCTTGCTCCGGTTTCCACCGCAACGGTTATCATCAGAAGTCCCGCAAGGCAGGGCATTGCATAGGTTGCAAAAGGAAAAACGCCGGTCATGAACATCAGAAGAGTGCAAAGGGCGGCAACCATTCCGCAAAGGGCAACCTTCTGGCTTTTTTTGGTCATTGGCATTTCTCCTTTCGTTTAATATGCCCCTTGTTAAAGGAGACTCCCCTTACAGGGGAGATGTCTGCGCAGCAGACAGAGGGGTTTGCCGTCTGCGGCGAGCAAAGAGGGCCACATCACATAAGCGGTGGCGAGGGGATTCATTATGGATTATCCGCCCGGTTTTAATTGGACGGGGTTTGCCCCTCATCCGTCACGGCTGATTTTAGTGGGATGGGATTACAATCCCTCCGTCACCTTCGGTGACACCTCCCTTTACACAAGGGAGGCAATTTGGCGGTGGAACCAAGGCCCCGCCCTGCATTAAACCGGAGGATTCCATCTTGATTTCCGTAGGGGCGGATATTATCCGCCCGGTTTTAATGGACAGGGTTTGCCCCTCATCCGTCACGCCTTATTTCTTATGGGCGTGCCACCTTCCCCCCAGGGGAAGGCAAATCGGCTGGTTTTAGTGGGATAGGATTACAATCCCTCCGTCACCTTCGGTGACACCTCCCTTTACACAAGGGAGGCAATTTGGCAGCGGGACCAAGGCCCCGCCCTGCATTAAATCGGGGGATTTCATCTTGATTTCCGTAGGGGCGGATATTATCCGCCCGTTTTTTATTGGATGGGATTACAATCCCTCCCCTTTGCACAAGGGAGGCTTTTCAGCAGCCGTTGCCGCAAAGGCAGTCCATACACATAAGAGCGGTGCAGCAATCACAGCAGTCGCAGGGACAGCCGTAGAACCGGGTTCCTGTGCTTCTGCCCGGAGAGGAACCGTACTGCTGCTGGTAGGAAATGCGCTGCCATGCGGCGGCATATTCCTGGTTTCCCGGTTCCATCTGATAAGCCCGCTGGTAGCATCTTGAAGCCTGCTCCAGCCAGCCTCTTCTGTAATAGATGCTTCCTTTGAGGAAATACCATTCGGCGGTTCTTTTATATTCCGGAACGCCGTCGAGGATCTCGTCCGCTTCCGCAATGCGGTTCTGCTGGATAAGCCTGCGCACGTCCGCAAACTGGCTTTGTCCGGAATATCCGCCGTAGCTCTGGTTATATCCGCCGGCATTGTAATATCCGCCGTTTCCGCCGTAGCTTCCGCTTCCGTAGGAGGTTTTTCCGGCTTTGCGGTCCTTCTGGATCTGGTCATAGGCGGCGTTGATATCTTTCATCTTTTCCGCCGCAATATCTGCAAGAGGGTTATCAACGTATTTATCCGGGTGGTATTTGCGGACAAGGTCGCGGTATGCTTTTTTTATTTCCTCATCGGTGGCGTTTTCGGAAACGCCGAGGACCTTATATGGATTTTCCGTTTTCTTCTCCCCCTTTTTTATTTATTATTCTTTCGATTTCGGCTTTTAAACCGAGGTCTATTGTATTTTCCACTATTTCCTTATATTTGTCAAGTCTTAAGAGCTCAAGGTCATCAAAAAGCTCCGCCGTTGTGATATAAAGGACGGATTTTGCACTCTGAACAGCTTCTTCGCCGCTGTAAATGAAGGGGTTATAGTTCCCTTTTTTCCGGTCGTCCTCAAGGTCATCAAGGGCATCGCAGAGATAGATATATCTTCCGAGGAGATAGCCGAAGCGCCGGAGAATCCTTTCGTTTTCCTCATTTCCGCCGAGGGAAATTATTTTTTCGAGAAATTTTGCGGTGGGTTCGGCGGCTTCGTCCGAAAGCGGCGATTTTCTTCCCTCAATTTCCTTTTGGGAAGCCATCATTTCCTTAGCGGCTTCGTCGATGAATTCTGCTTCCTCGCCGGAGGAAAGGGCTTTTTTCCTTGCGGAGGAAGCGAAGGGCATCAGGAGAGCCGCGGCGATTTTTCTGAGGGAACCCTTATCCGAAAGGTCGTCCTTCAACTTATAGTAAGTGAGAATCATCGCCGCCTTTGCTGAAAGGGAAATTGCCCGGTTTTCAAGACAGCGGCAGCTTTTTCTGAAAGGATGGGCAATACAGGAGCATTTTTCGAAGGAGGGGCAGATTTCGCTGTTCAGGGACATGAAAAGCATCGCCATGAATGCAAAGTCGTAGCTCAGGGTCATTCTTGCGAAGATTCCGTAGCTTCTGCCAAGTTCCTTGCAAAGTCCGCAATAGACTGCCTTATATTCCTCCGCTTCCCGGACCTTCAGTTCCGGCCGGAAGGGTTTTATGTATCCGAACAGGGTGATTCCTCCTTTCCTCATGTTTATGCGATTATTTTACACCTTTTTTAATAAAAAGTAGTTAATAAAGTGTAAAAAATACCCGGGGATTCTTTTCAAATTGAAAGTTGAAAGTGGAAAATTGAAAATGCAGGGGCGGATATCATCCGCACATTTTTGCTGAAAGCCCCCCTTGTTAAAGGGGGGTGGTTTTGGCTTTGCCAAAACCGGGGGGATTCTGTTGAAATTACCGGCTGAATTTAAAACCTCCTCAGAGGAGGAGGGGGCACGCCCATAAGAATAAAGGCGTGACGGAGGAGGG
>JAFQBT010000134.1 GCA_017399625.1 Oscillospiraceae bacterium
AACAAAAATAACGGCGGGAGCAAGCCCCCGCCCTACATTAATTTTACGAATCCATCGCAACCGGTCAGGGATAATCCCTTCTCCGTCACGCCTTTGTTCTTATGGGCGTGACACCTCCTTCTCTGAGGAGGTATTACAATTCAGCCGGTAATTTCGACAGAATCCCCCCGGTTCTGGCAAAGCCAAAACCACCCCCCTTTAACAAGGGGGGCTTTCAGCAAAAACCGGGCGGATAATATCCGCCCCTGCGTTTTTTCGCCAAACCTCTTGCAAAACCACGCTGAAACTGTTAAACTCGTAACATAAGGATTTTTTTGCAAAAACTCTCATGTCGGTTGAGAGTTTTGGGGAGGGATTTTTTTGAAGAACGAACTGCTCAGCATCGGAGAAATGGCTAAAATAAACAATATTTCCGTTTCGACCCTTCGGCTCTATGATGAAATCGGGCTTATAAAACCCTGTTATATCGACAGCGAAAGCCGCTATCGCTATTACAACATCCGCCAGAACGCAAGGCTCGATATGATACAGTATATGAAAGCCCTTGGAATGGAGCTCAAGGAAATCAGGGAGGTGCTCGAAAGCGGCGATACAAAGCTTATCGAATCCATCCTCATCCACCGCAAAAAGCAGGTGAAGGAGCAGATGCAGAACCTCAACCTCCAGCTTGCGGCAATTTCCCGCACCATCGAAAGCCTTGAACGCTACCGCAAATCCCCCAACATCGGCACCATCACCATCGAATACATTCCCCACCGAAAAATCTATTCCATGCCCACCTCCATCAACTTCTATGAATACGGAATCGAGGTCTATGAAAACGAGCTCAGAGAGCTGAAAAACAGCCTTATAAAGCACAATCTGCCCCAGATTTATTACTGCAACGCGGGCACCACAATGAAGAAGAAAAGTTTCCTTGAAGGGCGGCTTGAATCCGACGAAATCTTCGTCCTTGTTGACGATAACTTTCCGGAAAGCGATTCCATAAAGCGCATCGAAAGCGGAATGTATGTCTGCATCTATCTCGACAGCTTTGACGATGAGCCGGAATATGCAAAGCGCCTTCTGGAATACTGCACCGAAAACAATTACAAGGTCGCCGGGGATTATATCTGCGAGGTTCTGACCGAATTCAGTGTATTCGATGACGAAAAAAGGGGAATGTTCCTCCGTTTGCAGGTGCCGGTGGCCTTCCGATAAATTAATAAAAATTTAACAAAAAAGCCTTGACTCTCACCCTGCTTTAGAGATTATAATGGTGTTAACAAATAAACACAAAAGGGGTATTTATTATGGAAAAAGTAAAAGTTGTACAGTACGGCTGCGGAAAAATGGCAAAATACATCATCCGTTACCTTTATGAAAAAGGCGCACAGATCGTCGGCGCAATCGACGTTGACCCTGCTGTTGTCGGCATGGATATCGGCGATTTTGCAGAGCTCGGCGTAAAAACCGGCGTTGTAATCAAATCCGATGCTGACGAAGTTCTTGATAACTGCGACGCAGACATCGCTGTTGTAACCCTCTTCTCCCTCGTAAGCGACTGCTATGATCATTTCGAAAAATGCCTCTCCCGCGGCATTAACGTAATCACCACTTGCGAAGAATCCACCGGCAGCTGGAGCACCAGCCCCGAACTCACCAACAAACTTGACGTTATCGCAAAAGAAAACAACTGCACTTTCGTCGGTTCCGGTATGGAAGATATCTTCTGGGTGAACATGGTCGGCATGGTAGCAGGCGGCTGCGACCAGATCACCAAAATCGAAGGCGCTGTTTCCTATAACGTAGAAGATTACGGCCTTGCTCTTGCAGAAGCACACGGCGTTGGCCTTACCCCCGAAGAATTCGAAGAACAGATTGCTCATCCCGAAGTTCTCGAACCTTCCTACGTTTGGTCTTCCAACGAATCCCTTGCTTCCAAATTCGGCTGGACTGTTAAATCCAACACCCAGAAATGCGTTCCCTATTTCTATGATTCCGATCTTTATTCCGAAACCATGGGCAAAGTTATCCCCAAAGGCAACTGCATCGGCATGGCAGCAGTAGTTACCACCGAAACCTTCCAGGGACCGGTTATCGAAACCCAGTGCATCGGCAAAGTTTACGGACCCGATGACGGCGATATGTGCGATTGGAAAATCACCGGCGAGCCCAACGTTGAATTCCACGTTGTCAAACCCGCAACCGTTGAACACACCTGCGCAACCATCGTAAACCGCATTCCCGACGTTCTCAACGCTCCTGCAGGCGTTGTAACCGTTGATCAGCTCGACGAGATCAAATATCTCACCTTCCCCATGGAGAACTATTGCTGATATAATCTGCGTATAAGAAAGGGCGGGACTTCCCAAACCGCCTGATAAAAAAAGCTCACCGCAAGCGGTGAGCTTTTTTGTTTAATTTTGGGAAAATATTGTAGGGCGGGGGCTTGCTCCCGCCGTTTAAAGTTTGAAAACCACCGCCATAAGATAGGTCAGAAAAAAAGCCGCAGCGGCACAGCCCATTGCAATCAGAATTTTTTGATAAGGGCGTTTTGCTTTTTCGCGTTCTTTTTCAATTTCATCAAGCCGCTTGCCTTCCATAAAGGCGCTTATTTCCTTATATGACTGAATATCAAATTCTTTCTTTTTCTTTTCGACTTTCAGCGCATAGCAAAAACCAAGAATTGAAAAAACAACCCAGATAACGAATCCCCATACACCGAAAAATTTTAAAAGCGGAATCGGTGAAAGAATCATTCCCAAAAATATAAACGTTAAAATATTGCTTTGTTTTCTGAAATTTTCAATATCCTCTTTTTTGATTTCTTCCTGCATTTTCTCAACATCTCCTTTTACCAAAGTATCAAGAGAAACGCCGAAAACCTCCGCCATTAAAACAAGGCTGTTTATATCCGGATAGCTTTTATCGTTTTCCCAGTTTGAAACAGTCTGGCGGGTGACAAACATTTTGTCCGCAAAATCCTCCTGTGAAAGCGAAAGTTCCGAGCGGTATTTTTTTATTTGTTTTCCAATTTCCATAAAATCGGCATTCCTCCTTTGCTTTTGATTTTAGCAGAAAAGAAGATTTTTTGCTGTCAAAAGTCTTTTACATTGGCTTTCCGGAGATGAAAAAACATTTTACCGGATGAGATTTTCCTCCGCCTTCCACCGAGCCAACAGCCTCCCTTGTGCAAAGGGAGGTGTCGCCAACGGCGACGGAGGGATTGTAATCCAATCCCGGTAAATCCAGCCGAAAACAACCGGGCGGCAGATGCAGAATGAAAACCGCCGTCGGCCTGAACGATGGCGGTCGGGAATCGGAACCGCCATTCTTCCGGTGGAGCGTTTTAGTCCCCTTATGAAGGGGACAGCGTTTGCGGGAGCAAACTGCAGG
>JAFQBT010000015.1 GCA_017399625.1 Oscillospiraceae bacterium
ATTTTTCAATATAAATCAAAAAGCTCATTCCGAAGAATGAGCTTTTTGTTGGTGGGAGCGGGTGGGTTCGAACCACCGTAGTCACTGACAACAGATTTACAGTCTGCCCCCTTTGGCCGCTTGGGTACACTCCCATATAAATATTAAGTTTTTGTCGATAGTGGAGCTGGTGGACGGACTCGAACCCCCGACCTGCTGATTACAAATCAGCTGCTCTACCAACTGAGCTACACCAGCATCTCAGCGACGAATGTTATCTTATCACATCCAAAAGAATTTGTCAACATAAATTTGCAAAAAATTTTAAAAATTTTTCATCTTAAAAAAATCTTAAATAATTCTTAAGGTCCTGCCTCCTTTTATCTTAAAAATTTTCCTGCTAACATTTTATTGAAAAGGAGGGTTTTGAAAATGAAATTTTTAAAATGGTTTGCTTTAATTTTACTTTCTCTCGGTGTTCTGATTTTTGCCGCATTCAAATTTTTCCCCGGTGAAATGTTTCTTCTGCGGTCATATCTTCCGGATTTTTCCGCAAAGTCGTTTATCACTTCTTCAAATGAAATCCCGACGGAAGAAACAACCTTTGATGAACTTATGGAAAACGGTGCCGCAGTAAACGATTCGCTTATGCTTGTCAATGATGAGCACCCGCTCCCGGAAAATTATTATCCGGAAATCACGGGATATAATGGTGTTTCCATGAACCCGCTCGCGGAAAAGGGATATGTTGATCTCAAAAACGATGTGAAAAAGAAATTCGGAAAAAATCTTTATATTATGAGCGCGTTCCGCACTCCGGATGAGCAAAAGGAAATCATCGAATCCGGAAACGAATATGCCGCAAACGTTTATTCCAGCGAACATCTCACCGGCCTTGCCCTTGACGTTTATGTAAAATATTATGCAGGAGCAGGTTTTATTGATTCCGAAGAGGGACAGTACGTTAACGAATTCTGCCATAATTACGGCTTCATTATCAGATATCCACATTATGGCGAAGAAATAACCGGGATTCCTTATGAACCCTGGCACATCCGTTATGTTGGTCTTCCCCATTCAAAAATTATAATGGATAACAATCTTACCCTCGAGGAATATATTGAATCGTTTGTTCCCGGCGCTGTTTATTATTATCATCATTATTTTATAATAAGGCAGGATCCGGAGAAGAGCTTTTTCGTTCCAAAGAACAGCTATAACGTCGAAATTTCTCCGGATAACACCGGTTTTTATATCGTCACCGGAAAATACAAATAACCTTTTAGTTAATATTGCGGATGCTTTTCTTTTATGATAAAATCAAACCAGATTTATTTCCGGAGGGATTTTATGAAAAAGCTTGTTTCCGTTATTCTCGCAATGATAATGCTTCTTTCCGTCTGCGGATGTTCTGCAAAGGAACCCCCGCTCAGGATTGTTGCCATAACAGATACCCATTTTACCGGTACGGAATCTTTTGATTACAAAGGAATGTTTGCCGAAGCAAACGACAGCAACGGAACCGGAAAACAAATTAAATATATCAACGAGATTTTTGATGCGTTTATCGGCGAAATGCTTTTCGAAAAGCCGGAATATATTATCATCACCGGAGATATTGCTTTTGACGGAGCAAAAGCTTCCCACCTTGAATTTGCCGAAAAGCTCCGGGTCCTTTCCGAAGCAGGAATAAAAATCCTTGTCCTTCCCGGAAACCACGATATTACCGCATATGCTTATATTTTCCCGAACGGTGAACCTGAGGTATCCGAATCCGTAACTCCGGATGAATTCCGCGAAATCTATTCCGAATTCGGCTATGACGGCGGAATTTCCTATGACGAAAACTCCCTTTCCTATGTTTACAATACCGAAAAAGGCGTCCGTATCTTTATGCTCGATACCAACCTTACCTATGGAGCATCTCTCGGTCAGCTGAGTGCAAAAACTGTTGAATGGCTCGAAAAGGAACTTTCCGCCTGCAAGGAAGCGGGAGATATTCCGGTTGTTGCGGGACATCACAGTCTTCTTTCCCATAACCCGCGCTTCGATTTCAACTATAAGCTCGGAAACGGCGACGATGTTGCTGAACTTATTACAAGATACGGCGGAAATCTTTATCTTTGCGGACATCTCCACACCCAGCATTTTGTTCAGACCGAAACCATAACCGATATAGTCGGCGGCGGCTTTTGCGTATATCCCCACCGCTACGGAGTAATTGAAATTTCTCCTGACGGCTGGAAATATGAATCGAAAACCACCGACGTTGCCGCTTATGCAGAAAGCACAGGAAACACCGACGAAAACCTTCTCAATTATCCGGATTATGGCTATGCGTTTTTCTATGACAGCGCCTACGCCCAGGCAAAGGAAACCATTCATTCCGTTGTTTCCGATCCGGAGCTTGCAGAAAAATACAGCGTTTTCAGCGCGCAGCTTAACGTTGCATATTTCGGCGGAGTTTTCTCCGATCTTGATCTTTCCTTTGCGGATGAATTTATTGCAGCAACAGAAGGAACCGGATGGAGTTCTTATATGAAGACCGTTCTTCTTGATACAAAGGATAACGTGTTCTGCCAATGGCCTGCGGAAACCGAATAAAAAAAACTGCCCTTCGGAAACGAAGGGCTTTTTTGTTATCTCTTTTTATAAACTAAAAGTTCCGGATTTTCACCGTTCTCATCATAGTTGCAGACAAGAAGAAAATCCATATTCGCCGCAAGACCGAAGCATCTTCCCTCTCCGAATTCGCTTTCAAGCTGTGTTCCGAGATAGGTTGCTCTGTCATCAAGGAATTTGACAAGTTTTCCGTTCGGAAGGCGGTATTCAAGATTAATGAAATTTCCTACCAGAGCGTTAAGGCTCTTTACTTCCGGCATTCCTTCGATATGCAGTTCGTTGAATTCGGCGATAAGCTGATTTTTAAATTCATCAAATTTTTCCTTTCCGCCGACGTTAAGATACTGTTTCCAGTAATTAAGGCTCGGGAGCATGTTTTTCATATATTCCCGGACTTGTTCCGCCGTAAAATGCTCATTCGACATGGTTTTCACGCAGACTTCGATGAGTTCGTCCATATCGTGATACATATATTCCCCATCCGCATAGCACCACTTGCAGTAATCCTCGTTGAGAAATCCGTCCGCTTCCCTGCTTATGTTGCTGTCTTCAAGCGGCATTCCGCAGCATTGGCAGATAAGTTCCCTCGGCGAACCGAGAAGAGTGTTTATGGAAACATCGAAGAATTTTGAAAGGAGCTTAAGCGTTTCGACGTTCGGAACGGTTTCGCCGTTTTCCCAGCGGGAAACAGCCTGGCGTGTCACAAAAACCTTTTCCGCAAGTTCGTCCTGGGAAAGACCTTTTTTCGTTCTGAGTTCAAGAATAACGTCCTTTGTATCCATCAATTATCACCTCAGTAATATTTTAGCATCAGCAGGAAAACAAAACAAGCAACCCGCTGTTGCTTTTATAATTTACCGTAAATTCAATTCGGAATGTTGTTGAATAAACCAACGGTTTGTTGAAAAGCAAGTTTGGTAGTGCTATACTGAAAATTGGTTTTTCGCGTTAAAAAATCTTTAAATTTAATGTGAGGTAGAAATGAAAAAGATTTTTGAAAACCTGTTGCATTACAAAAGCAGTATTCCGGTTGCACTGCTTTTCATGACCGCCGCCACAGTCTGTGACCTTATGCTCCCCACCATAATGAGCAACATTGTCGATAAGGGCATCTATCTTTCCGATATGGAATACATAAAGCAAAACTGCCTTTATATGTTCATTGTTGCGCTCACCGGACTTGTGACCGTTGTCATCGGCAGAAAACTCACTGCCGAAATCGTCGCGGGGTTCTGCTGCGACCTTCGCCGGATGGTGTTCCGTAAGGTAAACACCATGACCTTCGGCGAAATGAACGAAATAGGAACCGCCGCGCTTATAACCCGTTCGACCCATGATACGGAAACTCTCGGCTGGATAGCTTCAATTTTCTGCGGAAACATCATAACGATTCCGGTGCTTTTCATCGGAGGCGTTGTTCTTTCCTTCCGCAAAGACGTTATTCTTTCGCTCATCCTTCTTCTTTTTGTTCCGGTTCTGTTCGCAGTTGTTGTGCTCATCGGAAGAAAAATCGAACCGCTCTGGCGCATTGCCGATGAATTTATCGACAAACAAAACGATATCATGCGCGAGCGCCTTCGCGGAATCCGTGTAATCCGCGCTTTCGATAAGGAAGAACATGAGCACGGAAGGATTTCCGAAGCCACCGTAAAAATGGCAATGAACATCATCAAATCCAACGTGAGCATGGGAATAATCGCTCCTCTCGCGCTTTTCATGCTCAACTTTTCCGTGGTGCTCATCGTTTACATCGGCTCTGTCCGAATGGAAACCGGTGCAAGCGCCGTTTCCGCCGGCGATATTTTTGCTGTCATCCAATATGTTACTCTTGTTATGACAAGCATCATCAACGCCGCCTTTGTAATCGTGATGATTCCCCATGCAAAGGTTGCCGCAAACCGAATCGGCGAAGTTGTTTCCGCAAAAGGATATGACGACGAAATTCCGGAGGAAAATCTTGAATTTTCCGGCGGTATCACCTTTGATAACGTAAGTTTTAAATACGACGGAGCAACCGAGCCCGCCGTAAGCAATATTTCTTTCAGAATTGAACCCGGTCAGAAGGTTTCCGTAATCGGCGGTACCGGAAGCGGAAAATCCACCCTTGTTTCGCTGATGCTCTGTTTCCGTATGCCCACCGAAGGCAAGGTTATTTATGACGGCAGAGCCACCGAAACCCTGAGCCACAAAACTGTTCGCAGAAACATCAGCTGCGTGCTCCAGAATTCCTCCATCTATTCCGGCACTATCCGCGATAATATTGTTATGGGAAAACCGCACGCAACGGATGAGGAAATCCGCGAAGCGGCTGAAATTGCAGAACTTTCGGATTTCGTTGATTCCCTTGAAAAAGGATTTGAGCATGAGCTCAACCAATCCGGCAAAAACCTTTCCGGCGGACAGAAACAGCGCCTTTCCATTGCAAGGGCCGTTATCAGAAACGCACCGATTTATATTTTTGATGACAGCTTTTCCGCATTGGATTTCCTTACGGAATCCAGAGTCCGGACAAAGCTTTCGAAAAAAGCCGCAGGAAAAACCCAGATCATTATCACCCAGCGGGTAACTTCCGCCATGAACAGCGACCTTATTCTTGTTATGGATAACGGAAAGCTAGTTGATTCCGGAAAACATTCCGAACTTCTGGAACGCTGCAAAATATATCGGGAAATCTATGCTTCCCAGACGGGAGGTGCAAATTTATGATTTCCGAAAAGAAACAAAGCCGTGCAAAATCGCTTTTAAGAATTTTCAGGGAAGCAAAACCCATCTGGGGATGGCTTCTTCTCTCCTGCGTTCTTTGCCTTCTTTCAATAATCTGCACCGTTGTTTCTCCAAAAATGCTCGGCGAACTTGTTCAGAAGCTCTATGATTTCTGGTCCGGCGAACTTGTTACTGATAATTTTGCAGGAATGATTCTTGCGGGGGTAATTCCTCTCGGAATAATATATCTCCTGCTGAGCCTTGTTAAACTGGCAAATATGTATCTCCTCAACAACGTTGTAAGCCGTTATTTCACCTGTAATATCAGAATCCGCATTTCGGAAAAGATAAAGCATCTGCCTGTAAAGTTTGTTGACTGTACACCAGTCGGCGAGATACTCCGCCGCATGACAGACGACGTTTCCCATATGGGAACCTCCATCCACACGATGATCGAGACCCTTTCCACCGGCTTTCTGCAGATAATCGTCATTACCGTTATGATGTTTTTCGAGGACTGGCGGCTTTCCCTTGCGGTTCTCGTAATCACGCCGATTTCCGTTTATCTTTCCTCTAAGATTTCCGCCATGAGCGAAAAGCATTTCCACGAAATGTTCACCCAATCCGGAAATCTCAATGCGGTTGTTGAGGAAAGCTACACCAACTACGCAACCACAAAAGCTTATAACTGGGAAAACGAAACTTTGCGCAAGCACGAGGAAATAAACCTCCGCCAGCGTGATGCGGAAGTCAAGGCAACTTTCATTTCCTCGGCTGTTCGTCCCTGCATTGCGTTCACAAACTCCCTTGCCTATATCGCTGTCAACCTTCTCGGCGGATGGCTTATTCTCAACGAAGGAGTTTCTGTCGGAACCATTGTCACAATCGTTCTTTTCGCAAAGCAGATTGCCGCTCCTCTTGAACAGATTGCGGAAGGTCTCGGCGATGTTCAGAGAGCGATAACCTCCTCCGAACGTGTTTTTGCACTTCTCGATCTTGACGAGGAAAAACCGGACGAAAAAACTTTCGGCGATGAAAAAATCCTTGGCAACGTAAAATTTGAAAACGTTGATTTTTCCTATGACGAGGCAAAACCGCTTATAAAGAACCTCAACCTTGATATCAAGCACGGGCAGAACGTCGCAATAGTCGGTCCCACCGGCGCAGGAAAAACAACCATTGTAAACCTGCTTATGCGTTTTTATGACCCGCAAAGCGGAAAAATCACCATTGACGGACACGATATCGGCGAAATTTCCCGTGAGGAAGTCCGCGGACTTTTCGGAATGGTGCTACAGGATACATGGCTTTTCGGCGGAACTGTCGCGGAAAACGTAGCTTACGGAAAACCCGACGCGACCAGGGATGAAATCATCACCGCCTGCGACGAAGCCTATTGCGACCATTTCATCCGTACCCTTCCCCAGGGTTATGATACTGTCATCGGCGACGATACGACCAATATCTCCGGCGGACAAAAGCAGCTTTTAACCATTGCAAGGGCTCTTCTTGCAAACCACCGGCTGCTGATTCTTGACGAAGCGACATCAAACGTTGATACCCGAACCGAGATTTTGATTCAGAAGGCGATGGATAAGCTGATGAAAGACAAAACCTGCTTTGTAATTGCCCACCGGCTTTCCACAATCGTTGATTCCGACCTTATCCTTGTTATCAACAACGGCGAAATAGTTGAAACCGGAAAACATGAAGAACTTCTTGAAAAGAAGGGCTTCTATTACGAAATCTACAACAGCCAGTACGCTGTATAAAACGGAAAAAGCACCGGAAACGGTGCTTTTTCCGTTTTTATGCATTTTTCCGTCTTTTCAAATGTTTTATAATGTGATATTATAAAACATTATAGAAAGAGGGCGATCTTTATGTATTATCAGAAAAGATTTGACGGTCATGTTCACAGCGACTGTTCTCCAAGAGGAACAGATTCCATCATGACTCTTTGCGAACAGGCTGTTCACAGAGGGCTTTTCGGCTTTGCCGTTACGGATTGCTGCGACTGTGACCGCTTTGATGAAATGCAGTTTTCCGAAAGGGTCCGGGAATCTGTTTACTGCGTATATAAAGCCCGCTCCGTTTTCTCCGATTCCCTTGTTATTTCCAACGGAATCGAAGTGGGACAGCCCCTTGATAATATCGGAAAAGCGGACAAAATAATAAACGGTTTTCCTTTCGATATGGTGCTCGCTTCAGTAAAGAAATATCCCGACGGAAGAAAAATAAGTGATATCGATTACAGTGAACTTTCCGAAAACGAAATTGTAAAGTTCCTCGAATCCTATTACAAATCCCTTTATGAAACCTCGAAATGGGATAATTTCGACGTTCTGAGCCAGCTCACCTTCCCCATGAGATATATCACAAGGGAAAACGCGCCCTATTTTTCCATCCGCCATTGCGACGATATCATCGAAATGATTCTTAAAAGACTTGCGGAAGACGGAAAAGCCCTTGAGGTAAACACCTCCGCCCTCCGCGGAAAGCTCAATATGATCCTTCCCCCGGTGCGCTATCTGAGAATGTTCCGGGAACTCGGCGGAGAATTCATCACAGTCGGTTCCGGTTCCCACAGCTGCGCATCTATAGGTTCCGACCTTGGAGAAGGAATTGGCCTTGTTCACGAGGCAGGCTTTTCTTCCTATTGCTATTACGAAAAAAGAAAACCTGTTTTAATCAATATTAAATAAAGGAGAATTATTATGGATCAGCTTCTTAAACTTCTTGAACAGAACGCAAAACTTACCACCGAACAGCTTTCTGCCCTTCTCGGAAAATCCGAAGAGGAAATCGCAGCCGCTGTTTCCGAACTTGAAAAAGAACATGTAATTCTCGGATACAACGCACTTGTTAACTGGGAAAAAATCGACCCCAACGACTGCACCGCTGTTATTGAACTCAAGGTTCAGCCCAAGCGCGACCACGGTTATGACGAAATCGCCGCGGAAATCATGGCTTTTGATGAAGTCCAGACAGTATGGCTTATGAGCAGTTCCAGCTATGACCTTTCCGTAATTATCCGCGGACAAAGCTTCAAAGATATTTCCATGTTCGTTTCAAAACGCCTTGCAACCCTTGATTCAGTAACTTCCACCGCAACAAACTTTGTTCTCAAGCGTTATAAAGAGCACTTCTTTACTTTTACCGATGAGGTCAGGGACGAAAGGAGGCACCTGAATATTGATTGATTACAGCAAAATCCTTTCCGAAAAGGTTGCCGAACTTAAACCTTCAGGAATTCGTAAATTCTTCGACCTTGCGGCGGAAG
This sequence comes from Oscillospiraceae bacterium, assembly GCA_017399625.1. Lineage (GTDB taxonomy): Bacteria > Bacillota > Clostridia > Oscillospirales > Ruminococcaceae > UMGS1668. The sequence continues at coordinate 8,588 of JAFQBT010000015.1, forward strand.
TTGAGGACGTTATTGCCCTTACAATCGGCGAACCGGATTTTAAAACTCCATGGCATATCCGCGAAGCAGGCATTGATTCCCTTAAGAAGGGGCATACCTGGTACACCGCAAACGCAGGTCTTATCGAACTTCGTCAGGAGGCTTCAAAATATCTTAAACGCAGATTCAACCTTGATTATGACGCAAAAGATATTTTTATAACTGTCGGCGGTTCGGAAGCTATTGACCTTACAATCCGCGCAATTATTGACAGCGGCGACGAAATGCTTCTGCCCATTCCTTCATTCGTTTGCTATGACCCTATCTGCCGTCTTGCAGGCGGAAAAGTTGTTACCATCGAAACAAAGCGTGAAAACGATTTCCGACTTACCGCGGAGGAACTTCGTGCCGCAATTACTCCGAAAACAAAACTTCTTGTTCTTCCTTTTCCGAACAACCCTACCGGAGCGGTTATGAGAAGAGAACACCTTGAGGAAATTGCCGAAGTTCTTCGCGGAACGGATATAATGGTACTTTCCGATGAAATTTACGCGGAGCTTACCTATGGCGGTGAGCGCCACGTTTCCATCGCTGAAATTGAAGGAATGAAAGAACGTACTATCCTTGTCAACGGTTTTTCCAAGGCATACGCCATGACCGGCTGGCGACTTGGTTACGTTGCCGGTCCTTCACCGATTATTTCCCAGATGCTCAAGATCCATCAGTATGGAATCATGAGTTCTCCCACCACAAGCCAGTATGCCGCTGTTGTTGCAATGCGCGATTGCGACGATGAAGTTGAAAAAATGAAAAAGGAATACGACATGAGAAGACGCTATCTCGTTAAAGCCTTCAACGATATGGGGCTTGACTGCTTCACTCCCGAAGGCGCGTTCTACGTTTTCCCGTGTATAAAATCAACCGGACTTTCCTCCGAAGAATTCTGCGAAAAACTTCTGCGCAGCAAAAAAGTTGCGGTTGTTCCCGGCGGGGCTTTTGGTTCTTCCGGCGAAGGATTTGTTCGTGTTTCCTATTCATATTCACTTGACCATATTATGGAAGCGGCAAAACGAATCAAAGAATTCCTTGAGGAACTGGAAAATGAACAGCATAAGCCTTAAAGCGCCGGCAAAAATCAATCTTTTTCTTGATATAACCGGAAAACTCTCCAACGGATACCACGAAATTGCTTCCGTTATGCAGACCGTTGACCTTTTCGATTATGTAACAGTTGAAAAAGCAGACAGGATTACCGTTGAATGCAATAACAATGCTCCGGAGGGCGAAGATAACATCGCCTTCAAAGCCGCAAAGCTGTTTTTTGAACGTACCGGAATTGAATGCGGTTCAAAAATCAGCATTGATAAGCGGATTCCGATGCAGGCGGGTATGGCCGGAGGAAGCGCAGATGCCGCCGCGGTTCTCTTCGGACTGAACAGAATTTTTGACGAGCCCCTTTCCTCCGAAGAATTCTGCGGAATCGGTGCAAAATGCGGTGCGGACGTTCCTTTTTCAATCCTCGGAGGAACAATGCTTGCGGAAGGAATCGGCGAAAAACTTTCTCCCCTTCCGGAAATGCCGGATTGCTGGCTTGTTATTGTAAAGCCGGATTTCAGCATGAGCACGCCGGAAAGCTATAAATATTACGATGAGCACGGTCTTTTTGACCTTGAGCATCCGGATAAAAACAAAATGCTCGCCGCATTGGAACAGAATGACCTTTCCGCCCTTTGTGAAAACCTTTCAAACGTTCTTGAGCACACGGTCGAAAATCCGGTTATCGGCGAAATCAAATCTGCCATGCTCAGAAACGGCGCAATTGGTTCGATGATGACCGGAAGCGGC
>JAFQBT010000135.1 GCA_017399625.1 Oscillospiraceae bacterium
ATAAACAAAAATAACGGCGGGAGTACCCCAGGAGTACTTCCTCGCTACGCTCAGGGCGCAGCCCCCGCCCTACATTAATTTTACGAATCCATCGCAACCGGTCGGGGATTATCCCTCCTCCGTCACGCCTTTATTCTTATGGGCGTGACACCTCCTCCTCTGAGGAGGTAGTCTCCCGCCGCAAAAAAGCCTCCCTTTGATAGGGGGGGCTTTTTTGCTTTTCCGGCTTTCCATATTTTTCTTTATATAATATTGAATCTTAAGGAGCGTTTTGCTATAATAACAATATATATACTTGGAAAACCATGCCCATTTTTAACAGAAGGAGGCATTTTTGTTGAAAAAGAAAATAGACCTTCTTGAAATAGCGCTTATTGCCTTCATGGGAATAACGGTGATCTTCACCGGAATGGCGGCGGGTTATGATAAAAAAATCTTCGGAATCCAGCTTGTCATAACTCTTGCGGCTCTTGCCTTCGGAATCTGGCGGCTTTTTGCCGCAAGGCGCGATTCAAGAAAATTTCTTGAATATATCGGCGGAAGGCTCGGCGCAGTAAAAAGCGACGCATTGATAAAATTCCCGATGCCCGTTGCTGTTGCAAACGGCGAAGGGGAAATAATCTGGAGCAACTCCCTTTTCTTTACCGAGGTGGTAAAAGGCGAGGAAACCTACGGCAAAAAAATCGGCGACGTTTTTGAAAATTTCGACCTTGAAGCGGTTTTTGATCCCGGCGGCTGCGAAGTTTTCTGCCATGGCGGAAGCTATTCCGTCTGCGGAACCGAAACCCTCGATATGGGCGAAAAACTCTATGCTTTCTATTTCATCGACAAAACCAACGAACGCCGGGTGGAAAAACTCTATAACGAAAGCCGCCCCACCGTTCTTTCAATAACCCTTGATAACCTTGAGGAGCTTTTTGCAAACTGTAAGGAAAGCGAAAAAAGCTGGATCAAGGGCGAAGTTGAAAAACTTTTTGAGGATTTTGTCGCGGAAAACCACGCATTCTTAAAGCGCAATTCCAGTTCAAGATACGTTGCCATAGTCGAGGAAAAATACCTTCGGAAAATGGAGGAGGAACGCTTTTCGATTCTCGATAAAGCCCGGAAAATCCTCACCAGCGAGGAACTCCCGGTAACCCTTTCCATCGGCGTTGCAAGGGGAGATTATTCCCTTGATAAGCTGAACGAATTTTCACTCCAGGCGCTGGAAATGGCACTTGGACGCGGCGGCGACCAGGCCGCTGTAAAAACCGTCAACGGTTATGAATTTTACGGCGGCTTCGCAAAGGGCGTTGAAAAAAGAACAAAGGTCAAAACAAGGGTTGTTGCGGCGGCGCTGGCGGATCTTATCGAATCCAGCTCCAACGTTCTTGTTATGGGACACCGCTTCGGCGACCTTGACTGCATAGGCGCCGCCATCGGAATGGCGGAAGGAATCCGGGATATGGAAAAGGACGCCCATATCATTGTCAACCGGGAAACCTGCCTTGCAAAACCCCTTATCGACAAAACCGAAAAAGCCGGTCTGCTGGAACTTTTCATTTCTCCGGACGAGGCAAAGGAACTTATAAACGAGGAAACCCTCCTCATCATCGTGGATACCCATATCGTCAACCTTCTTGAATCGAAGGAGATTTTTGAAAAATGCCGCAACATCGTCGTAATCGACCACCACAGAAGAATGGTCGGAAGCATCGACAACGCGGTAATCTTCTATCACGAACCCTATGCTTCCTCCGCTTCGGAAATGGTAACCGAACTTCTGCAGTATCTTGACGGCAGATGCAGAATCAAAAAAGCGGAAGCGGAAGCTCTTCTTTCCGGAATTATGCTCGATACCAAGAGCTTTTCCATGCGCGCCGGAGTCAGAACTTTTGAAGCGGCGGCATATCTCCGGAAGATGGGTGCGGATACCGTGAAAGTGAAGGAACTTTTCAGCGGAAGCCTTTCGAGTTATCAGCACCGCTCAAAAATCGTTTCAACTGCGGAAATCTACCGGGGCTGCGCCGTTTCCTTTGCAAAATCCTATGACGATATCGGAATCGTTGCACCCCAGGCGGCGGACGAACTCCTTGCAATAAAAGGGGTCGCCTCCTCCGTTGTAATGTATAAAACCCCGGTGGGAGTTTCCTTCTCCGCAAGAAGCCTTGGCGGAATGAACGTCCAGGTCATAATGGAAGCTCTCGGCGGCGGCGGTCACCAGACCATGGCCGGTGCCCAGATTCCGGATATCACCCCGAACGAGGCGAAGGAAAAACTCTTCGCCGCAATCGACGATTATTACGAAAAAGCCGCAGGTCACGCGGACGAATAAACTTACGCCCCTCGTCAGAGGGGAGAAAAAAGGCTTCCCCTTGAGGGGAAGGCAAAAAAGTTACATCCCGAAAGGAGTTATATAAATTATGAAAGTTATTCTTCTTGAAGACGTAAAAGGTTCCGGAAAAAAAGGCGAACTCATCAACGCTTCCGACGGTTACGCAAGAAACTTCCTTCTTCCGAAAAAACTCGCAATGGAGGCAACCCCCCAGGCAATGAACGAGCTTAAACAGAAAGAAGCCGCGAAGGAACGCAAGCTTGCCCTTGAAAAACAGGCAGCAATGGATTCCGCCGCGGTCATCAAGGAAAAAACCGTTAAATTCAGCGGAGTTGCCGGAAACGGCGGAAAACTCTTCGGCTCCATAACCGCAGCCGACGTTGCCGCAGAAATCAAAAAGCAGTTCGGAATCGAAGTTGATAAAAAGAAAGTTTCCCTCGAAGGCGATATCAAAACCTACGGAACTTTTAACGCCGAAGTAAAATTCGGCCATGGTGTTTCCGCAAAAATCTTCGTCCTCGTTTCCGAATAAATGAAAAAGGCTTCCCCTTGATGCGGTGTTGTCCAAATCTTTGATTTGGTTAACAACACCCACGCAAGATTGTCCCGCAAGCGAAGCGAGCGGATGACAATTACTGCCGGGGAAGCTGTCAGCGCAGCTGACTGATGAGGTGTAGCCGCGAAGCGGCGTTTCAGTTTTGTGCTTACCGAAAAAACACCTCATCCGTCTTTTCTGCAGTAAACTGCAGAAAATCCACCTTCCCCTCAAGGGGAAGGCTTTGCGAGGTGAAAAATTTTGGAAAACGATAATCCGCTTTTGCTCGGAATGGATCTGCCCTACAGCCTTGAGGCGGAACAAAGCGTTCTCGGCGCGGTTCTTGTTGAACCGGGCTGCCTTTCGGAACTGGTGGAAAGGCTCCGTCCGGATGCGTTCTACCGTCCCCAGCACAAAGCACTTTTCAGCGAAATGGTCCGGATGTTCACTTCCGGTGAACCCGTTGACTTCATAACCCTTCTTGAAGCCGCAAAGGAAGAGGAAATTTTCCAGAGCGAGCAGGAGGCAAAAATATATCTTTCCCGCCTTATGGAAATCGTTCCTTCCGTAAGGAACCTTGGGGCCTATGTGGATATAATCCTTGATAAACAGCTTACCAGGAACCTTATCGAGGTTTCCGGCGATATCCTCAACAACGCAAGAGAAAGCGGCGCAGAAGGAAAACTCCTTCTGGATTCCGCGGAACAGAAAATCTACGATATCCGCCAGGGCAGGGACGCAAGGGGACTTGTTCCCATCAGCGACACCCTTATCGAAGCTTATGACCGCATCAACAAACTTTCCGGCGAGGACAGGGAACAGTATCTCGGTCTGAAAACCGGATATTCCGCTGTTGACTCAAAGCTCGGCGGCCTCAATAAATCCGACCTTGTCATCATCGCGGCAAGACCGGGTCTTGGAAAAACAAGCTTTGCGCTGAACATTGCCGCAAAGGTCGCCATGAAGCAGAAAAAGAACGTTGCTATTTTCTCTCTCGAAATGAGCAGCGAACAGATCACCTCCCGAATGCTCTCCTGCGAAGCGATGGTCGAAAGCTGGAAGCTGAGGATAGGTTCCCTCGAAGCCTCCGACTGGACAAGGCTTGCGGAAGCGGCGCAGATGCTCAACAAAACGAATATCCTCATCGACGATACCGCCGGCATCACCGTTTCGGAAATGAAGGCGAAGCTCCGGAGGATCAGGAACCTTGACCTTGTCATCATCGACTACCTCCAGCTTATGTCCTCCGGAAAACGGAGCGACAACCGCGTTCAGGAAGTTTCCGAAATGACCCGAAACCTCAAGCTCATGGCGAAGGAACTGAACGTTCCGGTAATCGTTCTTTCCCAGCTTTCCCGAGGAACCGAAAGCAGACAGGGACACAAGCCCATGCTTTCCGACCTTCGTGAATCCGGTTCCATCGAGCAGGATGCTGATATCGTAATGTTCCTCTACCGCGAATCCTATTACCAGCAGCAGGAAGGCGTTGCAACTCCCGAAGCGGATACCGTCGAAGTTATCGTTGCGAAAAACCGCCACGGCGAAACCGGAACGGCGGTCCTTTGCTGGGACGGCCAGTTCACCAAGTTCACAACTCTGGAGGAAGACCGATGAGCACTGCACCGCTTGAACTCGAAGCGGTAAAAAAGGTTCTTGAGCACCATGAAATGCTCAAAAACTGCGGCGGAATCGTTGCGGCGGTTTCCGGAGGATGCGATTCCTCCGTTCTCCTCCATATTCTTTGGCGTCTGAGCACGGAGATGGGTTTTAAAATCCTCTGTGCGCATATAAACCACAACCTTCGCGGAAGCGAAAGCGAAAGGGACGAAAAATTCGTCCGTTCCCTCTGCGAAAAATACGGCATAGAATGCAGGGTTCTGAGCGCGGACGTTGCCGCTTTTGCAAATGAGCACCGCCTGAGCACCGAAGAAGCGGGAAGAAAGCTCCGCTATGAGTTTTTTGAGCACTGCGCTTCGGAACTTGGCGAGAACGCAAGAATTGCAACGGCACACAGCCTTTCGGACTGCGCCGAAACCTATATTTTCAATTCCGCAAGGGGAGCTTCCCTTTCCGGAATCTGCGGGATCCCCCCGGTACGCGGAAAAATAATCCGTCCGCTTATCGAATTTTCAAGGGAACAGATCGAAGCTTATGCGGCTGAGCACGGCGTTGATTACGTCACCGACAGCACGAACCTCACCGATGAATACACCCGGAACAAAATCCGCCACGGCGTAATCCCGGTGATGAAGGAAATCAATCCGGGCTTTGAAAAAGCCTTTCTCCGCCTTTCGAAAAACCTTTCCGAAACAAGGGATTTCGTCGATTCCGAAGCGGAAAAGCTCCTTTCGGCGGCGGAAACGGAAAAGGGTTACGATACCTCGGTGCTCGGAAAAGCCCATCCTGCTCTCCGCAACAGAGCGGCGGCAATGATCCTTGAAAAATCCGGTTTCGGTTCTGATTTTGAAAGAACTCTCCGGCTTTCGGAAAGATTCGGCGGAGAGGATTTTAAGGAGGAGCTTTCGAAGAACGCCTATCTCGTCCAGAAAAGAGGAATCCTTTGGAAGGAGATAAAGCCGGAAAAATCCCCGGCAATCGAGGAAAAACCTTTTGCGGAGGGCAAAACGGAACTTTTTCCCGGAAAAACGGCGGAAATTTCGGTTTTGTCGCCGGAGGAGTTCAAAAATTCATATAAAATTAATAATTATGTATTAAAAGATACATTTGATTATGATAAGATAGAGGGCACGGCGGTGGTTCGTTCCAGAAGGGAAGGCGATAAAGCCGATATCCACGGCGGAACGAAAACTCTCAAAAAACTTTTTATCGAAGAAAAAATCCCCGCGGAAAAGCGAAGTTCCGTGGCGGTTGTTTCCGATGAAAAAGGCGTGCTCTGGGTGGAAGGATTGGGCGCGGCAAGGCGTGCAAGACTTTCCGAAGAAACAGTCAAAATGGCGGCAATAAAAATCCGCCATGAAGAATAAAAAATTTTTTGAGAAAAGGAAGCGGAAAAATGCATTTGATCGAAGACGATATTGAAAGAATCCTTATTTCTGAAAAAGACATTAAAAAAGCAGTTAAAAAAATGGGCAAACAGATCAGCAAGGATTATGAAGGTAAAAATCTTTTCCTTGTTGCGGTTCTCAAAGGCTCCATAATTTTTATGGCCGACCTTATGAGAGCGATTTCCATTCCGCTTAACATAGACTTCATGTCTGTTTCCAGCTATGGCGGCGGCACAAAAACTTCCGGTGTTGTAAAAATCCTCAAGGACCTTGACCACGATCTTTCCGGTAAGGATATCCTTATTGTTGAAGATATTCTCGACAGCGGAATGACCCTTTCCTATCTTACAAAGCTTCTTGGTCAGAGAAACGTAAATTCTATCAGAGTTGCAACCCTTCTTGATAAACCCGAACGCAGAATTGCTGATATCAAAGCGGATTATTTCTGCTTCACGGTTCCGGACGAATTTGTTGTGGGCTATGGTCTTGACTATGACCAGCAGTACCGCCACCTTCCCTATATCGGCGTTCTCAAACCCGAAATTTACGAATAAAATTGCCTTCCCCTTGTGGGGAAGGTGCCGCATAGCCGTATGGCTGCGGCGGATGAGGTGTTGTTTTAAAAGAACGGCAGAATGCAAAGGAACACCTCATCACCGCCTTCGGCGGAGCTTCTCCGGCAGTAATTGTCATCCGCTCGCTTCGCTTGCGGGACAATCTTGCGTGGGTGTTGTTAACCAAATCAAAGATTTGGACAACACCGCATCAAGGAGAAGCCTTTTGCAATAATCAAATCGGAGTTGAAATTTTTTGAATAATAAAGTAAAAACAATAATTTCATACGTCGCGGCGCTTGTTCTGCTGCTTTTCCTTGTTTCCCTTATGTTCACCATGAACAAGGAAGAGGAAGTGAAGCTTAAATATTACGAAGTGCTCCAGATGTTTGAAAATTCCGAAGTCGAAAGCTATACCCTCGATCTCGGAACCGGCGAACTCACCCTTATAAAGAAACCCGCCGAAGGGGAGGAAAAAGGCAAGACTGTTGAATATCTTGTTCCGAACGTTTCCGTTTTCCTCACCGATATCGATGTAATAAACCAACAGAACGGCATTTCCGCAACCGAAACAAAGCCGGATTACCTCCCGATAAAGGAAACTCCATGGTGGATCTCCATGATTCCGACCCTTCTCCTTATCGGCGCAATGGCTGTGTTCTGGTTTTTCATGATGCGTCAGCAGGGCGGCGGAAAGGCAATGGATTTCGCCAAGGCGAAATATAAGGATAAATCCGGCGACAAACCCACAACCTTTGCGGATGTTGCAGGCTGCAACGAGGAAAAAGAGGAGCTTGAGGAAATCGTTGAATTCCTCAAACACCCGAACCGCTTCAATGCCCTCGGCGCAAGAATCCCGAAGGGCGTTCTCCTTATGGGACAGCCCGGTACCGGTAAAACCCTTCTTGCAAGGGCGGTTGCCGGCGAAGCAGGAGTTCCTTTCTTCTCCATTTCCGGTTCCGACTTTGTTGAAATGTTCGTCGGCGTCGGCGCAAGCCGTGTTCGCGACCTTTTCGGCGAAGCAAAAAAGAATGCCCCCGCAATTGTTTTCATCGATGAAATCGACGCAGTCGGCCGTCACAGAGGCGCAGGTCTCGGCGGCGGACATGATGAACGCGAACAGACCCTTAACCAGCTCCTTGTTGAGATGGACGGTTTCGGCAACAACACCGGAATCATCGTTATGGCGGCAACCAACCGCGCGGATATCCTTGACCCGGCTCTTCTAAGACCCGGACGTTTCGACCGCCAGATCGTAGTCGGCGCACCGGACGTTGAGGGACGCGAAGCGATTCTTAAAATCCATACAAAGAACAAACCTCTCGGTCCGGACGTTGACCTTGGCGTAATTGCAAAATCCACCGCGGGCTTCACCGGCGCAGAGCTTGAAAACCTTGCGAACGAAGCCGCTCTTCTTGCCGCAAGACGCAAGAAAAAGGCAATCACCATGAAGGAAATCGAGGAAGCGACCATCAAGGTTGTTGCCGGTCCGGAAAAGAAATCCAGAAAGGTCAACGATAAGGATAAGCGCCTTACCTCCTACCATGAAGCAGGTCACGCAGTCGTAACCTATTTCTGCGAAAGCCAGGATCCGGTTCACGAAATCTCCATCGTTCCGAGGGGCTATGCCGGCGGTTACACCATGAGCCTTCCGGTTGAGGACAGAAACTACGTTACCAAAGGCTATATGGAAGAGGAACTCTGCACCCTCCTCGGCGGCCGTGTTGCGGAAGCAATCGTCCTCGGCGATATTTCCACCGGTGCTTCCAACGACCTTGAGCGCGCCACCAGAATCGCAAGAAACATGGTCACCCGCTACGGATTCAGCGAAAAGCTCGGTCCGGTGGTCTATGGTTCCGATGAAAACGAAGTTTTCCTCGGAAGGGATTACGGCCAGAACAAACATTATTCCGATGACATCGCTTCCGACATCGACAGCGAGATCCGCCGTCTTGTGGACGAAGCTTATGAAAAAACCGAATCCATCCTTCGTGAGCACCGCGACAAACTCGATGCAGTCGCCGCCGTGCTCATGGAAAAGGAAAAGGTTTCCGGCAAGGAATTTGCGGATATCATGAACCCGCCCGCTCCGGTAATTGAAGAACCCGCTGCGGAAGAAATCCCCGAAGAAATCCCGGCAGAGAGCGAAGAATAATTTTTAAAAGCACCCGGAAGGGTGCTTTTTTAATGCATAATGCATAGTGCACAGTACAGAATGATTTTTTCGCCTTTCGCCGAGTCAAAAGCCTCCCATTACAGGGGAGGCTTTTATTTTCCGCTGGAATCCTTTTGCAAAATATGCTACAATATATTCCGTAATTTTTTTGACCGAAAGAGGTAGCTCCATGAACCAGAAAGAACTGAACGAAATCCGCCGCCGCCTTGCTCTTGATAAAAACTGCATCAGCAAGATTTACGGCTGCTTTGTAAACCAGATGAAGGAAATCATCGCATATATCGAGGAACCCGTTGCCGCAATGCCACAATCCGAAGGGGAACGCTATATGGCGCTTTTCAAAAAAGCCCTTTCCGGCTCCCTCGGCAAAAACCTTATCGATATCGAATTTTCCACCCAGCAGGTTATGGAAGGGGAGGAGCATAAGCTCCTTATGGATATCCGCAAGGATATAGGAAACGCCGAACTCCGGGAGGAACTCTATAAAAAGATTATCCCGGCGGTGAACCTTGACTGCAACTACATAATCCTCCTCGGCGCCGACCATTACGACGTTCCGTTCAAAGGCACCGACGAGCTTTCCGTGGAGGACGCTTCCGAAACCGTTTTCAACTATTTTGTCTGCTCCGTCTGCCCGGTGAACGAAAGCAAAACCGAGCTCGGCTATGTGATCGACCAGAGCGCGTTCCACAACTGCACTTTTCCCCAGACCGTTGCCGCGCCGGAAATGGGATTCATGTTCCCCTGCTTCGACGACAGAGCCACCAACATCTACAACGCCCTTTTCTATACGAAGGACACCGACATGATGCAGCAGGAATTTATCGATTCCGTTTTCAAAACCGAAATTCCCATGTCCGCCGGCGAGCAGAAAATGACCTTCCAGGAGGTGCTCACCGAAATCCTTGAGGAGGACTGCAGCTTTGATATAATCCAGTCCGTCCACGAGCAGATCTGCGAAAGAATCGTTGAGCATAAGGAAAGCAAAAATCCCCAGCCTCTCGATCTCAGCACCCGTGAGGTGGGCGATATTCTTGAAAACAGCGGCGTTGCAAAGGAAAAGGTCGAGGTTTTTAAGGAAAAGGTGAAAAAACAGTTCGGCGAGGATAAGCCCTTAAAGCCCCAGAACATCATCGAAAGCAGGAAATTCGAAGTTGTTACCCCCCAGGTGAAAATTTCCGTTGCGCCGGAATTTTCCTATCTTGTTGAAACAAAAACCGTTGACGGAAGAAAATATATCATGATTCCCGCGGACGAAGGCGTTGAGGTCAACGGCGTTTCCGTTAAAATCACCGAATAATCGGGAAAACATGGTTGCATAACGCAATTCAATTATTTATAATTATAATGTTAAAATATAATATATTTCAGGAGGAAAACCGATGAACTATAAAAGATTCCTTATTGACGCCTGCCTCAGGATGCTGAATTCCGGTCTTACCGTTGAAACCTGGGGAAATATCAGCGTCCGTGATCCGGAAACCGGATACGTTTACCTCACTCCCTCCGGTATGCCCTATAACACCCTTGTTGAAGACGATATCGTTGTAATGGATATTGACGGAAACCGCATTGAAGGTGAAAGAAAACCCACCATTGAACACGCAATGCACCTTGGAATTATGAAAAACCGCCCGGACGTAAACGCTGTTGTACATACCCACCCGGTCTATTCCCAGATTTTTGCACTTCTCCATGAGGATATTCCTCCGGTAATCGATGAAGCGGCGCAGATTCTCGGTGATGTAAGAGTTACCGAATATGCTCTTCCCGGTTCTCCCGAAATGGCGGAAAATGCAATCAAAACCCTTGGAAATGACGCAGCCTGCCTTCTTGCAAACCACGGCGCTGTTGCGGTAGGCAAGGATATGGACGCGGCTTTCAGAGTTTGCACCATTCTTGAAATGACTTCCCAGATCTATTATATGGCACGCTGCATCGGCGAACCGAAACCCATTGATGCGGACAAAGTTGCATATATGAAAGATTTTGTAGCAAACCGCTACGGCCAGAGATAATCAGGACTTGACAAAACAGGAAGCACGGAATGAAAAGCTCCGTACTTTTTTTAAAAACCGACATTGATAAATACGGCATATAAAACAAAAAAGGCACAGAATCGAAATCAGCTCGTTTCTGTGCCTTTCTTCTGTTATATGCTTTCGGGTTTTCGGATTTTCTTGTAACCGGGTTTATTCCGTTCCAGTCCCTGCGCTTCATTGCATTGAGTTCACGCTGTTTTTTCTTCGAAAGTTTTTCAAAGGGAACAAATTTTTCCATAGAGATTTCTCCTTTCGTTATCCAAAGAATCATATAAAACAAAAAAGGTCGTTAACAAAAGTTAACGACCTTTTGGTGCGGTAAATGGGACTTGAACCCATACGTCAAAGACACACGCCCCTCAAACGTGCCTGTCTGCCTATTCCAGCACTACCGCATTTCCGAATGCAAGAGTTATTATATCAAAACATTCCGCCAATGTCAAGGACTTTTTTTAAATTTTTTTGAATATTTATTTTTCTTTCCGCCAAGGCTTATAAAAAAGCGAAAGAAGGCGGTTTTCTGCAAAAAAGAATAATAAGCTTCCTCTGCCTTTTCCTGGTGCTGACCGGAGCATTGATTCTCCGGATCGCGGAAATCGGCGCAGGAGGAATCCCGGTGGAAGCGGCCTCCGCCCAGAGCCGCCGTGTAATAGAACTTGCAAAAACCCGGGCGGGGATTTTTGACCGGAACCTTTCGCCCCTTGTGAACAGAAATTCCGAAAGGCGGCTTCTGGTTTTTCCGGATATCCTCGAAATTTCCGCCATTAACGAATATTTTGACCGGGACAGCCTTGCGGAGATTTTCGGGAAACTGGAACCCTCCGTTCTTGATATGGGCGGAAAAATAATCGAAGGGGAGGGGATATATAATTTTTCCTTCCCGAAGCGCTATGGCGAAAGAACCCTTGCACCCCATATAATCGGCTATATGAACGGCGGAAAAGGCGTTTTCGGCGCGGAGCAGAGCTTTGATGAATTTCTTTCCGAAAACGGAAAAACAGTTTCTGCGGCCTATTATGCCGACGGAACAGGCCGTCTTCTTTCCGGTGAGGAGATAACTCTTTATGACGAGGAGATTTTTCAGAAAAGCGGCGTTGTGCTGACCATTGATTCGGAAATCCAGCGCATTGCGGAAAAAGCCCTTTCCGAAGGAACGGAAAAAGGCGCCGCGGTGGTGATGGATATAAAAAACGGCGGGATAATCGCATCCGCTTCCTTTCCGGATTTTGACCCCGGGAACATTGCGGATTATCTTTCCGCAAAAAATTCTCCATTCATAAACCGGGCTTTTTCCGCCTATACAGTCGGTTCAACCTGGAAGCTTGTGGTTGCGGCGGCGGCGCTGGAATCCGGAATTTCCCCGGAGAAAAAATTCGAATGCACCGGGAGCATCGAGGTGGATGGAATGATTTTTAAATGCCATTGGGAAAGCGGTCACGGCGAAATCGGGATGGAAAAGGCGCTTGAAATTTCATGCAACCCATATTTCATAAATCTTGCGCTGGAAACCGGCGGCGGAAAAATCCTTGAAACCGCAAAGAACCTCGGTTTCGGGAATCCTTCGTATTTCGGCGAAAACTGGTTTTCCGCGGCGGGGAATCTTCCTTCGGAGGAGGAACTTTTTTCAAAAACCGTTCTCGCAAGTTTCGCCTTCGGTCAGGGAAAACTGATGGCGACGCCGATCCAGCTTGCTTCCCTTGCTTCGGCAATTGCGAACGGCGGAAAGGCGGTTACACCGAAATTAGTGCTCGGGACTTATGATAAAAACGGGAATTATGAAGAAACTCCGGATTATTCCGAAAACCCGGTCATAAGCCGGAAAACCGCGGAGATCCTCCGGAAAATGATGGTGAACGTTGTTGAAAACGGAAGCGGAGCAAACGCAAAACCGAAAAACGGAACCGCCGGCGGAAAAACCGCTTCTGCCCAGACCGGTCAGTTCGGTCCCGACGGAGAGGAGATAATCCACGCCTGGTTCGTGGGATTTTATCCGGCGGAAAAACCGGAATTTGCAATTGCGGTCCTTGCGGAGGGGATGGATTCCGGCGGAGATTTTGCCGCGCCCATCTTCCGGAAAATCTGCGAGGGAATTGATTTGTTAAATTATAATTAAATATTATATTGCCACTTGCCGAAAAGGGAAAAATATGTTATTATTAAAAATACGATATGACGATGAAAGAAGGCGTTTGCGGTGAACATTGTTACAGCCATTGAAACAATGCGTACCATCGTTGACGCTTATGATAAATTCGAAGCAAAAAAGCTTCGGATAAAAGGAAAACCGAAAAGCTTCTGAAAGGTGGTAAAAAAATGAAATTCGGAACCGTTATTGGAATTGTTGTTGGTGCTCTTGCTCTTATTGCCGCCGGTGCAGCTGCTGCTTATTTCCTTGCAAAGAAAAAAGGCTGCTGCTGTTGCTGTGAAGACGATTGCTGCTGCGATGAAGATTGCTGCTGCGATTGCTGCGACGAAATCGTCGATGAATGCTGCTGCGAAGAGCCCGTTGTAATCGAAGAAGCTCCCGCTGAGGAAGAAGATATCAAATTCTGATATTGAAAAGCAAAAAATAATCAAAAGCGCGGATGTGCGCTTTGCCATGCGGTATATGGGTCCTGTGCGACAAAAAACCGTGAACCATGTCAGGCGGGGAACCGAGCAGCATTAAGCGGTCTTTTTGGGTGCCGCAGACAAATCTGTGTACCGCATGACAAAGCGTACGTCCGTTTTTTATATTGCCTCTCTTGTTAAAGAGAGGGGGACCGTTGCCGTAGGCACGGTGGAGGGATTCCTTTGCCGAAAACGGTTATGAATATCTGAAAGGAGGAAATTTATATGTACCAGGCGCTCTATCGAAAATACCGCCCGAGATTTTTCCGCGATGTTGCGGGGCAGGAACACATAACTTCCGTCCTTTCGAAGGAAGTTGCGGAAAAAACCTTCGGCCATGCGTATATCTTTACCGGAAGCCGCGGAATCGGAAAAACAACCTGCGCAAAAATCCTTGCAAAAGCGGTTAACTGTCCCTATGAAAAGGACGGCGAACCCTGCGGCGAATGCGAAATCTGCCGGGGAATCGACGAAGGCTCCCTTCTTGATATAACCGAAATGGACGCAGCTTCCAACCGGAATATCGACGATATCCGGGATCTCCGTTCCGAAGCAAATTTCACCCCAGCCGTTGCAAAATACCGCGTCTATATAATCGACGAAGCCCACATGCTTACCAAGGAAGCGGCCAACGCCCTCCTGAAAATCATGGAGGAACCGCCGGAGCACGTTATCTTTATTCTTGCAACCACCGAAGTCCACCGCCTTCCGGCAACGATTCTTTCCCGCTGTATGCGGTTCGATTACCGCAGAATGCCCCCGGAGGTCATTGCCGAAAGGGTCAAATTCGTCTGCAAAATGGAACGTATCTCCATTGAGGACGAGGGTGCCATGCTCATCGGAAAACTTGCGGACGGCGGAATGCGCGATGCGCTTTCGCTCCTTGATATCTGCCGCTCCTCCGACGAAGTGATTACCGCGGATACGGTCAGCAGATGCGCCGGTCTTGCCGGAAGGGAATATCTTTTCGAGCTCACCGACAAAATCGCGGAGCGGGATATTTCCGCAGTGCTCACCACCGTTGATAAACTTTACGAAGGTTCCGCGGACGTTTCGAGAATCTGCGACGAACTGATAAACCATTTCCGCAATCTTATGATAGTTTCCTGCGCAAAGGATGCTTCCGCAATTCTCAAGGTGCTCCCGGGGGAAATGCTCCGCATTGAAAAACAGGCAAAAGCAATTTCCCAGCCGGAAATTTTCCATGCGGTTTCCGTCCTCCAGGATACCCTCGTCAAGATGTCAAAAAGCGCTTCCAAGCGCCTTGAATTTGAACTTGCGCTTGTAAAGCTCTGTTCTCCCTCTTTGACCCAAAGCCAGGAGGCGCTTATCGCAAGAATCGAAAAGCTCGAAAAAGAAATCCTTCTCCTGAAAGCAAGGGGAGCTGCCGCACCGGCGGCTGTTCCTGCTGCGGTTCCTGCTTCGGAGGAAATTCCGAAGGCGGAACCCGTTCCGGTTGCTGCCGAAATCCCTCCGGAGGAACCGAAATCCGCTCCGGTTCAGAGCGTAGCTTCCGATGGGGAATTTGCCCAATGGGAGGACGTTGTTGAAATCATAAAGGCAAAGAACAGAATGCTCTATTCCTTTCTCGAAGGCTCGAAAGCCTATCTTTCCGGAAAGCGCGTTCTCATCGATTCCGCGAACGATTTCTTCATCGACTATATGCAGAAAAACGATGACGCAAAAGAAGTCATCAAAAACGCGATTACCGAAGTCTGCGGAACCCGTTACGGCATCGGACCTTATAAAAAAACAGAAAAAAAGCCCGAGGATGATCCCCTTGCCGTTCTTGCAAAAAAAGCGGCGGAAATGGGAATCGGCGAGCTTTGATATAAAAAGACAAAAAATCCAGAATCGGAGGAATATAATATGAAAGCAAGACTTCCCCAGGGATACGGCGGCCCTTCCAATATGCAGGGCATGATCAGACAGGCTCAGAAAATGCAGGAGCAGATGACCAATCTCCAGGCAGAGCTTGACGAAAAGGAATATGATTTCACCGTCGGCGGCGGAATGCTCACAATCCATATGAACGGCAAAAAAGAAATGACCGGAATCGAAATCAAACCGGAAGTTGTTGATCCGGACGATATCGAAATGCTCCAGGATCTCATCGTTGCCGGCGTTAACGAAGCGGTTTCCACCATCGAAAAAACCAACGCCGAAGCAATGAATGCCATCACCGGAAGCCTTAATATTCCCGGAATGTTCTGATATTTATGAATTACCGCGTACTTCCGCTTACGAAGCTTACCGAACATTTTGCCCGCCTTCCGGGAATCGGCAAAAAAAGCGCCCAGCGCCTTGCTTTTCATATTCTCCGGATGCCCGAGGAGGAAGCAAAGGCTTTTGCCGAATCCATCCTTGAGGCAAGGGAAAAAATCGGATACTGCGAAGTTTGCAAGAACATAACCGATGCTCCCCGGTGCGCAATCTGCTGCGACGAGATGAGGGACAGATCCACCATCTGCGTTGTTGAGGACCCAAGGGACGTCATCGCCATCGAGCGAACCAAAGAATATAACGGGCTTTACCACGTCCTCGGCGGACTTATTTCTCCCATGGACGGAGTCGGCCCCGAAAGCCTTTTTATAAAGGAACTCCTTCTGCGTCTTGAAGACGGCGAAGTTAAGGAAGTTATCATGGCAACAAACCCCACCGTTGAGGGCGAAGCCACCGCAATGTATATCTCCCGGCTTTTAAAGCCCCTTGGAGTTATTGTTTCCCGCCTTGCATATGGAATCCCCGTTGGCGGAAACCTTGAATATGCGGACGAAGTCACCCTTTACAGGGCAATCGAAGGACGCAGCAGAATGTGAGCACGGTGCTCAAAGCAGAAAACCTCCCTTGTCAAAGGAGACTCCCCTGGGAGGGGAGATGTCCTCGAAGAGGACAGAGGGGTCTGCCGTCTGCGGCTGAGCAAAAGCTGTCAGCGAAGCTGACTGATGAGGTGCAGGATGCGAAGCATCCGTTATTAACAGAACGGACTGTATCTGCGGGAACACCTCATCCGTCTTTTCGGTCTGCGACCGAAAATCCACCTTCCCCTCAAGGGGAAGGCAATAAGAAAGGAGGCGAACGCAAATGGATAAAAACGGCGGAAAAAAGACCGTTGCAAACAACAAAAAAGCCTTCCACGATTATTTTGTGGATGAAAAATTCGAAGCCGGAATCGAGCTTTTCGGAACCGAAGTAAAAAGCATCCGCGCCGGGCAGGTCAACCTTAAGGACAGTTGGTGCGACATCAAAAACGGCGAAATCTTTGTCAACGGAATGCACATAAGCCCTTACGAAAAGGGAAATATCTTCAACCGGGATCCTCTGCGTGTGCGCCGCCTTCTTATGCATAAGCGCGAGATAATGAAACTCGGCGCCGCGATCCAGCAGCAGGGAATGACCCTTGTTCCGCTGGAGGTTTATTTCAGCGGTTCAAACGTAAAGGTTGCCGTCGGTCTTTGCCGGGGCAAAAAGCTTTATGACAAGCGCGAGGATGCCGCAAAGCGCGATATGCAAAGGGATATCGAGCGCCACATGAAAGAACAGCGCAGATAAATTTTAATCCGAATAAAAAAGAGCCCTGCAGAAATGCAGGGCTCTTTTTTGCGCATAATCTTCCCTTGAGCACAGCCGGATCCGGTGCCGTGCTCAAAAGAAAAACCTCCGTGCTCGTTTTGAGCACGGAGGTTTTTTGTTATCCCGTTACCGGGAGTTTTTCGATTATTTTTGCAACGAATTTGCGGATTATGTTCGCATCGAGAGCGGTGATCCTTCCGTCAAGGTCAGCGTCGCCGACGAGAAGCTGCTCGCCGGTGGGCTTGATGAGCTTTGCCGCAACAAGACGCGCATAGTAAGCATCCTTTACGTCAACGGAGCCGTCGAGGTTGATGTCACCCATGGGGTGTTCCCATGCTCCGCAGGCGGTGCAGATGCCGCTTTCGAAGATGTGACCCGCTGCCGGAACATAGCTGTCGATATAGCGGTTATGACATTCCGGGCACTTGTGGACTGTGTATCCTTCCTCTTCGCAGGAAGGAGCGACAACTTCATCAACGTAGCTGTGGCCGCAGTTTGCAACGGCGCGTTCCTCATAGGAATATCCGCCGAGAAGGAATTCTGCAAGGGATTCAGCGAGCAAAGCATGGCCGGCCGCATTGATATGAACTCCATCGCCTCCGGTTACATCAACGTTGTTATCTTCCGGACTGTTGTAATAGATTCCGCTGAACATATTCGCATCGAAAACGGGAATATCATATTCCGCGCAGACTTCCATAATGGCAGTGCAGTATTGGCGGAGAGTGTGTCCATGAACATTGAGTTTCTCCTGATCCCAGTCTTTTACGGAAGATACCGAGAGATTGTAGGAACTGATTGGCATGGTTATGAAAATGAAATGAGTATCTTTGAATTCTTCCATGCTTCTGAATTCGGCGATTTTTTCGCACCAGCTTCTTACTGCGCCATAGAATTCGGAAGTATCGGTGCTGTTGATATCGCCAAGACCGTAATAATTTACGGATTCGTCATATTTCTGTTTTCCCTGCCAGATACCGTCTTTTACCGCATGGTTGAAATCGTTTATGCCAAGCATAATCGTGACAACGTCGGCATCTTTTATATTTTCTGCCGTCAGCGACTGGTTGACGGTTGCGCTGCCTTTTCCTCCGGTGCAGAAACAGCTTCCGCTTATGGCCTTATTGGATATGGTTGCGCCGAGAAGTTCGCCGAGAACAAAAGGATAGGCTTCCGTATATCTGCTGTCAAGGAACGCTCCGAAAGTTACGCTGTCGCCGAGGGTTACGATTTTCTTTCCGGCGAAATAATCTTCCGGAAGAGAATTGGAAACAAGAATTTTTCCGGAATCTCCGGAGATGAAGGTCTTTCTGTATTTCTCATTTCCGCAGCTTCCGCAGACGGATTTATCCTGTCCTTCCGCATCGCAGGCGGGAGCTTTTACTTCGGTCCATTCGCCGAAGCTATGTCCCGCTGCAGGAACATAGCTGTCGATATAGCGGTTATGGCATTCCGGACATCTGTGGATGGTGTATCCTTCCTCTTCGCAGGAAGGAGCAACAACCTCATCAACATAGCTGTGACCACAGTCTGCAACGGCGCGTTCCTCATAGCTGTAGCCTTCGAGAAGGAATTCAACAAAGGCGTCCGCCATCATCGCATGACCGTTTTTACCCGGATGGATTCCGTCGCCGCCGAAATAATCGACGTTGTTGTCGGTTTCGCTGTTATAATACATTCCGCTGTACATGTTGAGGTCAAGAACGGGGATTTCGTAATATTCGCAGACCTCCATGATTGCGGTGCAGTATTCGCGGAGGGTGTGTCCGAAAACGTTGAGCTTATCCTGGTTCCAGTCACGCTTGTTGGTGACGGATTTGTTATAGCTGGTTATAACCGGCGTTGCAAACATGAACTGAATGTCTTCGCATCCTTCGGTTGCTTTGATTTCAAGAATGCGTTCGCACCACATCTTTGCGGCGCCGTAGATAGTTGCCGTATCGTCCGTTCCGAATTCGCCGAGGTCATAATAGGTTGCGTTTTCGTCATATTTGAGAACGCCCTGATATGTTCCGTTCAGAACGCCGTTGTCCCAGTCGTTGATACCGAGGAAAATCGTGACAACGTCAACGTTTTTCTTTTTGAGGAAATCCGCCGTCATAAGCGCTTCGAACTTGTTCGGAAGATGTCCGCCGGGGCAAAGGGTTGCGCCGCTTGTTCCGCCGTTTATGTTCGTTCCGCCAAGTTTCTGAGCGAAAACAGAATGATAACGCTCATCTTTTTCAACGCCGGTTCCGTTGGTAAGGCTGTCGCCTATGGCAAGGAAGGTTTTTCCTTCGTAATAGTTTTCCGGAAGGGGATTCGAAACAAGGATCTTGTTTCCGCCGCCGGAAATTCGGGTATCGCGGAAAATAGTTTCGCCGCAGGTTCCGCAGACGGATTTATCCTGTCCTTCCGCATCGCAGGTCGGAGCCTTTACTTCGGTCCATTCGCCGAAACTGTGTCCGGCTGCAGGAATTTCCTCATAGGTTGTGTAATCGCATCCGGAACAGGTTTCATAAGCGTTCCAGCCGCTTTCGGTGCAGGTTGCCGCTTTTGCGGAATGGGTTATGATATCGTGCCCAAGAGCGGGAACTATTGTTTTTTCTCCTGCTCCGCAAGCAAGGCAGAGATAACCGGAGTATCCTTCCTCCGTGCAGGTGGGTTCAACGGTTACGTTATCATAAACGTGCTCCCTGCTGAGGATATAAACCTCGTAATCCTCGCTGTCATACCACATAGCAATATTGATAGCAATCGTACCTTCGGGGGCTTCGAGATAACCTCCGTTTGCGGCAAATTTTCTGTCGCTTTCACCCGGACCAAGTGTCAGCGCGATGCCGTAGGCATCAAAGAAAGTCACGCGTATTCCGTTAACTGTTTCGTGACCGTTTTCTCCCGCCTTGTTCCAGGAAGTTGCATAAAGCCTGTCGCCGGCACTGACCGGAATTGTGATGGAAGTAACTGGTGTACCGGTTTTACCCCAGGTTTTTCCGCTTGTGAAGTGGACATCTTCATGGGGAAGAATCGGCCAGAGGTTGAGGTCGGAGCATACGTGTTCCGGAAGCTCGAGAAGATGTTCACCGAGTTTATATTTCTGCCAGACTCCTTCAAATTCCCGGGTTTCGTAATAGCCGCAGACGGAACAGCTGCGCTGTTCAATTCCGTTGGAATCGGGGGTGGGCTGAGTTGTGATGGACCATTCGCCGAAGCTGTGCTCCCTGTCGAGGAGATAAATCTCGTTCTCGTCGCTGTTGTTCCACATGGGGATATTAACGGCAATTGCACCCTCCGGTGCAACGAGATATCCGCCGTTGGCGGTGAATTCGGCATAAGTTCCGGCAGGATCAAGGGTTTTAAGCATTCCGTATGCATCAAGGAAAGTCATTCGGATACCATTGCTGGAACCACCGTTTTCTCCCGCCTTGCCGAAGGATGTTGCATAGATTCTGTCTCCGCCGTTTACGGCAAAGGTTACGGAATAAACCTTTCCTGTTGAATGAACAGCCCAATGTGTTCCGGCGGTGATAAATTCATCGTCATGTTCAAGAACGTTCCAAAGGTTAAGTCCGGAGCAGACTTTTTCCGGAAGGTCGGAATAATGCGCCGCAAGATTATATTTCTGCCATACGCTTTCGACTTCTCTTGTTTCGGTTTCGCCGCAGCCGGAACAGGTTCTTTCCTCGGTAACGGGTTCGCCTTTTCCGGGGATTTCCTTCATTTTCCATTCGGACCATTCGTGGGTGTGGCTGTCTTTTCCGCAGATTCCGCAGATTCCGGAATCGGTATCATGCTTCGCGCTGAGAATGTAGAGTTCATTTTCGGAACTGTCGCTCCACATCGCAACGTTGATTGCGGTTGCACCTTCCGGTGCAACAAGATATCCTCCGTTTTTGGAAAATTCCGCATAGCATTCCGCCGGTGTCATGGTTTTCGCAACGCCGTATGCGCTGAAGAAAGTGGTACGGATTCCGTTCGAGGAAGCGTGGCCGTTTTCAACCGCTTTGCCAAAGGAAGTTGCAAAAATTCTTTCTCCTGCTTCAACCGGGATGGTTACGGAATAAACGTTTCCGCTGCTGTGTTTTCCCCAGTTCGTGCCAGTTTCAAAATAATATTCGTCGTGCGGGAGAACGTTCCAGAGGTTGAGCCCGGAGCATACTTTTTCCGGAAGCGTGCTCAGATGTTCTTTATAATGAGCACCGGGTTCCGCTTTGACTACGGAAACGGTTTTTCCTTCCGTGGAAAGTGTTCCTTCTCTTTCCGCGCTGTCCGCAATAAGATCATAATAAACATACTGAAGTCCCTCGGAAAGTTTAAACTCAACGTTCTTTGCCTCCCAAAGGGGATAAACCTTCGGAACAACAAGGGTTCCGCTGTTTCCGGTGGTGGAAGCGGGAACTTCCGAAACTTCGGTGTAACCGTTCCAGCTGAGAAGTTCAACGGTTGTTTCGGTTTCCGGCGCTTTGATTTCGCCAAGCATAATAAGGGCATTGCGCACGGATTCTCTGCCAACTTCGTTATAGCCTATCTGGTTATAATGGATGGAATCGTGAACTGCCGCCGGAGTTGTGGGAGTGTACCAGCTTTCCTTTTGTGCAACCTGGGTTTCGTAATCAACTCTTCCGTTTTCGTAATGAGCGTTGAAATAATCCGAAACACCGTTTGTTCCGTCCGGCATCCAGACCCAATCTTCACCGATGTTGCAGACTCCCCAGATATCCGGAAGTTCCGGATTGTTTATCATCCAGTACTGGGCAACCCTCGGACCGGTGAAGCGGAGATCCTTGAAAGATTCGTGATACTTCGCTGTTGTGGTATCTTTATAAATTCCCTCGCGGTAGCAGGCACTTGTTGCGTTTCCTGCGCGGACCGGAATTATTCCGCCGAATTCAAAGGTGTAATCCTTCGTTGCGGAATCCGAATCGTGGTCGAAGGCAAGAACGGTCTTAAGGCTTTCGTGCATGGAGAGATATTTTTTCGCATACTGTTCCGCTGTGTTTGCCGCATCGCTGCAGCCCTGGCACCAGAAATATGCCATATGGGAGAGGGTGAAATGTCCTGCGGCAATTTCTTTCTGCAGGGTTTCCTGACAGGCTTTGAAAAGCGCTTCGCATTCCTCAAATTCCTTGCCGCCGTCCTGCCATGCGTTTATGCTTGTTCCGCCGTGGGCGGCGTTTACTATCCAGACTTTTTCGCCTGTCTGTTTTGCCCATTCATAACCAAAGCCGCTGTCCGGACCGATTTTGCCTGCTCCGGCTTCGTTGAGCGAATATACCGGATATCCGGAAAGGCATTCCGTTGTTCCCTCAACGTTGATGGAGCTGTATTCTCCTGCAAGTGCGCTTGGAGCAAAGAACCTTGCGTTGGTTTTGCTCATGGCAGTGTTGTCTGCGCCGCGGTCATCGCCGTAAGTTGCATAAACAACGCCTTCCGGGCAGACTATGGACTGGTTTGCGTTGCCTTCGCTTCCGCGCATATTGCTCTGTCCGATAAGGAGCAGAAGCGAAATGGGCGATGCTTCAACGGTGATTTCATAAAGCACACCGTCGATGCGGACTTTCGCCGTTCCGATTCCGGTGGCGATGAGTTTTTCGCCGGAAAGGGCGATTACCGCGTCATCAAGTGTTCCTTCTGCAACGCCGTAGCCGACCTTATAGGAAGTGGGTTTTCCAGCATCGACGATTTCAACGGTCTTTCCGGAAACGTCATAGCGGTCATCGTAGCGGAGGGAGAGGGCTTCCGGCTTGCTGCTGCAAACAAAATTCAGCTCTTTTATTACTTTTCCGCCGGAAGAAACGATGAGTTTTCCTGTTCCGTTTCCGGTGGCTTTTGTTGCAAGAGGATAGCTTATTTCAACAATTCCCTCAGCGGCAAACTCAAGCCCGGAATATGTGATCGGTTCAACAAGAGGAACGATTATGAGTTCCTCGCCGTAAACAAGTTCCGTATTATCCTCGATTTCCCCAAGGGTTTCGGGATAAACAAGTTTTACTTCGGAAAGTTCGTTTTCACCCTTGAGATATTCATAAAGATTTTCCGCAATATCTATTCCGACTGCGTTATATCCGACCTGTTTATAATGAACGTTGTCGCTTGCAAAAACCTCGCTTGACTTTACCGGGCGTTTAAGAACGGCACCGCTCTGGATTTTATAATCGATTTCCGGGAAAAGTGCGGAAACGTCCGCATCGGTAAGCCATTCTTTTCCGATTACGGAAACCGTGAAAATATCGTCATATTCCGCGCTTGCAGCCATGAACATTGCGGCAGGTTCATCCTGTGTATAGCTCTGTCCGCCGCTCTTTGTCCAGATAGGAACAATTCCAAGGAACGAAACGGTTTCTTTTGTTCCATTTCCGTCCATATCCCGGCTGAACTCATTTTTGAAGCCGCCCCACATGGAATCGTACCAGTTCTTAAGGTCAGCCTGGGTGAAGGTTACGCCCTTATAGCTGAAGTTTGCGCCGTTATGGTAGAAAATCCCCATATCGGAAAGGACATAATGTCCGGCTTTGATTTCGTTGGAAAGGATTTCCTGAGCGCGTTTATACTGATTTACTGCGTTTTTATAGTTTGTTGCGCCGGGAATCCATTCCTTAAGGTTGCTTCCGCCGACAGCGGTGTTGAGCACCCAGACTTTTTCTCCGGTGAGCATGTTCCATTTCCATGCAAAAGCGCTTCCCTCGCCGATTGTGCCTTCGCCTTCTTCGGTAAAGGCGTTTATTCCGTTCGCTTTTGTCTGCGCCGCAAAACTTATGCCGGTTCCTTCGGTGGATGCGGAAAGATTTGTTGTTCCGTGGGAACTGTAAACCTGTCCGTCCGGACCGACAACGGATTCTGTTTTGGAACCTGCCTGTCCGGCGCCCATGCTGTGTCCGGTAATCATAAAGAGTGAAATGGGCGCCGCCTCAACAGTGATTTCATAAAGAATGCCGTCAATGCGGACTTTCGCCGTTCCGATTCCGGTTGTGATGAGTTTTTCGCCCGAAAGGGTGATTACCGCATCATCAAAGGTTCCTTCCGCAACGCCGTAGCCGACTTTGTAGGAAGTGGGCTTGCCTGCATCGACGATTTCAACGGTCTTGCCGGAAACGTCATAACGGTCGTCATAGCGGAGGGAGAGGGGTTCGGTTTTTTCGCCGTTCTCCCAAACCGCGATACAATCGATTTTTGCGTTGCTGAAGCCGTGGGTGTCCGTTCCCATATAGGGGAACACAAAATCCTTGCCGGAAAGCCAGTCGGAGGTGGTTCCCTTGTCGGTTGTTCCGACGTAATAATTGTTCAGCGCGCCGATTTCCTTTCCGTCAACGAAAAGATAAACCATGTTCGAACCGTCGGAAGCAATGCGGTTTTCAAGGCGGTATGTATGGAGCGCGGAACCGTCGATTCCGTGGTCCTCAAGAGCGATTCCGTAGTTGTGGCTTCCGCTGGAATCTTTTTCGCCCATGGCGATAAGCCACTTCGTTGCGCTTTTGAAAATATACCGGGCGTTATAATTTGCGTTAATATTATCGGATGTAAAAATTCTTGCGCCGGTGGAGCCGTTTTCGTTCATAAAAGTGCCTTCGCACTTCCATTCAACGGTCCAGGGCTTGTCGTGCAGAAGCACAACCGGTTCTTCAAGGGAATATACGGTTTTGCTGAAAACTCCGCCGGCGGTGGTGCCGGAAATTTTTTTAAGGTCATTTTCGCCGCTTATGCAGACAAGGTCCGTTCCGTCAGATTCCCAGCAGTAGTCCTTCGGTTCGTGGACGGATTCTGCTTTTATCACAACGTCGCCGGTGACCGCTTCGATGCTCACTTTTCCGTCCTTATATGCGGCTTCGGTGATGTCCTTTCCGCCCATGGTGACGGAAACTTCGAGGATTCCCGCAATTTCCGCCGCAAGGTTTACGCTGAAGGAATCGCCGCTTATTACGATTTTATCGTCGCCGTAATCGGCGGAAACGCCCTCCAGTTCGAAGGAAACAAGATGGGTTTCGGCCTCATAAGCGGTGTTCGCAAGAACAGTGCGCTTTGCCGCTTCGGTCATGATATCCATGCCGAGCCTGTTGGGATGAAGGCTTCCGTCGCCGACGAACTCAACGGAACCGAGCACGGAATAAAGGTCAATTACCTTGATTCCATAGCGTTCGCAGACGGTTTCGATGGAGGAGTTGAGCTTTTCCATAAGCTCCGTATCCGCCGCGCTTTGGTTAACGCGCTTGAAGTGGCTGAACATATAGATTTCCGCATCGGGATAGCGCTTCGTCATTTTATCAAGCATTATCACCGTTGCTTCCATGGTGGTTTTCGGTTCTGCGTAACCGTCCTCAAGAATCAGCTCCTCATAGTTGATATCCTCCGCGGTGCCGAGGGTTGATTTTCCGTAGCTGAAATCGTTGAATCCCTTCTGGATTATGATAATATCCGGGTCTTCGCCGGCATTTTCGCCGGTGTTGTCATGGAGCTGAACACAGCGGTCAACGTATGCGCCGACTGTTCCCGCTCTTTCGAGAAGGATCGCGCCGCCGCTCCAGGAGTTGTTGACAAGAAGCCGGAGCCCGAGGTCATCCGCAAACTGCATCCACCATGTATCGCCGAGGGCAACATCCTTTACCGTGTTGTTCGGATAATATTTTGCGTTATTGCGGATGGTGGAGTTCGTTGTATCCGCCGCGGCGCCGTTGGAAGTTCCCGCATAGGTGGAAATGCTTGCGCCGAGGATGGAAAGGGTTTTGCCCCTGAGAGCTTTCGGGTCTTCGATTTCCGGTTCCTCAATGGTGATGAAATCCGAAAGAGGTCTGCTCAGGTCAAAAGCCTTGGTTTCATCTCTGTATTTGAAAGTAAAACCAATCCAGCCGTCCGCTTCAACGGTGGCGGTTGCAATATCGGTCCACTGCTTTTCCGGGAAATATCCGAGATTTTTACTGCTGTTTTCGCCGTCGGTTTTCGCACACGCCCATTGGAAAGTTTCCGGGTCGTTGAGTGTGATAACCGTTCCCGCCTTGAGGTAGTAGTTGATGCGGGAACTTGCACGGTTCTCGTCGCCCAATGCGGCAAATTTGTTGCCATGGATGATTTCGGTAAGGTCTTCCGGATCGACCTCCACCGGTTCGTATCCGCGGATATGCTCCTCCATAATTTCCGCAAGAACTTCGTGACCGGCGGCGTTCGGATGGATTCCGTCCGGAATAAATTCTTCGCGAACTTCAGCATCTGTGGGATCAATAGGACATTCTGTAAACAAATCGATTACGGTAACGTCGTTCTCTTCACAGACTTCCTTTATCGCGTCCGCATAGTCCTCAAGAGTTGCGCCGACTCCGTTGGGGATGTTGTCGTATGTGAATTTTGTTCCGAGGATTCCGCTCGTTCCCGCTCCGTAACGGTGAATGGGAGTTGCAAAAACGATTTTGCTGGCGGTATGCTTTGCAACGAGAGCGGGAATGATGACATTCAGCGCGCCGTAAAAAGTTCCGTCTTTGGTATCATCAATGGTTCCGAGAGGTGTTTCGTGACCGTAATCGTTCGTTCCCATGAAAACAACGATGAGGTCAGCGGAAGGAATATTCTGATAGCGGCTCATAAGGGGCTGGTTTTTCGTTCCGTAGTCCGAATACAGGCTGAAGCAGGAACCGCCCACTCCCATTCCGGTGACGGAACCGAAACCCAGCGCCTCGTCCAGATATTCATAATATTTTTTCGTGGTGCCGGAACCGGCGGTTATGCTGTCGCCGACAAAAACCGCGCTTTTCCCTTCCCAGGGATTTTCCGCAGTTTCCACCGTTTCCGTTTCGGAAAAGCTTATCTCCTCTCCGATTTTTTCAAGTTCAAATGCAAGCGCCGGAACTGCGCCGGAAAGCGCCATGTTTGCCGCAAGCAGAAAACTGATTGTTCTTTTCAATATGTTTTTCATCTTTGTGCCTCCGGAAAAACTTTTTATCATAAAAGGTTACAAGCATAATATTACATCTTAATTATATTGCAAACAGCATATTTGTCAACGCGAAAAAGCCCGTGCTCAAAAGAAAAAACGCGTGCTCATCGGTGCTCAAAATGAGCACGGCTCCGGGAAGGGATGAGCACGCGCCTTCCTTTTTATGGAAGGATTTTAATTTTTTGTTAAAACAGTTGTAAATCTCCGGATAAACGGATATAATAATAAAACAGCATCTGATTTCCTCATCCGGAATCCATGCGCCATATATGGGGGCGTAAAGGTTTCGACGGGGGTCTTGAAGCATGAATAGCGGGTAGATGCGCCCGGCCATCTATAAAACGGGTAAAAACAATAAACGCTAAATCTGACAGATTTGCATTTGCTGCTTAATTAAGCAGCCGTTCTGCCGTTGAGTACCGCGGCTTCGGACAGGGCGTCGATTAGCGGTGAACGACCGGCGGGAGCTTTTTCCGTACCGCCGTTGTATCAGGAAAATACC
>JAFQBT010000136.1 GCA_017399625.1 Oscillospiraceae bacterium
CAAGCAGATTCTACTACTTTTTTTGATTCAATTATAAAAGAAGATGGAAATATTATATCTGTGGGACAAAGGGTTGATAAAGAACCTACACCTTCGGTGCCACCTCCCTTTGCACAAGGGAGGCTGTTCGTCCTATTTTAACGGGACAGGGTTTTCCCCTCATCCGTCATTTGCTTCGCAAATGCCACCTTCCCCCAAGGGAAGGCTGTGCCGCCCTGCGTTTTCAGCTTTCCGCTTTCAACTTTACACTAAAAAAGGATCCCCCCGTCTGCTTTGCAAACTCCCCCCTTTAACAGTGTGGCTATATCATTGGCGGCACCTTTATCTTTCCAGAAATTCGATGACCCTTTCGTTAAAATCCTTTGCCTCATCATAAACCGCGTGGCGCAGGCCTTCGTACATAAAAACCTCCGCACCTGGGATATTTTCCCCGAGGAAAAGGGATTCTTCGCCGCCGACCGTTCTGTCCTCGGTTCCGCCGATTATGAGCACCGGCGCTTTTATATCTTTGAGCACCGCCTGAGCATCGTGCTCAAGGCAGGCAAAACCCATCCGGATAAAGCGCTCATAGCTTTTCGGCATCATAAATCTTCCGGTAATTTCGCAAAGCCAGCCGTTTTTCCGGTAATATCCGTCGGTGTACATGTTCCGGACGCTGCTGCGCATAAGTGCAACTCCGTCGCCTTCCTTCGCCATCCGCAGCCATTCGTCGCCGATGATGTCCATGTATTTGCTCTTCCTTGCGGTTGTGACAACGAGAACAAGCTTTTCGGTGCTTTCCGGATACGCCGCAGCAAAATGCTGGGCAATCATTCCGCCCATGGAAACGCCGATGATGCTTGCCTTTTTAATGCCGAGCTTATCCATAACGGTTTTCATGTCGTCGGCAATATCCTTTGTCCCGAAGTTTTCCGGAAAGGGAATCCGGCGGCTCATAACAAAAACCCGGAAATTTTTCCGGAGCTTCGGATAATTGAGCGCAAGCATTGCCGCTTTTCCCTGAACGGTGGTCAATCCGTCGCCCACTCCCGGAAGCATGATGACGTTCCTTTCGCCTTTTCCGAAAACCGCCACCGGAACCTTTGCTCCGCCGATATCAACCATCAGATTTTTTATATCGGACATTTTTTCACTCCCTTTCGCTTTTCTTCCAGAGAAGCCAGTTTCTGTCGAGCACCGTGCATTTCGGTTTTTCAAGAATTGTTTCGCATGGGAAATCTTTGCATTCTCCGCAAAAGCGCAAACCTTTTTCAATCACGCAGTCCCTTGAAAAACAGTCTCCCTTTTTATGTTCCGGAACGCAGCCTTTGCAATTCCCTTTTAAAAAATCCGGACAGGCACCGCAATAAAAACCACATTTTCCAAGATTTTTTTCGTCCATTTTGTCTACTCTCCGTAATTTATCCGCAATATATTATAATCTGTAAACATTTTACCACCGGATTTTCCCTTTGTCCATATTTTTCTGTCGGTGCGGTTTTGTCCTTGTTCTTCCGGCGGAAAATGCTATAATAAAATCACCATAAAGAGTGCGCGAGAGACAGGCTCGTTGACCGCACAGCAACCTGCAAAAGCAAGGTGCTAATGCCTGACCGATGGATACACCCTTTTTATATTTTTCAAGGTACTGCAAAAAGGCCCGTCGGTAACGATGGGCTTTTTTGTGCGCTCGATTTTATTAAAAAGGAGCAGATTCCATGAAAATCAACGAACTTTTAAAACATCACGAAACCCTTTGCCTCAGCTTCACCGCAGAGGAAACAGATAAAATCAGATCCCGCCTTTCTGCGGAGGGATTTTCCCTTCCGCCGGTCCTCTTTTCGCCGATTCTCCTCCATCGGGACAGAACCGCAAATTCCATAAGCGGATTCGCCGCCGCGGTTCTCTATTCCCTTCCCCGGCGGGAACTTTCAAAATACCGCCCGGGTGTGCGGAAAATCGATTTTTGCGAGATAACCCCTTCGGAAGAAAAATCCGGGTGGTATGATTCAAGAAACCGGGCAATCCTTGACTTGCGCCGGAATTAATTTTATAATAAACTAAAATCCAAAACGAAAGGAGGCTTTTTTTATGAATAAAGCTATCAGAATTTTTAAAAGAGGTGCCGCCCTTCGGTAATTCTTTCCAAAGGGTTTTGCACCGCAAAATCCACCAGAAAGGAAAATCAAAATGAACAAATCCAAAATTTCGGAGATACTTTCCCTTTCTCCGGAAAGCGAAAAAGCAGTTCGTTCCGCTTTTTCAATGAAAAACTTTGAGGAAATCTCAAAAAACGCCTATTCCGGCGAAGCTCCGGATTATCCGATTCTTCGGAGAAAACCCGCCACAAGGCTGGCGATTATGGTAAATCTGCTCCAAAAGAAATACGGAGAATATTTGTCCCTTGGAGTTCCGCCCAAAATTATCGAGGAAACCTTCAGGGATGTTTCCCTCCGGGCAGAAATCTATCTCAGCAAAACCGGAAAACCCGGCATAAGCAAAGATGATGCCCTCTGGTTCCGCCACATAATAAACCTGAATATTTTCAAAATCGGTTCCATGCAGTTCCAGCCTTTTGAAATGATTTATCTCGATGAGGAATTTCTCGGCGAACCATATATGGTTTTTTCTTTGGAGCAGAAGCAAAAACTTCCCGCCGGTGCTCAAGTGATAAACTGCCATATCCAGAAGGGCGCAGATTTGAGCACCGATGCAGTAAACAGAAGTTTTTCCGATGCTCATGCGCTTTTCAGGAAACTTTTCCCCGAATCGGATTTCAAAGCCTTTATCTGCTGCAGCTGGCTGTTATATCCGGAAATGCTGGATCTCCTGCAGGAAAATTCAAAAATAAAATCCTTTGCAGAAAATTTCAACATTATCGGAAAAGTTCAGGACAGCGAACAGGCCTTTGAAAACATCTTCGGGAAGGCATATAAGCGTCCGCCAAAAATCAAAAACGCCACAACTATTCAAGAGCTTGCGGCAAAAAATCCGAAGGCATTCGGTTTTGCCTGCGGAATAAGATATATATAATAATGTATAAAAAGAAGCCCCGGTTTTTTTCCGGGGCTTTACTCTTTCATCAGTTTCCGGAGTTTTTCATAAGCGCGGTAAAGCCGGGATTTAACCGTTCCTTCCGGCCGGCCGGTTATTTCCGAAATTTCCCGGTGGGTGTAACCGTGGAGCACATAAAGAACAACTATCATTCTGTCCTCCGGTTCAAGCGCAGAAAGAGCCGCAAAAAGACTTGCGCTTTCGGAAAGTTCCTCCGCCATGTTTTCCGAACCAAAGGAAGGCAGCTCCCCCAGCTCATCAAAATTAAGAATCCCCCGGCGCCTCATAATTTCCCGAATCTCCTTTTTGCAGCGGATTCCGAGAATCCTGAACGCCCAGGAGGAAAAAGCCTCCGGATTCCGGAGCTTCCCTATGCCCCGGAGAATTTCAACGAATGAATCGGCAACAACGTCCGCCGCATCCTCCGGATTTCCGACGGTAAAAAGCGCGAAATTATAAAAATCCCTGTAGCAGGAATAGTAAATCTCCCCAAAGGCAGTCCTGTCCCCCGCCGAAGCTTTTTCAACAATTTCCCTCGGAATCTTCAAAAAAATCACCACCGTAAATCGTCCCGGAACCCGTATAATAAAACTGAAAAAATCAACAATATATTCAGTATAGATAGTTTTTGTCTATTTGTCAATAGACAGTTTCCGTCTATGATAAAGTAAACAGGGTGATTTAAATGGAATTGAGTTTTGGAGAAAAAGTCCGGGCTTTCCGGGAGGATATGGATATAAACCAGACCCAGCTCGGCAGCGCCCTCAATATGTCCCAAAGGAAAATATCGTATATCGAATGCGGAAAATGTGAACCCAGCGTACAGGATATAAAAGCCATCTGCCGCTATTTCAACGTTTCCGCCGATTATCTTCTTGGGCTCAAAAAAGGTCTTGACTATCCGGAAAGATAAAAAAAGAAGCTCTGACATTTGTCAGAGCTTCTTTTTTGTTGCGGCATCGACCTATTTTCCCGGGAGGCTGCCCTCCAAGTATCTTCGGCACGAACGGGCTTAACTACTGTGTTCGGAATGGGAACAGGTGGGTCCCCGCCGTAATAAACACCGCATATAACTTTAATATTATATCATACAGATACAGAAATTGCAAGGATTATTTTTGAGCACCGGCATGTTTTTTATAGATCTCCCGTGCTCATGCTCAGAAACGGCGAATGGCCGAATGGCATCATTCGCCTTCCTCTGTGGGGGTGACAGCAAATCAGTCAAGCAAAGCGAAGATGATTTGCGTCAAAAGGGGGTAATCCCCCTATGAAAAAAAGTCAGAACCGATTAACGGTTCTGACTTTTTATGGCTCCCCCTGTCGGGCTCGAACCAACGGCATCATGATTAACAGTCATGCGCTCTACCTACTGAGCTAAGGAGGAATAAGAAAAACAGCACAGTGAGAAACTGTGCTGTGTCGGCATCGACCTATTTTCCCGGGAGGCTGCCCTCCAAGTATTTTCGGCACGAACGAGCTTAACTACTGTGTTCGGAATGGGAACAGGTGGATCCTCGCCGTAATAAACACCGACTATTTATTGAGGAAAACCCTCAAAACTGAAAAAGACGCAGAAAGAATAACTTTGATATCTCGAAGAGAGAGAAAAAATTTGGCAAAAGGTCAAGTCCTCGACCAATTAGTACTCGCAAGCTAAACGTA
>JAFQBT010000137.1 GCA_017399625.1 Oscillospiraceae bacterium
CCCCTCAAGGGGAGGTAATTCGCTCGGCGGTTTGCGGAGGAACACCTCATCCGTCTGCTTCGCAGACACCTTCCCCTCAAGGGGAAGGCTATGCCCTCCGGGTTACATGTAATCCCTCTTCCGTCAGCCTTCGGCTGACACCTTCCCCTCTGGGAAGGCTGAATTTTCTTTGCACAAGAGAGGCTTATTAAAAAAAGCGGAGCAATGCTCCGCTTTTTTGTTACCGGTAATCGTATGTATGAAGCCAGTCGCCTTTGAGGTAATAGGCGAGGAAAATTATGCAGCTGAGGAACCAGGTGAGGGGATATGCCCAATAGACCGTGTTGATGACCGGGAAGAACTGCACAGCAACGGTGACGTATGCAACACGGATGAGGCACCAGCAAAGGAGCATTGTGTACATGGGCATTTTTGCTCTTCCGGCGCCGCGCATTACTGCGGAAACGGCATGGGCAAAAGCAAGAAGAAAATAGAAAAACGCTTCGGTTCTCATCTGGTTTACGCCGATTTCAACAACCGCAGGGTCATCGTTGAAAAGCGGAATAATCCATGGGCAGGTAAGCCAGAGAATAAGTCCGAGAGTTTCCGCCGAAACAACCGCGCAGATTATTCCGAAGCGGGAACCTTTAAGCGCTTTTTCGTGGTTTCCTGCGCCGAGGTTCTGGCTTATGAAGGTGGTGATCGCCATGGAAAGCGCCATTATCGGAAGGAAGATGAAGCCTTCGACCTTTGCGTAGGAACCGCATCCGGCCATGGCGTCATCGCCGAAAGCGTTGATGTTTGACTGGACCACAACGTTCGCGATGGAGATGATGGAGTTATTGATGCCGGAGGGGATTCCCTGGCGGAGGATTTCCTTAAGGCGGCCGATGTCGAATCCGATTTCTCTGACGTGGAGCTGGTAATAACCCTCGCTTCGGATAAGCTTACGGAATCCGAGCACCGCAGAGAGCATCTGGCTGATAACGGTTGCGGTGGCTGCACCGGAAACTCCCCAGCGGAAAACACCGACAAAGAGAAGGTCCAGCACTACGTTTGTGATGGAGGAAGCGATGAGGAACCGGAGCGGATTTTTAGAATCGCCGACGGCCTGCATGATTCCGGCACAGACGTTATAGGTCAGGGAAAAGAAACTTCCGAAGAAATAGATGCGGAAATAGGTTATTGAAAGGGGAAGGACGTTTTCCGGCGTTTTCATGAGCACCAGAAGCTTCGGCGCAAGCCAGAGTCCCAGCACGGAAAGGGTTAGTCCGCAGCAAAGGGCGAAGGCAACGGCGGTATGGATTGCCTTTTTCATCCGTTCATAATCCTTTGCGCCGAGGTATCTTCCGATTATAACACCGGCGCCCATGCAGAGTCCCATAAAAAAGCCGGTCATCATGAAGATGAGGTTTCCGCTGCTGGCAACCGCCGCAAGAGCCTGTTTTCCGACGAAGTTTCCGACGATTATGGAGTCCGCGGTATTATAAAGCTGCTGGAAAAGATGCCCGATAAAAACCGGGATTGCAAAGCTTATCATGCGCTTTCCGATGGGACCGGTGGTCATATCAATGCGCTTTGCGGATGTTTCTGAAGCCAAAAAAATGCCCCCTTTTAAAAATCAAACCGAAGAATATTATATCTTTTTGGGGCGCCGCTGTCAAATGTTGCATTTTAAAACAGCCTGCCCTCTCGGGTGAGATTATAAATGACCGGGGGATTCTCTTTAAGTTGAAAGTTGATAGTTGAAAACGGAAAATGTAGGGGCGGATATCATCCGCCCGCTTTTTTGCAAAAAGGCCCCCTTGTTAAAGGGGGCTGGCACCGAAGGTGACTGGGGGATTCTGTATAGATTTTCGGCTGATGTATGATGGTTCCGCAAAATTAATGTAGGGGCGGATATTATCCGCCCGTTTAAAAAACGGCGATTTGCAAGGG
>JAFQBT010000138.1 GCA_017399625.1 Oscillospiraceae bacterium
GGACAGTCGCTGTCGCCTTCAAAGCAATGCTCCGTATCTACGTGATATACCGTTCCGTTTATTCTTTTATAAAGGTTTTCTATATTCGGATACTGACCCGCCTGACGGAATCCGTTTTGCAAAAGAACTTCTCTGTATTGCCGTACTGCAGCCTGGGCGCCGACAGGCGTTGCAAATCTTGCGGAAAAGCCGAAAGTTCCGGCGTCATATTCTTCAATATAATAATCTTTTCCGCCCAAAGTCCATTTGGGGTAAACGGCAAGCTTTTCGTCCCATTCCGCCATAACCGCGTCGTCCTTCATAAGCTGTGCCTGCTCTTCCGCAACTGCCGCCGGAAGCTTTGTTCCGCAATCCTGGCAGAATTTTGTTCCTATGGAATTCTGTTTTCCGCAGTTCGGGCAAACAGCGCCTTCCGCAACGGTCTGCTCCGGAAGCTTTGCGCCGCAATGAGGACAGAATTTTTTATCTGCGGTAACGGTTTCTCCGCAGCCGGGGCAGATTTTCATATTTTTGCCGAGCTGGGTTGCATAATCGTTCGCGGCTCTTTCAAGATTTGCGAAAGCGCCGTTAAAAGCGGAATTTTGTCTTCTTTGATTTTCGTATTCTTCATTTTTTGCGGCTGCTTCGTCAATGCGCTGTGCCGCTTTGTTTGCAAGCTCGTTTGCATGGGGTTCGATTGCCTTGCTCAGCGCTTCTCCCATGGCTCTGCCGACTCCCTGGCTTACTCCTTTTCTTATTGCTCTTTCAAGAAATCCCATAAAATTCACTCCTTATATGTTTTCGCATTTTGCAAGTGCGGTTTTTCTTTTTTCGGAACACTTTTTGCAGGCACCGCAGGGATCGTTTTCATCATAACAATCGTCGCACACCCAGCAAAGGCAGCTTCTGCATTGGTTAAAATGCACCGCAAGGATCTGCATTGCCGCGGCTTTTACGTGATTGAAAACTTTTTGGCTTAAAGGATTTGATTTTCCCTTTTCGCAGTTTTCAAGCCTTTTTCTTCCGCGGCATAAAATGGGTACCGGCGGACCGAGCTTTCGCTTTCCGCAAAGGGAACATTCCGCATAAAACCGCATAGTTTTTTTGTCAACTTTAATGCTGTTTAAAAAGTGCAGCATATTCTCCCTCCGTTCTTTCCGACCGCTTCAATTTTTGTTGATATATGGAATATCCTGTGATATTATGTAATTGAAATCGGTCTTTCTGACTGAATTATAGATAAAATCCTTACTTTTTAATATCCCACACTCGGGGGATTTTTATAAAAAAAGGGGTAAAAACGCAGTTTTTTCATAAAAATAAGGAGGGAAAACCATGAATAACCGGCTTCTTTTTGAAAACCAAAGAAAACGCCTAAAAAAACCCCTTTGGCTGCTTATCTGTTTTGCAATGTTCACCTTCTGGCAGATGGGATTCATTTATTTCATGGGACCTTCCCTGAACATTGACGGAAGAACACCTCTTCCGGTTTCTATGGATAATATTACGGCAATCATCGCCCTGGCATATGTTCTTTGCATTGCATTTATGATTTTCCTGCCGCGGTTTGTAATATGGGCGGAAAGGATCGTGCTTTGCCTTGCTTTGCTGAC
>JAFQBT010000139.1 GCA_017399625.1 Oscillospiraceae bacterium
CTAAATCTGACAGATTTGCATTTGCTGCTTAATTAAGCAGCCGTTCTGCCGTTGAGTACCGCGGCTTCGGACAGGGCGTCGATTAGCGGTGAACGACCGGCGGGAGCTTTTTCCGTACCGCCGTTGTATCAGGAAAATACCAAAGCGGACAGTTTGACTGCTGTCCGTCCGCTTCGGGAAATTTAAACAACAGCCTGCACCCGGAGAAGTTTGTGTGAATGGGCTTTCGGACAGGGGTTCGATTCCCCTCGCCTCCACCACTCAGTTTCACATAGCGTGAAAAATTACAGAATAAGCCGCCTGGCGAAGCTTTGCTTGCCAGGTGGCTTATTTGTTTGTGATGCTTTCAATTGCTTCGGCAAAACAAGTTTTCGGGTTTTTGTAAAATGCCAAACGGCAAGGAAAGACTCGGTAAAACGGGTGCACGAATATTTTGAAAAAAATGCAAAATTTTACGCGTTTTCCGGTGGTGGAGGGTATGTGTTTTTTGACAGGCAACACCACAAGGAAACCATTCCAAAAACATATAAATGGCTTAAAATAGCCGTTCTCTGGGCAGGGGTTCGGTACGGTTGATGTCACTGCAAGGGAATAAGTCCTAAAGGTAAATAATGGAAAATTGAAAGGCATGCAGAAAAGTCGAAAAGACAAAAAAGAAGTAAAAATGAGCATCAGTATGCGGAATATCAATTGTCTTTTATGCTTAATAAGTTTATAATAAATATGTATATACTTTTTTAAACTATCGGGGGACAGAGCGGATGAAATTTCTTAAAAGGCTGATGGCTCTTATACTTGCAATAAATATGGCGTTTTCCGGTGCGGTGCCTGCTTTTGCGTTTGAACTGGAGAAAATCGGCGAGGAGATAAGTTTTTCCGAAGCGGAAACGGCGGAGCCGGATGAAGGATATACCGGCGAGGTTTTCTGGGAACAGGGCACCATCACCGCGGCCACCGGAATCGAAAGGGATTATCCGAACGTTGTAAGGAACAAGGGTTATCTTGAACTTTCTGATTATTCCGGAATAACCCTCAACAGCGGACACTGCCTTACCTATTTTGTGTATGATAAGGATTATAACTATCTCGGCAACGGAAAAGCGGACCTTACCGCAAACTTCCTTCTGAGCGGGGAGGGAATTTCCACCAAAGAAATGCTTATCCGCTATCCGGAGGGTGTTTATTTCCGGATTGCGCTCTGGCGCGGAAAAAACGGAGAAATGGCCGTTGATATGATTCCGGATTCCGGAATCCGTTTTTACGATGCGGAGTACGGACCGGTAATCTGGGAAATGGGTTCGATTTACGCAAAAAGCGGAATCACCTTCGTCCGTGAGCAGGTTATCCGCTGTATCAGCTATCTTCCGGTTGAAGATTACGTTGGAGTCGGAATCGGAAAAGGCTATGCCGTCGGATATCTTGCGTATGATGAAAATCTCAATTACCTCGGAAACGGAAACCCGGATAAAACCGGATATTTCGTCACCAACGGGTTCTATACGGAAGATATAACCGAAAATTATCCGGAAGCGAAATATATGAAACTCATTTTCCGGGAAGACCCCATTGCGGATTTCACCATGGATGCGGTTGAAAAATCCGGAATCCGGGTTTATAAAACCGGCGAGGATTTTGAACTTCCGGAGCCTGAACTTAAGGCAACAAACATAATGACAATGAACGGCTGTCAGGACGGCGCGGTTTATAACAAAAAGGTTTTCCTTTTCAATAATTCCGGGAACTGCAACGTTTATGACGTTGAAACAAAAACGAAAATCGGAAGCTTTACAGTCGATAAGGTAGGCGTTCTCAATCCACACGCAAATTCTGTCTGCTTCGGAAATGAATTTTACGCGGAAGGGGATAAATATCCGCTTCTTTATGTAAATATTTATAACAATTACTGGGAAGGCTATGCCGACAAAAAAGAGGGAACCTGCTGTGTTTACAGAATCACCGAGGAAAACGGAGTTTTCGGATGCAAGCTTGTTCAGGTGATAAAAATCGGCTTCACCGATGATTATAATTTGTGGAACTCTGCGGAGGACAACGGATATCCTTATTATCTGCCCTACGGCAACTTTGTTGTTGATACGGATGGGGATAAGCTCTGGGCTTTTGTTCTCCGGAACGGCGAGGAACAAACCCGGTTCCTGAGTTTCGATCTTCCGGAAATCGGCGACGGAGTTTATAGCGAAACCTACGGCTGCAATCTTGTTACCCTCGAAAGCACCGATATTATCAAGATGTTCGATACGGAGCATCTTATTGTTATCCAGGGATGCTGTTATTACGGCGGAAAGATTCTTTCCGTAACCGGTCTTGGCAAGGGAACCGTTGCCTCGCCTTTTATCCAGGTAATCGACCCGGAAAAGGGCGAAATTGAAAAGAACATTTGCTTTGAGGAAATCGGAATCACCAACGAACCGGAAATGATAAGTGTTGACCCCATGGACGGAACGATTTATTATGCATCCGTTGACGGAATTCTGAGAAGGCTTGAAATCAATACGGAATTTGCCGTTTTGGAGGGATGGAAGGCTGTTCCGGTTTCCGTGAACGAAAAAAGCGGACACCTTGCCTATAAAATTGAGGACGGCGTTCTCACCTTCCGGGATTTCGGAAATTCTTCCATGGAAGATTACGGAAGACTTCCGGATTATTCCAATATGAGCAGGGAAAACCCGACGGATTGTACAATCGCTGAATGGTATCAGCGAAGAAAAGAAATAACCAAGGTTGTTTTTGACGAAACCATTTCCTGTATTGGTTCCTACGTTCTTACCAATATGAACGCAGTCGCCGAGATCCGGATCGAAAATCCGGAAGCGGAGGTTGTCAGAAACGCTGTTCTTTTCTCCACCACCGCAAGGGAAACCCCTCTTGATATCTTTGCGGCAAGCACCGTTAAAACGGCTGATTACTGGATAAGGGGCAATGGAAACAGAAAAATCAGCGTCGCAATTGCGAATCCGACTCTTTATTATACGGATTTGGAAAACTATGCGGAAATGCTTAACGAATGCGAAAAAAACCTTATCTCCGCAGAACAGATAAGTATTGAAATGCTCTGTGAAGCGGTTGAGCTTATAAGCAAAATTCCGCAGAACAACTATTCTGTTTCGGACTATGAAAGCACGGTTTACGGTGCAGAAAGTGCGGTCGTGCTTCTCAGAAAAATCAGCTCCGGAACCTGCGGCGAAGGGGTTTTCTATAATCTTGAA
This sequence comes from Oscillospiraceae bacterium, assembly GCA_017399625.1. Taxonomy (GTDB): domain Bacteria; phylum Bacillota; class Clostridia; order Oscillospirales; family Ruminococcaceae; genus UMGS1668. The sequence continues at coordinate 3,225 of JAFQBT010000139.1, forward strand.
GTTTCCGAAAAGACCGGAAAGCTGCGGCTCAACATCACCGGAACCGGTTCCATGAACAGCTATGAAACCGAAAACGATGTTCCCTGGCATGAAATTATGGATTCCATCGGCGAAGTTGCAATCGGCGAGGAAATAAGCGGATTCGATGCAAAAGCATTCCCGGAGGATGCGGTTTATAAACTCTGTCTGAACTCCGAAGCCTTTGAATTTGCAGAAGAAAACGGCTTTGATATAAAAATCGAAAAACTTCGGATTCTCTGCATCGGCAACAGCCACACGGCGGATTATTCCGGATTTATCGGAAATATCCTTGCGGATATGGAAAACGCCGGTCTTGAAACCGAAATCACCATATCACGGGCGCAGATCGGAAGTATCGGTCTTTATTCCGGAAGAAACAGCAACGTCAACGCAACTTACCGTTCCCATCTTGAAGCAATAAACAACAAAACAGGAGCATATAACTATCTTGCGAAGAACAGATATGACCTCGTCATCGTTCAGGATTATATGGAATCCGTTGTGGATTATCCGGAGGTTTTCAAGGCGGGAATAGCCTCATTTATCGGAAAAGTGAAAGAAATCGCTTCCGGAAACGGAAAAGGAGAACCGCAGGTTGCGTGGTTTGCGGACTGGGTGGATATCCGTTCCACCGGCGGAGATACTGCTCTTCGTGACGGCGAAGGCAACAGGATAAGCCTTGAGGTCCTCAGCAGGGAAGAGGTCTATGCAAAATCCCTTGCGAATATTGCGGCGGTGGAAAAGGCAATTGCGGAAAAAACCGCAAATATGCCGGATTTTGTTATCCACGGTTCCACCTTCAAGCAGAACGCCATGAGCAGTTATTTCGGAACAACGAAGCTTTTTGATAAAAGCGATTTCTGCATTCTTGAAAGGGACACCACCCATCTCACCTATGAGCTGGGACGCTATCTTTTTGCGGCAGGAGTTGTTTCCGAAATTCTTGACAATTACAGCGAAATCCTCATCACCGAAAACGGAAAAATTGACGTCGGGGCGGCGCTTTCCGCTGAAAACGGACCTTCCGCCGAAGGAGAGGGAAGCCAGTACAGCGGCGCAGTCAACGGTGACGTTCTTGCGGTTATCCGGGAGGTCATCGCAAGCCCGGATGAATTCAGACAGTCTGTTTATACCGTCGATCCGGTTGATGCGTTTATTGAAAAAGCTTCCGGAATCAATTGGAACCCGGAAGGGGTTTCCGGCGAGGAAGAAATCCTTGGAGCCCTTGCGGAGCAAATCGGTTCCCTTTGCGGAAACGAAATCGAATCCTTCGGGCTGAGCATGGCGGAATATGAATCCGAAAACGATTACACCGTCGTTCTCCGGGCAACCCACGGTTACAGCATCATCGAAAAGAAATTCACCGTTCATAACCATGTTTATGAAGCCGCCGTGACTCCTCCCACCTGCACCGAGCAGGGTTATACGACATATACCTGCGGATGCGGAGAGAGCTATGTCGGAGATTATGTGGAGGCAGCCGGCCACAGCTTCGAAAACGGAATCTGCACCGTCTGCGGAGAATGGGAATACCCCATGGGTGACATCAACCTCGACGGCGAAGTGAACGTAAAAGATGCTTACTATGCGCGCCTTGTTGCGGCGAAACTCATCAAACCAACCGATGAGCAACTTCTTGTCGGCGACGCTGACCTTGACGGAAGAATCACCGCTCTCGATGCGAACATAATCCGCAAATTTGTCGCAAAAATAATCGGAAAACTCCCGGTAACGGGATGATAAAAAACCTCCGTGCTCAAAATGAGCACGGGGGTTTTTCTTTGTTGCCTTTAGGCTTAACTAAACCCCCGGTTCTGCAGGAGTCGATAACAAGCCTTGGCATAAAAATTACAGACCAACTGCATTTTTGCAATAGGCGAATGTTACCGGTTTACCGGAAGCAGGGCAAACGATGCATTGGTAATATTCAGTACCCATTCAAGGGGTCAGCAAGTACTGACCCCCTTAATGTCTGAGCAAACAAACAGTTTAATAGTGGTTATGTTCCGGATAAAAATGCTTTTTGAAAAATAAAAAAATTATTTCCGGAAAATGGTTGACATTATGGAAAATATGGCTATAATGAAATTAGCACGCATGCAAATTGTATTTGTGCAAATTGCAGGCATATAAATTGCACATGTGCTAATGAACAAGAAGGAGGAACTTCCTGTGCCGCATATCAACAAAAAACGCCCTGATACAAGGCTTCAGATAATCCAGCTTGCAGCCCGGCTTTTTCTTGAGGAAGGATATTCAAACACCTCCTTTTCAAAAATCGCGAAGATTCTTGATATAAGCACAGGAAACATCACTTTCTATTTTAAATCAAAAGAACATCTTCTTGCTGTTCTTGCGGAAGAATTGTTTGTTTTCCAGGAAAAACTTCTTGAACAGGCGGCAGACGAGGGAAAAACTTCAATGCTTGCCTATTGCCTTGAAATTGCAACGATTGCTTCGGCCTGCAGCGAAGACGAAGCCGCAAGAGATATTTTTATTTCAGCATATTCTTCCGAAATGATTCTCGGGCTTATCCGGGAAAACGATAAGGAAAAAACAAAGAAAATTTTCGGGCAGTACCGTCCGGAATGGACTGACGAACAATGGACCGCGGCGGAAAACATTGTTTCCGGAATCGAATATGCAACCCTTATGACCCCGGAGGAAAAAACTCCTCTTCCGCTCAAGATAGAATCGGCAATAAGTTCTATCCTCGCCATTTACGGAGTTCCGGAAGAGATGAGGAAAATCAAAATCTCGAAGATTTTTGCTCTTGATTACCGCGCTCTCGGAAAAAGGGTCCTCGGAGAATTCAAGGACTATATCAACACAGTGAATGAACAGAACCTTAAGCAGGCAATCAGGGAAAAACAATCAAAAACATAATATTCCGGAGGGCTGAGCATGAAAGAAAAAGAGCTCCGAAAGCTGAGCAGGGAGGAACTTCTTGAACTTCTCCTGGTCCAGACAAGAGAAACGGAAAGGCTTGGAAAAAGGCTTGAAAAAGCGGAAGCGGAACTTGCGGAAAGAAAAATCAACATCGAAAGATCCGGTTCCCTTGCAGAAGCTTCCATGAGGATAAACGGGGTTTTCAAAGCGGCGGAAAGCGCGGCGAAACAATATCTTGAAAACATAATTTCCCTTGAAAACGAAACAAGAGAAAAATGCAAAAAAATCCTTGAGGATGCGGAATACGAAGCGGAGCGAATCCGCAAAGGAAAACCGAAGGACACCGTTACGGAAGTGATCCTCGGCGAGATAAACGATTTTATTAACGAAAAAGACGGAATGGTTGAATAAAGATGATTTTTGAAAGATTTCCCGCATCAAAGGAAGTTGAGCAGGAACTCAAAAGAGAGCAATATAAAAGCCGTTATAAAAGAACGCTCCGAAGCACGGTTTTTGCTCTTATAACCGCGGCGGCGGTTGCGGTTTTGGTTGCAACGCTCTGGCTTCCGGTGCTTAAGATTTTCGGTTCATCAATGAGCCCGACCCTTGCGGAAGGCGAAATCGTTGTTTCCGTAAAGGCAAAAAACCTTGAACCGGGCGATATAGTCGCTTTTTATTACGGAAACAAGGTTCTTGTAAAAAGATATATCGCCGGTCCGGGAAGCTGGGTTGATATCCGGGAGGACGGAATTGTTCTTCTGGATGACGAAATTCTTGTTGAACCCTATATTTCCGAAAGGGACAAAGGAATCTGCGATATTGAATTTCCGTACCAGGTTCCGGAGGAAGCGATCTTCCTTATGGGCGACCACAGAAAAACCTCGGTGGATTCAAGGCACAGCAGCGTGGGCTGCGTTTCGGAAGAACAGATAGTAGGAAAAATCGTGTTCCGGGTCTGGCCTCTTGAAAAGTTCGGATTCGTGAAATGACTATAAAAAAACAAAAGATTGGAGGGGTAGCATGGGAAATGTGTTTCAGAAAAAAGCTAAGGAACTGAATAACAACAGGAAAAACAGAAGCCTCTGGAAAAAAGTTTTCAGACCTCTTGCCCTTATCGCTGTTTTCTGTACGACCTATATTTTGATATTGCCCGCTATAACAATGGAAGGAGAGGCCGTCTGTGGTTTTGAGGAACATTTCCACAGCGAAGAATGTTACGAAAAGGTTGTGATCGAAGAACTCCTTTGCGGATATGAAGAAAACGAAGAGATTCTTCATGAACATTCGGAAGGCTGCTATAAAAACGACGGAACGCTGAACTGCACCGAACAGGAAGTTCAGCTCCATTCCCACAACGAAGGCTGTTATGCTTCCGTAGAAAAGGAAATCCTGATCTGCGAAGCCGGCGAACACCTCCATACCGAAGAATGCTTCGCAAAGGAGGAATATCCCGAAACATACCTTTGCGGAATGGGAATCCACTCCCACATCGAAAGCTGCTACGGCGCGGATGGAAATCTTATCTGCAGCATTCCGGAACATTCCCACGGAGCGGAATGTGTTTCCGAAGAAGTTGACAGCTCGGCGGATACCGAAACCCCGGAAGATTGGGAAGCTTCCCTTTCCGGAATTTCCTTCAGCGGAAACTGGGCAAAGGACATCCTTGCGGTGGCTGAAAGCCAGATCGGTTATTCCGAAAGCGCCGAAAACGTAATCCTTGTGGGCGAAGAACTTAAAGGCTACACCCGCTACGGTGAAAAGTACGGCGATCCTTACGGCGATTGGAGCGCAATGTTCGTTGCTTTCTGCGTTGAATATGCGGGAATTACGGATTTTGCAACGGAAACCGAAAGCGAAAGATGGCTTCTTGCTCTTGATGCGGAAGGAAAGCTCCTTTCCGGAGATTTTGTTCCGGAAACCGGCGACCTGGTATTTATCGATACCGATAACGACGGCGAAGCGGAGCTTATGGGAATTGTTACCGGAAAAGTTTCCGGAACGGAAAAAATCGAATTCATTGCCGGCGATACCGAAAACGCCCGGGTTGAATATCTGATTTACGAAACTTCCGATCCCGCAATCCTCGGTTATTGCGAACTTCCGGAAAACCCGATGGCAAAAGAAGAAATCCTTTCCGCGGAAAGCGTTGCGGAAAAGATTATGAACCTTCCTTCGGCGGAAGAAGCAAAAGAAAAACTTGAAGGATTCAACAGCGTTCTTGATAAGGAATCCTATGAAGTATATAAAGAAGAACTCGGAACCGCGGTTGCGGAAATAAAAGAAGCTTATGAAACTTTTGACGATGCTCAGAAGCTCATAGCCGGAGATATATCCGTGCTCGCCGGAATTGAAACGGTGCTCACCGAAGCGGAATGGAAAGAACTTTCCGTGCTCAGCGAAGATAAGGCATTTGTTTCCGTGCTCGAAGCGGTCGATTCCGAAAACGAAAAAGTCGGAATCGGCAAAAACGCGGTTTTCGGCTTCAAAGGCGAAACAAAAACTTACGTCGATGAAAAATTCGGCGAAGCAAGAATAAAACTCGAAATTGTTCTTCCTCTTCCGGCGGAAAAAGCGGTTTTTGACCTTGATGCGATGAGCTGGATTGAGGAAGCGGAAATCAAAGCGGAAATCGCTGCGGAAGCCGCAGCCCAGACCCTTACGGGTTATCTGAGAATCCGCGCGGAAAGCCTTGAGGAAACGGTTGTTCCCGGAACTTTCGGCGAAAGCGTCGCGGTAAAAATCCTTGAAATGTCCCACGGCGAAGAAGTTTTTGTAACGATTGCCGCCGCAATGGAACACAACGTTTGGGAAGAAACTTGCGAAACCCACGGAACGGAAGAAAAGCTCCGCGTTGAATCAAAGCATCTTGCGGTAAACGCGGTCATGGACGAAGCGACACAGCAGGCTGAATATGAAGCGCTTCTTGCCGAATTTGAAGCTCTTGCTGCGGAAAACCTTCCGGAGGAAGAACTTAAAGCAAAAGCCGAAGAACTTTGGAACAAGGTTTCGGAAAGATATAACAAAGGATTCCTTTCCGAAGAAAAATTCAGGGAGCTTTCCGAAAAAATAAGCGTTCTGATTTACGGCGACCTTGATACAATCGCGGAATATGCGGACGGATATAACTGGAAAGCGTTTGTTGAAAACGGCGGATTCGGCGAATACAACAATTATGAATCCATCGGTTCGGCAAGCGGCGAATTTATAAATTCCGTTATTGAAAACAACATCTTCTCCGCTTCCGGATTTGCCGGAACAGTAAACGCCGCGGGAAATGATGATCCTTCCGATTCCCAGATAAGGGCGGAAGGCGGCGAAAACGTTTCTTCCGAAGGCGCCGTTTACGTAAGCAAAACCATCGACGGAACGGAAATTGAAAACGTCTTCGACATAACCCTTGAAATTATTACCCAGGATATTGTCACCGAAGTTTATAAAGAACCGGATATGGCGGTTGTAATTGTAATGGATATTTCCCAGACAATGAACTCCGATTTCGGCGGCAGCACAAGATATGCGGCGGCAATGACTGCGGCGGAAAACTTTATAAAACAGTTCCGCCAGAACAACAAGGGCGCAAGCAAAATCGGATTTGTTGCATTCAACACCGACGCCCACCAGATTTTCCCGCTCAGCCAGTGCTATACCGCGGCACAGGAAACTTCGCTTATAAGCGCGATGAAGAACGGAACCTCGACGATAATCAACAAGAGCGGATACGCTTCCGCGCACAACAGGTTCACGAACATTGAAGGCGGACTTAAACGGGCGTATGATATGCTCAATTCCGCAGGAAACGAACATAAATACGTCGTATTCTTAAGCGACGGTTTCCCGACCACATATCTTAACACCGGAACAAGCGCGGCATATGACGGTTACGATCCTTATGATGCAAACGGAACCCGTTTTTACGATTCGGTTCAGAAACTGAACGGAAAAAACCGTCCCTGCGCTTACGGAACAAGCTATTCCGACCCGGCTGCAATCAAAGCAAGACAGCAGGCAACAACGATGAAGAACAACGGAGTCACAATCTTCTCCATCGGCGTCGGAATCGGCGATCAGACCATTAAAAAATACGTTGACCAGTGCCTTAACACAAGCCATTCGGTTGTTGACAGAAGAAACACCAACTATGAAATCGGCGCGGCGGATACCCCCGACGCATTCAAAAACTGGCTTGGAAACAAAATCGGTTCCGGATATTATTACGACAGCACAAACTCAACCGGTCTTGCAAATGCGTTCAACAAAATCTTTGAACAGATCAAAGAACTGAACGCGCAAAGTTCCCATCTTGATTGGGTTGCAACGGACCCCATGGGCGATATGGGCGTTCACGAACTCGATTCCGTTGAGTTCATCGGATTCTATAACAAAGACGGCATTCTTGTTGAAGGCGACCTTAAAGGCGAAAGCGGAGACGGCGAAGAATATGAAAACACCGCAACCTTTGATGAATCCAAACATACAATCGAATGGGACATCAAGAAGTCCGGATACGTAAGCACCGCATTCGGAAACGTAACGAATTACCGCTGCACTCTTAAATACAGAGTAAGGCTCCAGAACGAAATGAGCCAGTTCATCGAGCGGGAATCCTACGATACAAACGACGTTACATCCCTTACCTACCGAGTTATTGAACAAACCGGAAGCAACGTTACAATTTCCGACAGAAAAACCGTTGAATTCCCGATTCCGGCGGTTGAAGGCTATCTTTCCGAACTCAGCTTTACAAAAACAAACTCCGTCGGAGATCCTCTTCCGGGCGCAACTTTTGCTCTTGCCCACGATACCGAAAGCTGCGGATTCTGCCGCGGCGACGGAAAGGGACATGTTGAGGTAAGCGTTTATGAAGCAACTTCCGACGAAAACGGAAATGTTTCCTTCAGCAATATCCCTTCCGGACACACCTACACCCTTACCGAAACGGTCGTTCCGGACGGTTATAAACCGAACGACAACACCTATTCCATAAAAGTTTCCTACGATGCCCTTACCGTAACAGTTACCGGAAAGAGCGGAGAGGAAATCACCTGGGATGAGTTCATCGAGAACGAAATCCAGTATGTTCTTCCTTCCACCGGAGGAAGCGGCAGAGATCTGATTTATACATCGGGCTTTATGCTTTTCACAGCGGCGGCCATAATGTACGGATACTTCCGAAAGCGCGGAAAAAGGGAGGCGAGGGAATAAAAAAACAAGCTTTCCTGAAAAAAACTGAAAAAAGCGCCCGGAAGAATATCCGGTATAACAAAAATACTTTAAAGAAAGGATATAACACGATGAAAAGATTTTTAGCCATAGTCCTTTGCCTTATTATGGTCTTCAGCCTTTCCGCAACCGCATTTGCAGAAGAGCACAGCCACACCATCACAATCTATAACAACCAGAACAAAGATTACGTTTATGCGGCATATCAGATTTTTGACGGCGATCTCAATACCGACGGCGTTCTTTCCAACATCGCCTGGGGCAGCGGCGTTGACGGAGCTGCGCTTCTTGCGGAACTCCAGGGCGTTGCGGCATACAGCAGCTGCACCGACGCAAAAAGCGTTGCCGCAGTTCTTGCAGCAGCACCCCTCAAAATGGATGACCCCATCGCCAAGGCATTTGCAGATATCGTTGCAAAACATGTCATCAGCGGAGCCGGAAAAACATCCAGCTATGACAATACCGCAAAACACCACCTGATCACCGGTCTTGAGGACGGTTATTACATCGTTATCAACGAAACCATTTCCTCCGAACCCAACAGCACCTATTCCCGCTATATCCTCGAAGTTGTCCGCGACACCGAAGTTTCCCATAAAGGCGAATTCCCCACTGTTGATAAAAAGATCGACGAAGGCGGAAACAAAGTTGAACTCAACGAAGCAGGCATCGGCGAAGCTGTAAAATATGAAATCACCGGTACTCTTCCGGAAAACCTTGATGATTACGTAACTTATTACTACGCATTCAGAGATACCCTTTCCGCAGGTCTTACCTATAACGACGACGTCAGAATCACCGTAAACGGCGTTGACGTAACAAAATATTTCTATAAGGAAGGCGTTGCGTATTCCGGAACCGATCCCGCAGACCCTTATAAAGGCGGAACCTCTCTCTATTTCGGAATCCAGGATCTCCTTGCTCTCGAACTTCTCGCAGACCCGGTTGTTGGCGAAATCACCGGCAAAACCCTTGTTGTTGTAACCTATTCCGCAACCGTTAACGAAAACGCTGTTATCGGTGTTGAAGGTAACCCCAACAAAGTCCGCATTGAATATGACAACAACCCCAACACCGAAGAAGTTCCCACAACTCCTCCCGAAATCCCCGAAAAACCCGTTCCCACCGAACCTCCCACGGAAACTCCCGAAGACGAAGTTGAATCCTATGTAACTTCCCTTACCGTAAAAAAAGTTGACGGTGCAGGCAATATCCTCACCGGTGCGGAATTCACCCTTTCCGGCGATGCAGTAAGAACTATGCTTGTTACCCGCAAAACCTTTGCAGTTGCAACCGGAAGCGAAGTTCCGGTTTACTGGGAACTTGTTGCAGGCGGATTCACCGATGTTGCCCCGGTTCTCGAAGATGACCCGGCAACCACCGATATCGATGAAAAAACCATTCATCTTTACGTAACCGCATACCCCACCCATGTTATCAAGGAAGTTAAGGAAGTAATCACAAAAACCGAATCCGTTGAAGTAAAAGCCTTCGTCGGCGAAGACGGTCTTGTTACCTTCACCGGACTTTGCGCAGGCGATTATGTACTTACCGAAAGCGTAACTCCGGCGGGTTACAACACCATCGACCCCATCGAATTCACCATCACCTTCCATCCGGACAACAAGGAATTTATCTGCGACAACAGCTGGATCCTTGAGGACCAGACCACCAACACCTTCTATGCAACCATCGTAAACGTTGCGGGTTCCACCCTTCCTTCCACCGGCGGCATCGGCACCACGATCTTCTATATCCTCGGCGGAATCCTTGTTGCAGGTTCCCTTGTTTTCCTCGTAACCAAAAAACGCATGGGCGCATGATGATTTTCTGAAAAACAGGATTCATTCAGTTTAATCAAAAAAGGGCGGGGGATTTTTATTCCCCCGCCCGCAGAAGAAAGGAGAAACCTATGAAAAAGAAAGGAATTTCATCAACGGTCATTCTTGTTCTCATAATGGTCATAGGTCTGTCCCTTCTTCTGTATCCCGCCATAAGCGACTGGTGGAACGCAAGAGTTTCCTCCCATGCTGTAAAGGATTATATCCAGCAGATTGCCGATATCGACGACGGTAAATATAAGGAAATCTGGCAGCAGGCAAGGGAATATAACAAAAAAGCCGCGGAAAGAAAAAACCAGTATTTCCTCAGCGATGAGGAAAAAGCGGAATATAATGCGGCTTTCAATGTCGGCGGAACGGGAATTATGGCATATATCGAAATCCCCTGCATAGACGTTATGCTTCCGGTCTATCACGGAACGGAGGAACCTGTTCTCCAGGTTGCGGTGGGACATCTTGAATGGACCAGTCTTCCCACCGGAGGAGAAAGCACCCACTGCGTTCTTTCCGGACACCGGGGACTTCCTTCCGCAAAGCTTTTCAGTGACCTTGATAAAGTTCTTGTCGGGGATTATTTCCGGCTCAACGTTCTTGACGAGGTGCTCACCTATGAGGTTGACCAGATAAGGATTGTCCTTCCGGAGGAAACTTCCGAACTTGTCATCGAGGAAGGAAAGGATTACTGCACTCTTGTAACCTGCACCCCCTATGGAGTCAACAGCCACCGTCTTCTTGTCAGGGGACACAGAATCGATAATATCGAGGAAGCCCAGGAAGTAAGGGTAACTTCCGACGCGATGATAATCGAAAAACTTATTGTTGTTCCCTTTGTTTTTGTTCCGGTTCTTGCGGTGATGTTCGCGGTTCTCCTTTTGGGAGGAAAAAAACGCGGATGATTTTTCTGAACGAATATCTCTTTTGGTAAGGAGGTTTTTTTCTTGATTAAAAGATTTTTTGCTTTGCTTCTGGCAATTGTTGTTTTTGGCGCATTTCCGGTTTTTGCCTTCGGTCACGAAGTTCCGGACCCGGAAAGGAAAGGTTCCGTAACCGTCACGGTGACCTATAAGGGCGAACCTGTTCCCGGCGGAACGCTTACCATCTATAAGGTCGGAAACGTCGTTTCCGACGACGGAAACTATGGCTTTGCCTTTACCGGGGATTTTGCGGAATGTCCCGTTTCAATCGATGAAATCGGTTCTTCGGAACTTCCGGCGGCTCTTGCAAAAATTGCCGCGGAAAAAAATATCGACGGAATAACCGGCTGGATAGACCACCGGGGAAAAGTTTCCTTCACCGATCTTGAAATCGGGCTTTATCTTGCGGTTCAGGGAAGAGCCGCCGCCGGATTCGGAAAGATAAATCCCTTCCTCATTTCCGTTCCTTATTACAACGGGGAAAGCTATATCTATGACGTTGACGCATCCCCGAAAATCGACCTTAAGCCGAAGCCGGAAGAACCGGATGACCCGGAAGATCCTCCGGATAAACCGGATGACGAACTTCCGGATACCGGGCTTATGAACTGGCCGGTTCCGGTAATGGCGGTTTCCGGCGCGGTTCTTATCGGAGTCGGAATCATTCTTCGCCGCGTTGAAAGGAAAATGAAATGAAAATAAGATTGAGCGCTGTTTTTATCATATCGGGTTTTCTGCTTCTTGCGGGCGCTCTGGGGCTTTTCTTCCATAACGAAAAGCTCCAGGAGGAAGCGGCGATGGCTTCGGAAAACCTTATGCCGCAGATCGTTGAGGCGATAAAAATCGAACAGGAAAAGGAATCCAAACCGGCTGTTGTTTCTCCGGAGGAAAAGGAAATGGTTTCCGTCGCAATAGATGGGGAAAATTACCTTGGCTTCATCGGAATCCCGAAGCTCGGGCTCCAGCTTCCGGTTATAGCGGACTGGGATTATGAAAAGCTGAAGACTGCGCCCTGCCGCTATTCCGGTTCCCTTTATACGGATGATTTTGTTGTGATGGCGCATAACTATAAAAAGCATTTCGGAAGGCTTTCACAGCTCGTCAGCGGCGATACGGTCACTTTTACCGATATGGAAGGGGAAACGACCAGCTATGAAGTCGTTTCCGCGGAAACGCTCCCAAAAACCGCCGTGGAGGATATGACCGCGGGGGAATTTGATCTCACCCTTTTCACCTGCACTTACAGCGGCGAAGCAAGGGTTACCATACGCTGCGACAGAACGGAAAACTGAATTAAATAAAAAGGCTCCGCACCTGTTTTTTGAGTGCGGAGTTTTTTTGTTTTTTTGGGCGGAAAGGTTATTTGTGCGGAGAGAGAAGCTGTAAGAGGCTTTAAAACGGATTTTATGCGGAACTTGGGAAAGTTTCGCTGGAGATGGAAAAACGTATTAAACGGGCTTAAAAGCCCGCTTACTGAAAGAGAACGCCGGAGATTGTTTTTGAATTAAAAGCGGAAAATTAATTTTGAAGGAATACGGATTCTTCGCTTCGCTCAGAATGACATTACCGCGCCACCGTAGGGAACGGATAAAAAGCCCCCCTTGTTAAAGGGGGGGTGGTTTTGGCTTTGCCAAAACCGGGGGGATTCTGTTGAAATTACCGGCTGAATTTAACGGGATGGGATTACAATCCCTCCGTCAGCTTCGGTGACATCTCCCTTTGCACAAGGGAGGCTGCCCTTCGGGTTACCTGTGAATCCCTCTTCCGTCAGCCTTCGGCTGACACCTTCCCCTCTGGGAAGGCTGATTACCTCGGAGGAAGGCGGAGGAACACCTCATTCATCACCGCCCTGCGTTTTCAACTTTCAGCTCTCAACTTTACACTAAAAAAGAATCCCTCCGTCATTTCCTGCGGAAATGCCACCTCCCTTTGCACAAGGGAGGTTTTTAAATGAGCACGGGTTCCAGAAGGATGAGCACGGAGAAAACGAAAGCTGAGCACGCGGTTCCGGAAAACCGATTCCCGGTGCTCAAAAACCCATTCGGGTTCAAAAACCGGACGAAAAAAGACGGGGAAATTCTGGCCGGAAAATGGATTTTCCGGCGGCTTTCCGGGTGGATTTTTGGCAATGAATTTTATAAAAACGGCGCTGAGCACTGTTTGAGCACGAAAGAACCGGCCTTGCTGCGTTCCGTGCTCAAATTAAAAGACCGAAAAACCGGGTACAGCATAATGTAAGAAAATCCCAGAATTGTAAAAATCAAGGAGATTTTTTAAGCCAAATTGTTATAAAATTGTAAATTTTCGTTTCCGAAGCAAACAAATTAACCCATAGGGTATTGATTTTAAATAGGATTTGTTGTAGCATATAGGATGCTGAAAAATATACTTAAAATTTTGTATTGAATTTTTATATATAATTAATTTTTGGAGGAAAACGGATTTATGGAAAAGACCCGGGAAATGTTTAAAAAACTTCTGATGTTATTTGTTGCGGCGGTTCTTGTTTTTTGCGGAGCCACCGAAGCTTTTGCGGACGAGAGCACAGATTCCGGAAACCTTGTCCTTGAGGAAAACAAAGAGGAATTTGATTTCGGCGAAACGAACGCGGTTTTTGATTACTCCGTGCTCGAACGCCAGATCACCGTTGCAATCGCTCTTGATGAGCACGGCTATACCGCAGCAAGCTGGGACGTTCTCGAAAAGGCGCTTGATAATGCAATAATGCTTCTCGATAATGCAGAAAGCCAGCAGGAAATCACCGATACCGCCGATGCGCTGCAAAAAGCGGTTTCCGCCCTTGTTCCGATGGATTATTCAAAACTCGAAAAATCCCTTGGTCTTCTCTATGGAAAAATCGATGAGAACTCCGAAGTCCAGGATGTCTGGGTAAGGGTAAGCGCCGCGGTTGAAAAATCGAAGGGACTTCTTCTCAGCGGCGACCAGGCACTTGTTGATTCCGCTGTTGCGGAACTGGAAGCCCTCCTTGAGGAGATCGAAAACATCCCCGCCGGCGAACCGGAAACCATCATCAAGGAAGTGGAAGTCCAGGTTCCTCCCTCCGATGATTTCTGCAACATTCCGGGACACAAAATCTGGCCGGTGCTCTTCTTCATAAGCCTTGCGATTAATGCCGCCCTTGCGGTTCTCATCGGATATGTTTTCTCGAAAATGAAAAACTCCGAAGATAATATCCCCCTTGTCGGATACGATATCGACGATGACATCGACGGTATGGACGATTCTGACGATTATACGAACGACGATTTTGCTGAGGATTATGAAAACGAAGCCTTCGCAGATGACGACGAAGATTAATACAGGCAACCGAAACTGAAAGATCAATTTCTGAGGTGACTTTTGAATATGGCTGAAATGGAAAACAACTGGAAAAGAACAGAATATGAAAGCTGGGAGGAAGCATTCCATGGGCTTGCTCCGGCGGTGCGCCAGCAATCCGTAAGAGTTGCGGCATATACCCAGGCGCTCTATCTCAAGGCGTGCGAACTGAAGTTCGGATGCGAAACAAGGGACGGAGCCGAAAGAATGAAGGGAAAATATGCCGACCTTGCCTATAAATGCGGAATGTATCACCAGCTTGGAAAGGCGCTTGTTCCTCCGGAATATCAGATCTGGAACAACGGCTTTACCGAAGAGGAAAAGGCGGTTTACAGAAAATATACCTCCGACGGAAGAGTTCTTGCGGCAGTCCTGCAGGAAAAGGGAAACAAAATCGGAAAACGCAAAGTTGATTTTGCGGAACAGCCCACAAAGAACATTCCCTGGCTCATGATCCGCGAAAGCTGCGAACAGCACATGGAAAGATGGGACGGAAAAGGCTTCCCCGCCGGAAGAAACACAACTTCCATAAGCCCCGTTGCACAGATCGTCGGCATTGCAAAGGAACTTGACCGTCTTGCTTCCGAAACAAAATCCGAAGACCCCTTTGCAGAGGCAATGCAGATCCTCATCGACCAGAGCGGAAGCGCATGGAACCCCGCTCTTATAAAAGTTCTCGAGGATTCCCGTTCCAAATGCAGAGCGATTTATAACAAATACATCCACTATACCGCCGCCCTCCCGAAGACCGTTCCTCTTGTTGAAAAGAAGAAGGACAGACCCATGGGACTTCGCTACAGACCCATGGTCAGCGACGTTGAGGGAAAGGTCGTTGCCTATGAGGCAGTTCCCTGGTTCGGCGGAGTTCTCGGACAGCCGGGAGAAACCGAACATGCTTACGAAGTTGAGGAAATGCTCGTCCGCAAAAAGATGGTCGAGGATGTTTCGAAATATTTCCTTTACGAAGCGGCGGATGCGGTTCTCAGAATCGAAAACTGCGAACTCGATATAAAATGGGTCATGCTCCAGATGCTGCCCAGCTTCTATCAGCTCAGCAGCCAGCTCCAGAACTTCAACCAGCTCTTCAAGGACCAGCCGATCCAGAAGGAAAAACTCCTTCTCACTGTTCCGGCGGAACTTGTTGCCGGCGCGGGAAAAAGCCTTTCGACCCTGATCGAAAGATATCTCCGCAACGGAATAAAGCTTGTGCTTGATGGATATGACCCGGCAAAGCACGGCGAAAAACTCCCGATGGAAAGAATCAAAGAGATGGGATTCACCTTTGTCCGCTTCGATGCGGATACATATCTTCAGCAGGAAACCGCAAACGCAATGGGTAATTTCCGTGCCGAAGGATTTGTCCTTCTCGGCGGAAACGCAGACAGCAGAGAAGCTCTCAGCTGGCTCGAAGCCTGCGGCACCGACTGCATGAGCGGAACGGTTACCGGAATTATGGTAAGCGAAGATGAACTTATCCGGGATTCCCTTCTCCGGGAGAGGTAAAATCCTATGAAATTCGATAAATTCAAGCCGAAAGGTAAGAAAGAGCCGGAAAAGCTTGAAACTTACCTTCTTGCGGCGGATAACCCGGTCGGCAAAGAACAGCTGCGGCCGTTTTTCAAGCGAAAGCGGAGCGGCGAAGTCCTTACGAGGGAACAGGTCTTTGCAATAAAGCGCGGAAGAAAACTTCTCCGGAAGGAAATGCGCGCACAGGGCATGAAGCGGCGGATAGATTTTGAAATCACCGCCACGAACATGGGCCTTTATTTTGACCGGAACAAATTATTCTGGCCGTTCTTCCTCTGGCTTATAAGAGACAACACGGTTCTGAAAGTCCTTGCAACAACGGCGGTAATAACCACCGCGGTTACGGTTTCGGTTCCGGTTGTTGAATATATCCAGCAGATTGTTACGGAATATATTGAAAAAATTGTTGAACAGATCGTCCAGCAGCAGGTGGAAAAGGAAGTCGACCGATTTACCATCAGCCTTTCGGACGAAATGCTGAACTCCGGCTTCACCCTCAGCGAAACCATCGATTTTGAAAACGCTTCAACAAACCTTGTTGCGGCGGCGGTCGAAGGCGTTCCCTGTATCTCCATAAGGGACATCCCCCTCGACGTAAACGATTACGAAGGAAGATATCCGGATGATTCGTTCTTCGCCTATACCTTCTATTGCCGCTATGAAAGCACCGTTTCCGAACCCATCGATTACGATTGGTCAATCAACATCACCCGTGAGGACGAGGTTGTTGTGGAAGATCCGGAAACCCTTGAGCAAAGGAGCTATTTTGTTTCCGATGCAATCTGGGTAATGGTCTTCGAGGATAACGAAATGCTTTTCTATGCAAAGGTCGGCGAGGACGGCGAAATCGAAGCGCTTCCCGCAAAGGATATCACCGACAGAGGATATGAAGGCGGACCGCACATTGACCATGCGAAGAGCCCGGAAGAGCAGTATGAAATTGTTCAGGAGGGGCATTACTTCGATTATTACCGGGTAAAGCCAATAAGCTACGTTTCGGAAACGGTTGTTGCAAAGGGCAGGATGGAAAACGTATTGCCCTTCGATATAAGCGTTTTTGATCCGGAAGCGGAATTTGACCCGGAAAACCCCAACGGCATCCATAAATATACCGTTGTAATATGGCTCGAGGGCGATGACCCGGAATGCACCGATGCGCTCATCGGCGGCTCCATCGGAATGAACTTCAGCATCAAGTTTGCCGAAGACGAACCCGAGGAGGAAACACCCGAAGAAGAAACTCCGGGCGAAGAAGGCTGATTGCCTTCCCCTTGAGGGGAAGGTGCCTATCGCGTAAGTGAGGCGGATGAGGTGTGATTCTGCAAGATGGAATCCCTCCACCGTGCCATACGGCAACGGTCCCCCTCCCTTTAGGCAAGGGAGGCAAATGAATTGGTTTATGCTTTCCGCTTTTGCTTTAAGTCGACAAAAGCAAAAAAGGAATTACATAAAGCTCCGGCGGGAGGTTAAACACGACAAAAACCCAAAATCTTTTTGCCGCCGCGGAAAATTGCTGCGCAGGAAGGAATTTCCGCTTTTCCTGAATTGGGGTAAGGGAAAAACGGCTTTTCCGGAAAGGCAAGGCGCTTTTTCAAAAAACGGCAGAAAGAAAAAATTTTTTTGAAAGGAATGAAACAAAAGACATGGTAAGTAAATCTCATGCAAAGCGTCGCCAGGACATTAAAACCAAACTTATGGCCGCAATCGCGATGCTTCTTGTATCCTCCATCATGATGGTATCTTCCACCTATGCATGGTTCACCCTGTCTACCGCACCTGAGGTAACCGGTATCACAACGCAGGTTGGCGCTAACGGTAACCTCGAAATGGCATTGCTTCCTGCAGATGTCAATGGCACAAGCACCCTTGATGCTGAAGGTTACGGCATCACCTCCGACGTTAACAACTCCATGTATGACGGAAACGGCGCACTTAGGGATAATATTAAAGCCGCAAACATCACCTGGGGTAACCTTGTTGACGTAAGCGATGCTTCCTACGGTCTGGATAAACTTAAACTTTATCCTGCTGCCCTCAATATTACAGGACAGAATACCGACGGAAACGACGTTATTGGTACTACCAATATTCTCAAAACTCCTGTTTACGGAGCAGACGGAAGAGTTATCGAAGTTACTCCCAACACTGTAGCAGGTACTCTTGCTCAGAACGGAGCGGCATTCTATGCTAACACTGAATATGGTGTTCGCGCAGTTGGTGTTGCTTCCGGTATGACCGAACGTCAGCTTGCTTTCTCCAGCGCAGCGGGCAACGCAAAAAGCTCGATGGAACAGGCAAGAACCGCAATCGTAAACTCTCTCAGAGCTAACGGTTCCGATATGGCAAACCTTGCTGTAAAACACGCTAACAACGGTGATGCAGAAGGTTACAGCAAAGCAGAAGTCGGCAAAGTTGTTACCGCAGTTAAAGACCTCAGAGCAGTTGTAAACCATGTTGACACCGCTTATAAAAATGCTGTTCTTGCTCTTGCTGCATCCGCATTGACCGGAACAGAAGACGTTGTTTACGAATATGTAAAAGGTCTTGTTGAAGCAGAAAGCTCCACCTTCCCGGGTGTTGCTGCTGCTATTACAAACGGAACCGGCCTTACCGAAGGCGCAACCATTCCTGCTGAAATAAGCACCGCTCTCAACACCTATGTCAGCTATTACAACTCTCTCGAAAGCGCTGTTACTGCAGCAGAAGGAAATATCCCTGCAGGTTTTGATGCTGCTGCTGAAGATACAAAATACACTTGGGCTGATGTAAGAGCGGTAATGGACCCCCTTATGAACACTGAAGAAATGACCTTCAACGGCCTTACCATTGATGAAGTCAAAGCTGATATTTCCGGATTCGCAAATTCTGTTTTGGCAAACAACAACAGCGTAACCCTTCTTATGAGCGACGGAAGCGGTGTTTATGAAACCCTTGCAGACCATGTCGGCGATTATAATGCAGATATCACCATTTCTGTTGTAGTTATCGAAGGCAGCGAGCCTATGTCCGTAAACGGTATTCTTAAAACCAAGAGCAATGTTGACGAAGCAGGCAATCCTTATGTTCAGGATTTCATCAATGTTGCAAAAGCAGGCGGCGCTCCCAGCAGCGGCAACGCAGCAGAGAACCCCATCACTGAATATTACGGATATATCATTGACCTTGCATTCCGTACCAACGCAGCAAACTCCAACCTTCTTATCCAGCAGGAAGGCGTTGACCGTATTTATAGCGACAACACCGACGCAACCGCTGCAACAATGGGTCACGGCGCTTCCATGACTTTCAGCGCAACCGTTGGTTTCAGCGAAGCAAAAATGATCGAGCTTATGAAGCATATCAAAATCGTATTCTTCAGACCCGATAGCGGCGAAGTTGTAACCTATGCACAGCTTGATATGGCAAATGCTCAGCAGACTGCGGAAGGTATTACCGCAAAAATCATGCTCATCGGCGACGGTTCCTATGTAAAAGAAGCTTATAACGCACAGAGCGGCAAAACTTATTACACCAAAGAAACTGTTCCTACCGAGTACGGCCTTACCACCGATGCTGAAATTAATGAAGACACTACTTATTACACCAGAAGTGATGCAGAGCCTTATACTTATACCGAAGTAGATTCTCCTGTTGTAGAGGATATCGCAACTTACTATGTAGTAACCGCAAGCGAAGATAAATACACCGCAATTACCGGTGCTCCTGCAGATGGAGTTGATGTTTATGTTCTCAGCGAAAAGACCGATATTATGCCTCTCCAGCAGAACACAATCGAACTTCTTTCCGTTCTTGTATATCTTGACGGTGAAACTGTTACCAACGCAGAAGTCGGTACCGGCACCACTTCCATGACCGGAACCATGAACCTCCAGTTCGCTTCCGACGCAACTCTTGACCCGATGGATTACGCGGCACTCAATCCGAATCTTGCTCCCTCAACCCCCGCAACTCCCGGAAACGATGAAGGCGAAGGAGAAGGAAACTGATTATCAGGAATCGGCTTAAGATATAATTCTTAAGTGCAACCTTAAAAAATATTCTCCGCTCCGGATTTCCGGAGCGGAGAATCCCCAAAAAAGCCCGTTGAGGGCTGCCCTTTGTGTTTTTGAAAAAAAGCCTCCCTTGTCAAAGGGAGGGGGACCGCGAAGCGGTGGAGGGATTCATTCCTCCAGCTGAGAAAAATGCGGAAAGGAAACATACACCTCATCTGACGCGGCATATGCCAAGCGGCACCTTCTCCTCAAGGAGAAGGCAAAATGCAAAGGGGAACCCGCAACTTTGATTAAATGAAAGATAAATATCCTTTATCTTTTATAAAAGAACGGAGAGGAAGCCCTCCGGGTTACTTGTTAATCCCTCTTTCGTCTTTTTGCGGCAAGCCGCAAAAATCCACCTTCCCCTCCGGGAAGGCAGAGAAAGGAGAACGCCGTTGGTAAAAAAAGAACACGTTAAAAAGAAGGCGAAGCGGACAATCATCTATTTCTATATGATTCTGATCCTGCTGGTGCTGACTGTAACGGCTTCATATACATGGTTCAGCATTTCCCGAACGCCGAAGGTCAGTAACATGAACGTCTATATTACAACCCAGCCGGGACTCGAAATGTCCATCGATAAGGAAGAATGGCTTCTCCAGCTGGATTTCTGGGAGGCGGTCAACGCAACCACCGAACAGAACCCGGATAAGGAACGCCCGGTTCTCCGTCCGGTAACCTGGTCGGAAGTGAACAAATGCTTCTATGCGGCGGCCTATGGCGCCGACGGAAGGCTGAAGCCTTACCGGGACTGGCACGTTCTTTCGGACGAACGCAACGCAAACAAGCAGAATTTTGAAGGATATTACATAAAAGCAACGGTTTTCATGCGAAGCGGACAGAATGCGGAAATAACCCTTTCTCCCGCGGTGGAAGTCAACGACGGAATCGACGGTTCCGGAACCTATGTCCGGGGAATCCCGGTCTGGAACCCGGGTTATTACGTCGAGGAAGAGGATGACGACGGAAATATCCTCCATAAACTGGTCGGTTTCGGGCACGATAACTCCGGTCTCGGTGCCGAAAACGCGATACGCGTCGGTTTCCTTGTAACCCATCTCGTTCAGAGCGAGGAAGGGGAATATCTCCCGGATGAGGAAAGGGAACCGGAATTCTTCATCTATGAACCAAACTGCAACATCGGGCTTTCCGGCGAAAGGGAATATATTCCCACCCCGAGCATGGACGAAACAGAAACCCTTGTTCCTCCGGAACGGCTGATTCTCCAGACCGCCACAACCTGGACCGAAGCTGACCCCATCGAAAACGGAGTGGTCATCCATACTTTCGGCGAACTTCTTGAACCGCCGACGATTTTTAAAATCGAAGCGGGCGAAATCGTCCAGGTGGATCTGTATTTCTGGCTCGAAGGGCAGGATATCGATTGTCTCAACAGCGGAAGCGAAGCCCAGATCCAGGCGAACCTCCAGTTCTCCGGAACAACCGAAAGCCAGAGCGGTTTTGTAAAAATTGAGTAAGTCATATTAGCAGTAATTGCAAACGCAGGTATTGCTTTTATATAAATGTCTTTTTAAGAAGGGAGCGACCCAAAAAATGAAAAAAGAGAAAGAACAAATAGCAGCACCCGTTTCTCCGGAACAGGAAGAGGAAATAGTTGTTGTTGAGGAAGAAAGCAAAGGCAAAAAAGCCCTGAACATGGTTGTAAACATTGTTCTCGTTGTTGCAATCGCCCTCGCAGCAGTCTGCACCTATGCTTCCTATGTTTCAACTTCCGGAAACGGCGTTCCGAACATCTTCGGAATTCGCATCTTCTCTATCCAGACCGAATCCATGTACCCCACCCTTTTGCCCGGCGACCTTATTTTTGATACCGGCGTCAAGGATCCGTCCGAACTGAGAAGAGACGACATCATTACCTATTGGACCGTTATCAACGGCGAACGCGTTCTCAACACCCATAGAGTTCACGAAATTTATGATGGCGGCGGCTATCTTATTTTCTCCACCAAGGGTGATAACAACACCTCGGCCGACCCCCTTACCGTTCATGAATCCGAAATCGTCGGTAAATATTCCTTCCGCGTCCCCGGCGTCGGAAAGGTTTTCGATTATCTCCAGACGAGCACCGGCTTCCTTATTGTAATCGTAATACCTGTATTCCTTTTCTTCCTGTTCCATCTTGTCCAGTTCTTCCGCGTTCTCTTCGAATATCAGAACGTAAAGAACCGCATCAAATTTGAGCAGGAACGCGGCCGCACCGAAGACCTTATCGATCAGGAACAGAAACGCCAGTCCGAAGCCCAGGCTGCGGCAAGAGCAAAAATGGAAGAAGAAATCCGCGAAAGACTCAGGGCGGAAATCATGGCTTCCATGGCGGCCCAGGCAGCGGCTGCTCCCGCTCCCGCACCGGCAGAACCTGCTCCCGCTCCCGCACCGAAGGAAGAACCCACTCCCGCTGTAACGGAGGAAAAACCGGCAGAAGAACCTGCTGAGGAAGCTCCCGCAGAGGAAATCGTTGCGGAAGAAGTTCCGGAAGAGGAACCGGCAGAAGAAAAAACGGAGGAAACCGCAGAAGTCTGAGATTTCCCTCCGGGAAAAAACAGGTGTAAAGCATGAATAATTTCTTTAACTATTTTACCGAGGATATCGGACAGGTTTTTCAGGCTTTTGTTGAAGTGCTCAGCGCAATTTTCAATTTTCTGAACTACCTTTTCAATTTCCCCATGCGAATGAACATTATCAAGGAGCACAGCGAAAGTTTCAGCACCACCGACTGGGTAATGCTGCTCATCGCCAACATCATGATAATCGCCGTTTGCTGCCTTATCATATATTTCATCGGAAAGCTTATCCGGAAAATCTTTTTCGGCGGAATTTCCAAAAGGGAATACGAAAGAATGTCTGCCCAGGTGCGGACTCTCCAGCGTGACCTTCTCCGTTCCAACTACGAAAAAGATAAAATCCTTGCAATGACCATGGGAAATCCGGAACTTCCCCCGGAAGAGGAGGAAGAAAAGAAGGAAGAAGGCGAAGAGGAAAGCACCGAGCTTGTTCCTTCCAACAGAAACACCTTCGATTCTCCCTGTGTTGATCCTTCGGACAGCCGTTTCTTCCGTCTTACCTGTGTTGATAACTACTATAAAACCGAATACGTAAAGCCGGAATATGATAACGAGATGAACCTTGAGCAGATCTGCGAAAGATTCCGCAATTTTGCCGCATCCCAGCTCAAGCTTTATTATGACCTTGATATGATGAGATTCTTCCTTGCTTCCATGGGAACTTCCCGAATCATCATCCTCCAGGGTATTTCCGGTACCGGTAAAACCTCCCTTCCTTATGCATTCGGTAAATTTGTCCAGAAGGACACAACCGTTGTTTCCGTCCAGCCTTCCTGGCGTGAAAGAACGGAGCTTTACGGATATTTCAACGAATTTACAAAGCGTTATGCAGAAACGGAATTTTTGCAGGCAATTTATGAATGCAACTATTTCCGCGATCCCCATATTGTAATCCTGGACGAAATGAACATCGCCCGTGTTGAATATTATTTTGCGGAAATGCTCTCCATTCTCGAAATGCCCCTTCAGGAGGAATGGAAGGTCGATATCGTAACCGCGGTCTGGGATAACGACCCCTGCCTTATCGACGGCGGTAAGGTCCAGATCACCAACAACGTCTGGATCGTCGGCACCATCAACAACGACGACTCCACCTTCGCCGTTGCGGATAAAGTTTACGACCGTGCAATCCCGATCGACCTTGACAGCAGAGCGGATCCTTTCGAATGCGAAATGACCGATCCGGTCTATATTTCCACCGACCGCCTCAACGAACTTTTCGATGAAGCAAAGAGAAACTATCCCGTTTCCCAGGAAATCATGGATAAGCTCGAACTTGTAAACGCATATCTTATCAAGAACTTCCGCCTTGCTTTCGGTAACCGAATCATGAAGCAGATCGGCGACTTTGTTCCCTGCTTCATCGGATGCGGCGGAAGCGAAATCCAGGCAATCGACTTCATCGTTGCAAAAAAAGTTCTCCGTAAGTTCGAATCCCTCAGCCTCGGCTTTATGAAAGACGAGCTCACCAAATTCAGCAACTATCTGGATAAAGTTTTCGGCAAAAACCAGATGGCAATCTGCAAGGACTATATTGAACAGCTGAAGAAAAACAACTGATAAAATTCTTCATGAAAGGAGCCGCTCATGGCTGCATCCACTAAAAAAACCGCCGGAAAAACCGGAGCAAAAAAGAAGGATTCCTATATTGATCCTCTTTACGAAAAATACACGAAAAGTGTCATAAGAGCTCTTGGAAGCACGGAGTTTTACGAATTTTTTATGGACGCCGTTTCAAGAGCGGACAATAAATTCCAGTTTTCCAACAGGAAGATGGAAAAAACCGTTGACCTCAACTGGGTCGATGCAATCGAAGAAACCCTTCCCGCAATACAGAACATTATTTCGAACCCGAGGAACGTTATCCATGAGGAAGAACTCATCGTAAACGTTGCAAACGCAAAAAAAGCGGGTTCCGATGTTGTTCGCCATCTTGCCCAGCACGCAAGCCTTGTTGAGAAATACGATTACGATACCGGCGAAGTCCGCCCAAGCAAACTTATGCAGAAATACAGGGAGGACAGTACCCATCTTTATGAAAACCGCCTTGTTTTCACGGCGCTTGAAACCGCTTTCCAGTTTGTAAAAATCCGCCACGATGCGCTTTTTGCCGCCATGAGCGATGAATTCGGCGCAAAGCTGAAGCTTGATTCAACAATGGAAACCTCGACGGAACTTGTTCATTTTGATATGTATATGCATATCAAGGAGGTTGACAGCGCCATCGAAACGGACGATAAAAACGGCCATGTCTTCGACAGAATCTCGAAGATTTACCGAATTTTAATGGTGCTCATGCAGAGCCAGTTTGCCCAGCATATGGAAAAACTCCCGAGGGTAAAAGGTACGCTCACAAAGACCAACGTGCTCAAAAAGAACCCGGACTACCGAAAGGTAATGGCGCTGCTCGAATATCTCCGCGGCTATGACCAGATCGGTTATACCATCCGCGTTGTTGAGCAGAACCCGGAAATCGACGGCATTATGGAACGGGATATTTATCATAATATCATGTTCAACTACCTCATCCTCAAGGGCTATCTTGAGGACGAAAGGGACCGCCGGATCCCCGCTCCCGCAAAGACGAGAAAGCGCATGCTCAAGCCAAAATTCGTCAAGGAAATCATCGAGGAACTCACCGAGGATTACGACCTTCCGGATGTGGAAATCCGCAAGGTGCTCATCGAGGAGCTCACCAAGGAACAGCTCATGCTCGAGGAGGAAGCGGAACGCAGAAGGCTTGTTGAAGAGCAGGAGAGAAGGAAGCTCGAGGAGGAGGAAAGACTCCGTCTTGAGGCCGAAGCAGAAGCCGAAAGACTCCGCAAGGAAGCCGAAGCCGAAGCGGAAAGAATCCGCCTTGAGGAAGCCGCAGAAAAGGAACGCCTTTTTGCGGAAAGAATGGAGCGCGAAGCGGAAGAAAGACGCAGAAGCAGAATCTTCCAGGAAGAGCTTACATATTTTGCCGAGCATCTTGAGGAGCGCATAGAGCTCCGCGAAGCCGCCGTTGCAAAGCGCCTTGAGGAAATGAAAGCCTTTGAGGAAGCACAGCGGAAAATTGAAGAAGAAAAACAGCGGAAGATCGAGGAGGAGGAAAGACTCCGCCGCGAAAAAGAAGAGGAAGAACAGCGCAATCAGAAAATCCTTGTTGAAAAACAGGCGGAAGAACAGCGCAGAACCGAAATCTTCCAGAAAGAAATCGACCGCTTCAACGAAAATCTTGAGCAGCGCAAAGCCGCAAGAGAATCCGCCGCGGAAAAACTGCTCAAAGCAAAACAGGACTTCGAGGAAACCGCAAGGCTTATGGAAGAAGCCGAGCAGGCAAAAATCGAAGAGGAAATCCGCAGAAGAGAGGAAAGGGAAAAACTCCGCCTCGAAAAGGAACAGAAGAAGGAACAGGACGAAAAAGACGACGTTCTTTCTGCGCCTTTCCGGGAGGAAATTGTTGTTTTCCTCGATTCCCTGCCGAAGAGAATTGCCCTTCGGGAAGCGGAAACAAGAAGAATCCTTGCGGAAAAGGAGCGGCGTGAAATCGAACGCCAGCGCCGTCTTGCCGCAAGAGCCGCAAGAAGATAATTTTTTGAAAAAAGCCGCATAATGCGAAAGAAAAGCGAAAGGGGGAACATTGCATGAATAAGATTCAGGTAAAGCTTATTGCAGTTGCCCTCGCGCTTACTCTTTCGGTTTCGGTGGTAATAATGTCGTCCTATGCATGGATGGTGCTTTCGTCCAATCCTGCCGCAACCGGAATCCAGGTTGTTATCGGCGGCGGAAACACGATTCTTATTGCGCCGAACATTGAAACGGAGGACGGACACCATATTCCGGGACATTTTTCCGACAGCATAAATTTCGGAATGTATAAGGATTACGATTATCTCAAAGAGGTCGGCGGGCTTACTCCCGTTTCAACAAGCGACGGAATCGATTGGTTCGTCGCGGAGGGAAAGCATGATCCCTTCCTTGAGCACGCAAACCTTCCGAAATACATTACTTCCGAAGACGAAAACGGAAACGAAACAAAAACCGAAAACCCGCTTATCCGGGAGGGAAACTTCATCTATCTGGATTTCTGGGTTGTTGCGCCCGCCGGGGATTATAATCTCCGGATTTCCACCGGAACAAAGGATTCCAACGGAGGAGATTCTTCCGGCGGAAGCTTTGTAATCGATCTTCCGGTACCGGTTCTTGATACGGAGGGGGAAGTTGTTACCGCAACCCTTACCGAACCGGAGGGAAGCGCCGCCGCGGCGATCCGCGTCGGATTCCTTGCAAACCCGGTGATGCTCACGGACGATACCATGGAGCATTATATGAACAGCCCCTATGAGGACGACCGCTTCACTTCGCTCCGGGGTTCATATTTCGAACCGAACACCGGTTCCTATCATTCGGATCTGGATAATTTTGTGATTTATGAACCGAATGCGGATTACCATCCGGGAAAAAGCGAACTTGAAGGAACCTATGTCCAGACAAAGCCCCTTGTTCTCGGAGAAAACGGCGAAGGCGTTCCGAACGGGGATATCTGGAACCAGCTTACCGTTCAGCTTAAAAGCGACTGGATGGTAAATGCGGAATACAGCAGACTTTACCTTGAAGAGCATCTCAATGCCGCATTGATAAAGAATGAGGACTGGAAAGATCTTCCCGAAAAGCAGATCATGGCGGAATTTTTGCAGAAAAGCCTTCAGGGACAGTTTTCCCAATATGTCACCAAGGGAGAATTTATAAAATATTCCGCAGCGGAACAAGGTTCTCTCCGTGCGTATGCAGAATCGGAAGAGAATATTTCCGCCGAACAGCTTTCAAATCTCACGAAGGCGGGAGCAACGGAAGACGTTAAAATAATTGAACTCGAAAGAAACATTCCCCAGCGTATCCGGATGTTCATCTGGCTTGAAGGGCAGGATATGGATTGCGCCGCAAGCGCAAAATCCGCTTCCTTCGCAGTTAACATCGAATTTGCCGGCGGAACTGAATAAATAGATTTATGAACAACGAAACGAAAGAAAACGGCGACGTTCGCCTTCACCGCTGGATAAGCACCGTTGTAACGGTTCTTCTGGTGCTTGCCGTGGTGTTCTGCCTGTATTCAGTGGTGCAGGTTCTGAGCAAGGGATACGTCAATATCGGCGGATTCATGATGTTCCGGGTCGTAACCGGAAGTATGGAACCGACGATGCCAACAGGAACTCTTCTCATAACAAGGGAAGTTGATATTGAAACCGTTGCGCTCGATGATATCGTCTGTTTCCGGACAAGGGTTTCGGAAATCTGGGGAAAAATCGTTACGCACAGGGTCGTTGATATAATGGAAACCGCGGAGGGGATCCTTCTTGAAACAAAGGGGGATGCAAACCTTGCTTCGGATATCTATTATGTTGACAGTTCGAATTTTATCGGCAAAGTTATATGGCATTCGGGAGATGGCAACGTTTTGGCTGACTTAGTATCACTTTTCACAAGCAAAATCGGTTTTTTGGGCTGCATTGCCTTGCCGAGCCTTATTCTTGCGGCGCTTATTCTTAAAAACAGCGTCGGAAGCATCCGCCATGAACTTATGATGGTCATGGAGATGGAAAGACAGCAGAAAATCGCCGCAGAGCAGAATGCCGGCGCTTTTGAAATAACCGAGGAAGAATATAACGAAATGTACGAAAGAATTCGTAAGGAACTTATTGAGGAGCTGACGCATTTTGATGAAATTCAACCTGAACAAGGAGAATGTTCTGAAAATTCTGAAACTGAATAATGTGCCTTCGGAAAATTCCGGTTCCCCGGAACTTGTTAAAGCAAGAAGGAATATCTATCTCCAGGCGGGGCTTGCCGTTCTGACGATAGTTCTGACCCTTGTAATCATCTTTTCGATGACTGCGGCATGGTACACGAACATTGTTGAAACAAGCGGACTTGTTTTTGAGGTGGAATCCTGGGGATATTCCGGCGAAGTTCTGATTTCGGACAAAGTTGTTGCCGCCGCACCCGGCGACAGCGGAGTTGTCGGCCTTACCGTAAGCGGCGCAAACGAGGAAAGTTCCGAAATTCTCGACGTAAAGGTCAACGTGACGAAGGACGCCATGAGGGACGAAATGCAGCAGAGAATGTTCTTCTATGTTGACACCGCGGCAACCGAAAACGGCGAAAACGTCGAAAGGGTATATCTCAGCAGCCTTAAGGATTATTCCTACACCCTTTTCAGCGGCGGTTCCATCCTTATGAACGACGATTTTTCAAACGTTCCTGCGCTTAAATGGCAGTGGGTCTATGACGTTCTCGGATACTACGTTATTGCGGATTATAATGCTCAGAACGAACTTGAGGTGACCGAATATATCCGCCCCATAGAATATGATTTTGATAAGGCGACTTTTAAGGAAACAACCCAGACTGTTACCGTTGACGAAACAGAAAAAGATATCAATACTTATGAAATCGCAACCGTTGACGGAACCCTTACTCCGGAAGAGTTCCTTGAGGAATTTTCGAAAAAAGACGGTTTTGAAGGAACGCTGAATATAAAGACTCCCGAAGAAGAGACTGATACCGAAGATAATCCCTTTGCCGAACCGGTTACAATCGGCGGTAAAGAATATTATAAAATCGGCGAAGCTGCAAACGGAAGAGGAATCTATGCCCGCCTTTGTACCTATGGCGAAATTGAAGAGGAGACCCGATATGATACATATCTGGGAGAGCTTGCCAAGAAAAAAGCGGACGGAGAAACCGATGAAACCGGTAGTTATTCTCTTCTGACTTTTGGAGCAACGGTGGGCGTTACCGTTGAGCAGAAGAAGATTGAAACCACCGTTGTAAGCGATGTTACGGGATTTAAAAACGCAATTGAAAACGGCGGAGCAATTGCGCTTGCCGCGGATATCGAAATTGGCGAACAGATTTCTGTTCCCGCCGGAGAGGAAATCTGGATTGACCTTGGCGGAAATACCATCACAAGCGGTGTAACCGGAACCGGCGGCGCCATTGTTGCAGAAGAAGGAAGTTCCCTTACAGTTGTGAACGGAAAACTTGAGGGCAACGGAGGAAAAACCGGAAGAGGAATTGAAGCTATCGGCGCGGAAGTGAATATCAGTAATGTGGATATAACCGGTTTTGACAGAGGAATTAATATAAGCGACGAAAAAAGCCTGGATACGGATTCCACGGTGCGCGTTTCCGGATGCACTGTTGACGGCGTAACCTGTGCGGTTTTTGTTTCCGGAAACGGAACGGGTACCGGTAATAAAACGCAGCTTATTGTTGATAAATGCACTCTTACATCGGAGTTGTACGGAATAGTTGGAAACGGTTCCGACAACAGAGTAGGAACAGATATACAAGTTCTCAACAGTACCGTGAAAAGCGAAGGTGCGGGAATTTATCATCCCCAGAGGGACAGCACCCTTACGGTTTATAACAGCACCGTTGAAGGCTATACCGGAATTGCAATCAAGGGCGGATATCTTGAGGTTATAAACTCCGAAATTATCGGTAACGGAGATATGCTTGAGACCCCTGAAGGCAGCAACAGCGGTTCTGCTACCACCGGTGACGCAATTTATATTGAAAACAACTATGAGAAAAACAGCATAAGCGTTGTTATAAGGGAAGAAGAAAATTCCGGCACCGCGGAGCTTAAAGCAACAAAAATCGAAAGTAAAAAGGACCACGCAGTCCGGATTTTTGACGAAACCAGAAAGAACGTGAAAATCACAATCTATGGCGGAACTTTCAGCGGAATAGGTAAAATCAATGATGAATGGCTTGCGGAAGGCATGAGAACGGATGGAACCAACGGCGCATATGAGGTAGTTCCGATTGCCTGATAAAGCGGGCAGAAAATTTTTTGGCAAAGGAGAAGATCCGGAAAAATGGACCATTGGAAAAAGAATAGTTCCCTCCGGTATTTTGCGGGTCTTGCCTTGCTGATGGTGCCGGTTATCCTGATGATAATCGCATCGCCGGCTTTTGCCCGGTACCAAAAGGAAAAAATCGGGAACATTACCTTTAACGTAAAGGAACCGGGGCAGATTTGTTTTGTAAATATCGAGAACAACCAGCTTGAAGTAATTGATAATGAAAACAACAAATTTGTCTGGACAGAATCCGAAGGAACAAAAAGTCTTGAAATTTCCGTTGCCAACGGAAGCGGAAACAGCGATTATTCAGAATATGACCAGAACGTCACCGTAATGCTTGTTGCGGGGCTTGGGCTTTCGGTTGAGGACGGCGAAACCGGAATCACCCTTGAGCACGGGGGAAACATCTATTCGGCAAAGGCTGAAAAAACAATTCCCGGTTCCGAATCCTATACGGCCTTCGGCGAAAGCTGGGTAATAACCTTTTTTGATAAAGCCGGAAACGAATTCAGCGGCGTTCTTGAAGGTGGAAAGCTTGATACCTTCACCGTTAAAATAACGGTGGAAAATGCTTCGATTATTGAAAATACGGTGATATCACCTTTTGCAAAAATTATTAATTAAAACGGAAAGGAGAATGGAATATGTTAAAAAGAAGAACAGC
The DNA here is from genome assembly GCA_017399625.1 of Oscillospiraceae bacterium. Classification (GTDB taxonomy): domain Bacteria; phylum Bacillota; class Clostridia; order Oscillospirales; family Ruminococcaceae; genus UMGS1668. Next base: position 34,109 of record JAFQBT010000139.1, read on the forward strand.
GGCATATTGCGTTCTCCTTGCAATGTTCATTATTGCGGGCGCGGTTTTCGGTTCTGTCGGAAAGGCGCAGGCAAGATATAACAGCATGATTTTCTTCAGCACCGTTGTTGAAGCGGAAAAAACCGAAATTTCAAGCGATATTCTTGCAAAGGAAAACGAAGCGGGAGTTATCCTGATGCTCGGGGATGTTCCGGAGGCAAAAACTTTTGAATTTTCCCTTTCCGCTTCCGGCGGAACCGCGGAGGAAACAATAAGCTGGGAATATCCGAAGGATTACGTTGTAATCTATGCAAAGCTGAGCCAGAAGACCGCTGCTCCGGAAACGGAAACTGCGGAAGCGGCAGAGGCGGCAGAAGCTGAGGAAACCGTAACGGATATAGATTCCGGCGATAAGATAAAAATCGCCGAAGGAACCGAAACAAAAGTTATAATGGAAGTTGTTCCGATCGAAAATGCGGTCACAACAAAAGCGGAGGAAATCATTGTTAATGTGGGCGGACTTTCCGGAACAGTAATCTTCGAAATTCCGCCGGATGAAGAGGAAAACGTTTCCGGCGGGGAATCGGATAAGGTCCAGACCGGAACAGGAGAAACGGAATCCGGCGAGGGCGAAACCGGCGGTTCCGTCGGCGGAACATCGGGAACGGTTGAAGCTCCGGCGGGGAAAATCGATATTCTCCCGAATTTCGAACCGGATGGAATGCTTCCGATGAAAGTCGATATTCCGGTCGGCGCCCATTACGTCAGAATCGGAACTTATGAAGGCGAAAAACTTGCTCCGCTTCCGGCTGGAACAAGAATAAGCCTTAACGAGGGAAAAGATTTCTATATCATTCCGGAAAACGCTGTTCCGGAATTTCCGATATCAAGCATAACCTGTTCGGAGAATAAATATTCGATTCTTCTGGATTTCGGAAGGGCGGAAATAACTCCCGCCGAAGCGCTTGCCTTTGGGGTCGAAGCTTTTTCCGAAAGCGGAAAAATCGCGGTTTTGAAGGGCGAATCCCTTCCGGATATTTCCGGAGCGGGAATTTCGAAAATTGAAACCGGGGTCGAAGAACTCGAAATCGGCGAAGGAGAAGAGGAAATAATTCCGGAGGAACCGGAATATTACGTTCTTTCCGAAGGCGGAACGATTCGGATTTCGTTCCCGGAGGAATGGAGGAATTTCGCGAAAAGCGGATATTCGATCCAGATGCTCAGAACCGCGGAAAACGAAACAGTCGGTTACAGCAACGTTGACATCCTTGTCAACAGCCTCTGGGCCGAATATGCCGAAGAGGAAGGAAACGCGGATCTCCTCATAAAGGTCGGCGAAATTCTTCCGCCGGCGGGAAAATACCAGGCGATTTTGCAATGGGAATTCAATGGAATTTGTTTTTATAAAAAGCAGATCACATTTTTTATAAATTATTCCACCGACATTTATTCAACTTTTGAGAGTCAGGGGGTTGCCGGAAAATGACAGAAACACAAAAACGGATTGAGGCATACCAGAAAGTCTTGCCGGATATTAAAGAAAAGGTAGCGGCGGTAGCAATGCTTCTTGCGCTGTCGGTCATCATGCTGACATCCGCATCGTTTGCATGGCTTACCATTTCGCGCGCGCCGGAGGTTACAAGCGTTGCAACAAACGTTGCGGCGAACGGTAACCTGGAGATTGCTTTGGTAAGCAGCGACGAAGACGGAAATGCAATTGTTCCGGATGAATCCAATATTGGAGATTCTTTTGAAACAAACGGACAGGATGTTACTGCCGCCAACCTTACCTGGGGTAACCTTGTTAACCTTAAAGACCCAAGCTACGGTCTTGACAATTTTGTTTTGAGACCGGCAAAACTTGAAACCGCAAACCTTGATGAAAAACCCCTTTATTCCGTAGGATACGGACAGGACGGACGAATTGACGGATATCTCGAAAATTTCGGTTATACATCCTGGGTAAAACCGGAAGGACTTTCTGGATATTTCGAAGTTTCGAATAAACTTGGTGTAAGAGCAATTTCTTCGACCGAGGTTTCCGCACCCGAAGGCGCCGCAGGTATATATTATGCTATGGTTCAAACCGCAAAAGGAAAAAATACAGAAGCTGCAAATAACTATGTTGCTTTGAAAAATAAAGATGGCTACATGGATTCGCTTGCGGCTATGATGGGTTATTATATGACAGCAAAATTTGCGGTCGGCGAAGGTGCGCTGCCTCACCTTGTAAACCCGACTGTTGATATTGCCCATGTAATAAAACTTGAAGCGATGTATGCCGATTTTCTTCTTTGCTATGAAAAAGAAGCTGAGGCAATGGCCGACCTTGCAAACGCATACCGTTATCTGGTCGGTACACAGAATGAATATACGACAGAGATGATGCTCAGCCTTGATACAAAAGCAATGCTGCAGCAGGACGGTGTCCCGATTCAGGGATGGGAACAGTTTGTTAAAGACTATAACACAATTTATTCCGACCACGAAAAGCTTTTGGAAATTTCAAAATCCGGTACAAATCTTCAATGGAAAGAAACAGGACTAAATGACATTGTTAATCACCTTGTAAACGTAGGTCAATGTACCATTGCAGGACAAAAAGTTGATACCATGGGTGTCAGTAGTGCTATGAAATTAATGTTTGGTACTCAGGAAGCGAGAATCACAAACGGAATTCTTGTTCGTTATGAACAGCGTACCGGCGGATACCTTGAGGTGAAAGGACTTAAAGTTTCTGCAACCGCATACAGAGAAGAAGTTGGTGAACAGAGCGCAACGATTACGGTAAACATTAAAACCACTGCGGACAGAAACTACAACGAGTTTACAAACGATGTTGCAGCAGTTGAAGAGGAGAACGACGGTAAGTTCCAGGGAGCTGCGGTTGGTAAAGCGCAGGATACTTATGCGCTTGCAGTTGACCTTTGGGTAAGGACAAACAGTTATAACAGCATTCTTACTCTTGCAGGAAATCTTTTGACAGAGACAAGAGAAGAAGAAGCGGTTGGAAAAGACGGAGAAGGAAACCCTGTTGACGTTTATGTTGTAACGGGTAAAGATACCGAAGGAAACGAAACGACATTTGATGTTTACTACGGAACGAAAACAGTTGAAAACGAAGACGGAACCACTTCGCAGGAAGAGGCACTTTTCTTTGAGGGAACAAATACGGAGTTCATCATGGAAGAGGGCGAAACTATTCGCAGAAAGATGAATGTTATCACAACAGTACTTGGATATGAGGGTGAAAACCGAGTATGGGGTGAAAACGAAAGTCTTCCGACCGGTTCCACAACCCAAGGTTCCGGCAGCTGTTATGTATTTTATGCGGATAACCCGGAAGACCAGGTTCAGAGTCTTCAGATTCTTGATAACCTCAGAGTTGCTTTTATTGATGAATACGGAAGCCTTCTTGCAACAGCGGAAATGGGCACCGAAAACATTTTTGAGGAAAACGGACGAGTTACAGTTCCGCTTGTTCTCAAAAGCAGCGATGTAAGCTATACCGATATCAACAACAACACAATTTACGGAATAACAACTCTTGAACAAAACAGGGCAACAAGAATTACAGCAATTGTTTATCTTGACGGCGGTACCCTTACCAATGATATGGTTCTTGCTTCGGCAGGTATTCAGGGACAGCTTAATATTCAATTTGGAAGCAGTACTTTGCTTGAACCGATTTCTAACGAAAAACTTGAACAGCAATACCGCATTGTAACAGCAAGAATTGAAGGACAGTCCAACTTTGAATACGGCAACGGCGATGCCACAGTTAAGGTTGTTGCTGAAATTGAGGGCGACGGCGCGGCACCTGAAACGGTAACAGGCTTCTTCATCAGAAAGATCGGTTCAACCCAAGGTTCCAAAGAAGAAACCATGATTTTCAGCGATGCAAACAAAGACGGAAAATGGGAGGCAACCTATACTTTCACGGCTCCCGGTAACTATATTTTAAGATCCATTGAACTTGACGGACAGGAATATGAACTTGAGGATAAACCGGAAGCAACAGTTGAAGGTTTTGCTCTTCAGAGTCTTACCTATGTAGGTGAAGACGACTTTAATGATATCGAAGTAATGACCGCAGACAGATATTATTCGGCAAAAATGTCCCTTAAATTTGTTACCGAAGATGTAAGCAAAATGCCGGGATCTGTTCAGGGAAGATTCAACTATGATGGCGGTACTTTAAACGTTGATTTTGCTTATGATTCAAGCACTCAGCTTTGGGAAGGAACTGCGGTGTTCCGTTCTTCTGCAGAATATACGATGAAATATCTTGTTCTTGACGGAGAACACACTGAACTTGCGGAATCTTTTTGGAAAACTGCGGATATCAAAGTTGGTATGAAAGCAATTGTTTACACAACCAGCCCCCACGAATTCCTTTACGAAGGAACTTCCATGCCGCTTAATCAGCAGTTCCTCGGAATGAAAGTAAAGGTTGTTGATGACGCAGGAAACGAGATAGAAAATCTTCCCAACGCAAAACTTATTTATGCGCAAAGGGGTAATATCCGGGAAACAATGGATACGGACCTTGAATGGAACGCACCTTATTATGAGGGTGAACTTGCAACAGATGGTCCCGGTATCTGGCAGTTCATGAGTGTTCAGATTGCGGGAAACGATATTACAGTTGCGACTGAATCTCCGGTGTTTGAAATTATGTCCCCGAACCCGCCTGAATATTATGGACAGAACACGATTCCAGTACAGTGGGCTCCGGGAAACAACGCAACAATGAACATAACGCTTACCGATGCGGGTACAAGAGTTAAAGCGGTTATTACAAGCACAGGCGGAACAAGTGAAACTGTTGTGGGCAGCATTGCGGAATCGTCAACTTTTGAGGACGGAACGGCCTGGACGAGATTTAACTTTGTAATTCCGAACGAGAGCAACGGACGTCAGGACGGAACTTGGAAACTTGAGCGGCTTGAAGTAAGCGGCGCGTTCTCCGAAGACGGCGTTCAATATACGGAAGAAGCTCCTCTTATTTTCGATGAAAATGATTTTGAGACAGAAATCAAAGCACAGGTTGTTACAAGGATTACCGTAAACTTTAGTCAAGGCGGCGGTCTTAATGAACTTGGCGGTACTTCCAGCGGAGGAAATGTAAATGCAACAAGCGCATTTATGACGACCCACAACGTACCTGGAATTGAAGTTAAAATAAGCGACCAGAACAATGTTGCGATAATTAAGGATGTTGTTCTTACTGTAACTCATAACGGTTCTATGAGGGAATACGGTGGATATACCAATACAAATACAAGCCTTGGACAAATCAAAGAAACTTATAACCTTACGGGAACCGACGGAACTTTTGCTCCGAGCCCTTCACCTCAGCTTACTTACGCAGGAAAATATTCGACTGATATAGCATTTACTGCAGTAATCGGCGGCGTGGAATATGAACTTAACAATGGTTCTGCGGGCGTTAATGTAACGGGTATTCCGAGTTATCAAATTTATTCCATTACTCCGAGCGTTCAAATTACAGAGGCTAAATCCGGAAGTACAAGCTCTTCTACAGCGGCTGCAACAGGCTATTCAACAACCGTATATTTTGTTGAGTCAAAGAATACTACTTGTGGTATTACGACGACAAACTATACTTCGCCTTATGTTAAAATTGCCATTGCCGGTTATGGAAGTGCATCCGACGCGACTTTGACCTTTGTTGAAAGTAATAACGGAACTGTACGTCTCTATACAACCGGAGGTTCGGGTAATAGTAATAGCGGAGCAACATCAAGTTTCATTTGGACCGCAGAGGGAATTTGCATGAGATATGTCGGCGATTACGGATATCGAAGCGGCGGTAGTGACAGTAAGACAGCGGCAGGAACTTTGAAAGCAACCAAGCTTGTTCTTACCTATGGCGGCCATTCTTTCGAAGTTGATATTCCCGATATCACTATCAGCAACCCGGAATAATATGAATTGAGACCGGTCCCCGAAACCGGGGACCGGCAAAGCCATGGAGGTGAGATTTTTATGAACCTGAAAACAATATTGGTGCTTTCCATGGGAACTGGCGTGATGCTTGTTTTGATAGCGATTCTTATGAAACGCTATGGCATAAAACTTTGGAAAAGTGTTCCGGTTTCGGTTTTGCTGACCGTTACTGGAACGATAGGAACATATATCTGGTTTTTTATTGAAGCTTCATGGTTTGGCGGGCGTTCATATTACGGAGCGGTATTTATTGTTCCGATTGCGTTCAGATATGTTGCAAAAATGATGAAGATTCCTTACGGCGAACTTATGGATTTCTGCGCGCCGGCGGAATGTATTATGCTTGCAATTATGAAATATCAATGTTTTGTGGACGGATGCTGCGGAGGAAGAGTTCTCCGCACATTGGAGGACGGAAGCACGGTTTTGTTCCCAAGCCAGATAGCGGAACTTATCAATGCTTTTGTGCTGATGATCGTTTTGATGACAATGGGGATTTTAAAAAAACAGCACGGGAAAATTTATGCGTGGTATCTGATTCTTTACGGAGTAACACGTTTTGTTCTTAATTATTTCCGAGCAGACACAACACCATTTTTGATGGGACTTCCTGCCGGAAATTTCTGGTCAGTTGTTTCCATTGCAATCGGATTTTTGTGGATAAAGGATTATGCAGTTAAACTTGTTAAAAAAGAAGAACTGAAGCAGGATTTGATATCTGAGGAAATCGAGCTTTGAAAAAGGAGATTCCGCTATGTTAAACATTTTAAAAACTGAATATGTTTCGCGGGTTCTGGCGGTGCTTCTTTCGGCGACGCTTTGTTTTGGTTTTTCGCCATTTGTTTTTGCCATGGAAGGAGAAACCGAAACAGAAATTATTGAAGATGATACAACCGAAAATCCTACAGAAGAACCGATAATTGAAGAAGAAAAACCGAAGGTTACAAACGGAACCTGCGGAACAAATCTTTCCTGGGAATTTTCCGCAGGAACACTTACAATTTCCGGTTCCGGAGAGATGAACAACTATTCGGATGAAAAATCTGTTCCGTGGTACGGGATTCGCAACGAAATTTTGAAATTATCTCTTCCGGAAGGACTTACTTCTGTTGGGAAAGCGGCTTTTTACGGCTGCAAAAACATTGTTTCCGTTAAAATCCCAAATTCTGTAACAAAAATAGGAGACTATGCTTTTTCAAACTGCAGGGGGATGACAATGCTTGGTTTTGGAAGCAGAGTTGAAACTATTGGCGACAGCGCTTTTTCTGATTGTTACAGCATAAGTTCGATTCGCCTTCCGGATTCCCTTCGAAAAATCGGGAAAAAGGCATTTTACAGATGCGAATCAATTACAACAATTACCGTTCCTGCCAATGTCACAGAAATTGGTATGAAAACTTTTGCTTACTGCAAAAACCTTGTAAGCGCAAATATTCAGGCGAAAATCACAGTTGTTCCGGAATTAATGTTCTATGAATGCAAAAAGCTTTCGTCGATAACTCTTCCGGATACGATTGAAGATGTGGGTGAACACAGCTTCAGAAATTGCGACAGCCTTGCCGCTGTTTATTACAACGGAGAGAGCGTTCCGATTGATGAACTTGAAGAAGAAATCGGTGCTCCTGTAAGCGAAGGAAGTCCTTCCGGAGAAAACACCGGCGGAGTTATTTTGGACAACGGCGACGGAACAGTTACCGCAGAAAATACTACTGTAACTGAAGGCGAGGATTCTACAGTTTCGGCAACGACGGAAATAACTGTTACTACAGAAGGGGAATTCGTTGAGAGTTCTGAACCGGAAGTTTCAGTAAGTATCAGCGGCGAAAAAGGCTGGGAAGAATCCGTTGGTGTGGTCGAAGATATTATTAGAGAGCACGGAACGGCGGACGACGGTTCGGAAAGACATATCGATATTGAAATTTTCCTCCAGGGAACGGAAACGGTTGATGTTGGGTTCATTGAAATGATTGCCGGAAAAGATGTTACTGTAACGATTACCACCGAAAACGGTTCAGTTTGGGTGATCAACGGAAAAGATATCAACGTCGAGGAACTTTCCGGAAATTACAGCTTTGCCTATGTTCTCGAAGCTGGTTCTGCCGAACTTTGCGAAAAGCTTGGGGCAAGCTCCTGCTTTGTGCTCCGGTTCCTTGCTCCGGCGGAAATCAATGCGGAAGTAATGATCCGTATCGGCGGAAGCTACGCAAGAAGAAATGCAACCCTTTTCCAGGATGGAAAGGAAGTCAGCAAGGTCCAGAGCGCCGTTGTTGATAACGAAGGCTATGCCCATTTCTATCTTGGTTCCGTAACGGAAAAAACGGAATATTATATCGGAATGGATATTGCCGGAGCTTCCGAAGAAGCGATTGTTCCTCAGAACATGCTTGCTGAATACGGAAACATGGAATATATTGAACCCATCAGATACGAGATTACAGGAAGGACTTCTTCCTGGGGAATGGGTCTTGGCCAGGTCATGAGCATTCTTGCGGTTGTAATGGTTTCCGTAATCGTTGTTGTCGGCGCGGTAATGTTCTTCTGGAACAGACAGCGGCTCAAAAACGGATATGTCCCGCAAATGGACGATGATGAATAAGTGAAGATAAAAATCCCGGAAAAATTTTCCGGGATTTTTTGCGTAATTAATTTAATAATTTATTATATTTATATTGCAATTTAATGGGAATGGTGCTAAAATAACAATGAATATTTATGATGGAAAGTGGGTCTTTGTCCCTTGCGGGATTTTCCCTTTTCCAATCACAAATGAAGTGCGCTTTGCGCACGTAAATCATAGGAGGAGATATGATGAAAACAAGAACACCGATTCTGTCGCGCTGCCTTGCTATGTTCCTCGCTGTAATGCTTGCATTCGCAAACGTTCCGGGACTCATGGTAACTGCATTTGCGGCAGAGAACGCTGTTTCCGCAGGTTCCGTTGTCGCAGACAACTATGAACTTTCCGAAGCAGAAAAAGCACTTCTTGAATCCGGCTATCTTTCCGCAGATTATACCGTCGAGTATGATTCTGCAAAAGACAGCTGGGTAACAGTCGACCACGAAAACAAAAAGATCGTCGCTGCATCCAATGATGGCTGGATTGCAACCGATGCTCATATCATTGTTGACGGGGCTTCTGTTGAAGATGTTGCTCTCACCGATGGCGAAGGCACCTACACTTATGATGAAAATGCTTTCTCCGTTGAAGTACATTATGAACTTCATAAGGTTGTAAAAAACCAGGCAGAAATGCTCGCTGCAATTGCTGCTCTCAAACAGGGCGTTGCAAACACTGAAGCAGTTGCAGCACAGGATGGTAACCTTTACATCCTCGAACAGGCAATGCCCGAATTGGTCGATCTTGCTAAAAACGGCGTTTCGACCCCCCTTGGTCCGCTTACTTTTAATGATGAACTCAAAGCAGCTGTAAATGCTCTTGATGCACAGATGACGGCAAACGAAGGCAAACTTAATCTTTCCGTCATGGTCGAAGCTTATGATGCTGCTTCTGAAACTGCTTACATCGTAAGCAACGGTAAAGATATGAAGGCGGAAGTAGTTGCTCTTTATGACAATCTATCTGTCATCAATGCAACTCTTCAAGATATGGCAAACAAAATCTCGGGTTTTGTTGCAGGTGGATGGGTAGACGCAGAAGTTGCGGACCAGCTTAAAATCCTTGCCGGAGTTTGCAACAACATTATCACCGGTCTTGATGCTGTTTCCAAAGATGAATGGTACGCAGCAAACAACACTGTTGTTAATGCTGCAGGCGCAGAGCTTGATGAACTTGTTCTTGCTCTCGGCGAACTCACTGCTGTTGAAGTAAAAGATCAGCTTCTTGTTGATACTGCTGTTATCAAAGTTAACATGGCAATGAGCGATGTTACCGTAAAAGTTGTCCTCAACGTTGTTGAGGATAAAGCAGACAGCAAACTTCTTGTTGAAGCAGGTTCCGTAACCGAAGTTATCACTCTCAGCGACGGCGCAACCAAAGCAGAGATTGAAGCAGAGGCACAGACCGTTATCAACGCAGCTCTCGAAGGCTGGGCAGAAGTTTATTCCGAAGCAAACTTTGCTCCCGAATATTCCGAACTTCCCGAAACCCTTACCGAAGACGTTGAATACGTAGTAACCTATTCCCCTGTTGATTACGTTATCGATCTCGGCTGGACCGATGATATGACCGTTCCTTACGGTTATAAATACACCCTCCCGAAACACTATAACGCAGAACAGGCATATGACTACTATGTTGATGGCGAACTTTATGCACAGGGACAGGTTGTTGTAATTCTCGGCAACACCGTTATCACCCGCGAAGCAGGTAAATCCTACAACGCCGGCGATCTTTATACCATCGTTGCAAACAACTTCGGCGATGATGTTGCAAAAGCAATCCTCACCTCCGGCGCTCTTTTCGATGATATTGCAGTAAATTACCGCAAACCCGACCCGGCAGATGCAGCAAGCCTCCTCACTCTCGTTGATGGAATCCTTACTGCAAATGATTATGCTTCCGACTACGAAGGCATCGACTGGATCCCCTATACCTACGGCGAAACCGGTACTGAAAATAATTTCTCCGGAAACACCGCTGAATGGGACGGAAAATCCGTAAAAGTTCAGTATATCCTTGCTCTTGACAACTTCGGCCAGGCAAAAGCACAGGAGATCCTTGATCTTGCAGAAGCTCTCAAAGCTGAAGCAGAAGGACAGAAATCCGCAATGGATAGCCTCCTCGGCATGAAAGACACCCTTGCACAGCTTGACAAAACCAAGCTCGGCGCACTCAACGGTGTTATCGATGTTACCGACTTTACTGAAGGCGACGGAACCGATACCGATGCTGAGAACCTTGCACTCCGTGCTGAACTCAAAGCAATCGTAAGCGCAATCATTGCAAACAACCTTGATGGCAACCAGCTCAGAATCCTTACCATGGTTACCAACTATGAAAACAACGGTCTTGTATATTACTACCGCAACTACAGCGAAATCAAAAAAGAAATTGATTCTCTTGTAGAGTACATGGGCAACCTCATGGATAAAGAGGAAGCACTCAGAATCATGTGCACTGCAGCAGGTTACGGCGAATATGCAGACAAGATTTCCGACGTTGAAGGCAAACTCAAAGAATACAACGAAATGCTCAGCGCACCCAACGCAAAAATCGACGTTGACAGCGCAAACCTCGGCAAACTCGTTGCAGCTCTCAACATGGAAGGAACTGCAGAATGCGAAGCATCCGGTTCTCCTTACGTTCTTTCCGAAATGCTCACCGCAATGGATGAAAGCCAGGTTAACGTTCAGGTTATCATCAGCACCCCTGCTGGTAACGCAACCGTAACCACCGATACCATGGATCGCGGCGCAGTTCTTGAACAGAGCGTAATCGATGCACTCAAAGCAAACGTTGAAGCTGAAGTTGAAAAACTCCTCGGCGCAAACGAAAAATATTATGATCTCGAAGTAAGCGAAGAACTCGACGCTCTCGTTGGTTCCGAACTCGACGGACAGGTCAACGTTTACTATACTTATTCCTATAAAGAATATACCGTAGTAATCGAAGGCGAAGATGACCAGATCGTTACCATCGGCGATCTTGAAATCGATCTTCCCAAACATCCCGAAACCGGCTGGACCTATAAATACACCATCGACGGTGTTGCAGATATCGTAAGCGATTCCTACACCTTCACCACCGAACAGCTCGACAGACTCTTTGTTGAAGGCGTTTACACCGTTGCAAGAGTTGCAGCAAACGATGCTGAAGACAACATCGCTGATTCCACCCTTGAAAAATGGCTTGTTAAAGAAAACGGCAAAACCGTTGGTGTTTGTGCAAGAGTTGATGGAAACAAAAACGGCGTTATGGGCTTTGCAATGGATATGGTAAACTCCGGTTACAGCTACATTGCTCTTAACGGCGAAGCATTCCTCTATCTCGGCGAAGACAGCAGCCTTGAAATCTGCGTACAGACCCTTATCAACGCTGTTCTTAACGACAACAGCTTCGGCGACCACACCCTTATCGGTCTTGGCAAAAACGGCAAAGGCGAATTTGTTCACGCAAAGATGGACCTCGGTAACGATGCAGACGATCTTGCATTCGAAGGACTTGATTTCACCCTTTATCTTGAAACCGTTCCTTCCCAGATGGCAACCGTTGCAAACGGCCTTGAAAAAGTTCAGTCCTACATGAGCTTCAATTCCAATAACGGCGTTATGGATGTTGAAGTAACCCTTCCCGAAAAAGTTTATGAAGTATATCTTGCAGCACTTCTCGCAACCGACAATGTTGACAAATATACCATGAACGAACTCAACTCCGAAGTTGCATTCCAGTTCCTCTGGGACTATGTTGAAATCGTAAAGAACAGCGATGCTGATACCGAAACCTTTACCAACACCCTTGCAAAACTCGGAATTGAAAAAGACCTTACCGGCGCAGAAGATTATTATCAGCTTATGAAACGCGCTCTTAACAACGAAGGTCTTGTTGTCAACCCCGAAGATGACAACGAAAATGTTGACATTTCTGTTACCGCAAAGAGCCAGAAAGCTATCAACGGTCTTATCAACCTCCTCGGAATTGATGTTTCCGCTTATGAGCTTTACCTCAACATGGTAAAAGAATACAAATACGATGATGCTGTTGTTTACGGCGCAGTTTCCGCAAAACTCGGCAACACCGATAAAGATTTTGAAGCAGCTCTTCTCGATGTTCGTCACCCCGTTGAAAGCAAAGTCGATTACCTCAAGAAATTCGACTTCACTGACAACCTTCCTGCAAGAGCAGCAAGCATCGCAGGCGAAGCAGCAATCATCCTCCTCGATGACGTTGACGGAAACCTTGTATTCAACGATGCAACCATCATCGACCTTAACGGTCACACCATTAACGGCAACATCACCGCTAACGGCAAAACCCTTATCTTCGATTCCAGCCTCGATACCTTCAATTGCGGCGGAGTAAACGGCGAACTTTCCGGCAACCTCACCATCGTAGGCGGTAACTATACTGCAGACGTAACTGCATATATCCCCTCCGGTTACGAAGTTGAAGACGGCACCGTTCGCAACATCCTTTATACCATCAGCAACGGCGAAGCACAGGCACAGAACTTCATGACCTATGCAAGATCTGCAAACGGCGAAAAAGTAATCTTCAACGTCGATACTGATATCTTCGACAAAGACGTTGCAAGCTATACCGAAGCAGCAACAATGGTTGCAGCAGACGTTGCAGTTGACCTTGTTCTCAACTACTTCACTTCCGCTTCCCTTACTGCAGACGGCTACAACATTTATAACATCACCGTAACCGATATCATTGGTCTTTATGACAGCACCAACCGCAAAGAAGCACTTATCAACACTGCTCTTTCCTGGGTTGATCTTAACGACCTCAACGGCTTCATCAACGGCATCATCGACAAAATGATCGACTTTGCTGCAATTGAAGAAGCAGTTCGTGCTGACGAAGAATTCATCAGCTTCGATGCAGCAGTTGCTCCCTGGAGCGTAACTGTTGACCACATCGCTACCGGCGATTATCTCACCGTTGGCATTGCTCCCAATGCTGACAAAGAAAGAACCTTCACCGTCGGTCTCAGAATCGAAGGCAGCAAGAAAGATTATGCTGCAAACCTTGCAGGCGGTCTTTCCGATATGGTAGTTGCTGACGAAACCGATGCAGAAGTTCTTATCAACAGACCTTCCTACTCCAACAAACACCTCACCGTTTCCGGCGAAGGCTCCCTTGTTGTTGTACTCGACGTTACCAAAGACCAGAACAGCGCAAACGCAATGACCTTCACCAATGATGAATATCTCGAAGTTCTTGCAGTTGCTCTCAGCTATGGACTTAACGATAACAAATATGTTGCAGCAATCGGCGACGATGAAGCTCTTAAAGATCTCATCGATAACCTCACCGCTGCAGAGCTCATCACCGCTCTCAAAGTTATGAACGTTCCGAACAGATTCGATGCAATGTGCGAAAAAGTCGGATATACTTCCACCAGCAACGCTGATAAACTCGAGAATGTATATCACCTCATCGCTGTTGCACTCGGTGAAGCACTTGAAAAACTCGAAATCAACGGACCTGCAAAGAAACTCGGCAACCTTTATAACGAAACTACCGGTTATTACGAAATTTCCGGAACCCGCGCAGCAAGCAAAGACCTTTCTGCAAAAGGTTACACTCTTACCATTGGCGCAGAAGTAACTGAGCTCACTCTCAGAGTTAAACTCTTCGACGATAAACAGCCTGTTCACGTTCACACCACTGCAACCAGAATTGAAGACCGCGTTGAGCCTGATTGCGTAAACGAAGGTTCTTACAAACTCGTAACTTACTGCACTGAATGCGGAACTGTTCTCAGCGTTGAAACTGTTATCATCCCCGCTCTTGGACACACTCCTGCAGACCCCGTTACTGAAAACGTTGTTGCAGCAGATTGCGAAAACGAAGGTTCTTATGATACCGTTGTTTACTGCGAAGTTTGCGGATGCGAACTCAGCAGAGTAACCACCGTTGTTCCTGCTCTTGGACACGATTGGAAACTTGTTGAAAGAGTTGAACCCACCTGCACCGAAGCCGGTTATGAAATCTATGAATGCGCAAACGGCTGCGGCGAATCTTTCAGAGTTGAGCTCGAAAAACTTGATCACAGCTGGGTACTTGTTGATAAGACTGAACCCGATTGCGTAAACCCCGGAACTGAAACTTATCAGTGCGAACACTGCGGCGAAACCTTCACTGTCGAAACCGAAGATGCTCTCGGTCATGATTGGGGCGAATGGAACGTTGTTGTTCCCGCAACCTATGAACGCGAAGGCGTAATGCGCCGTTACTGCAGAATCTGCGGCGAGCATCAGGATAGACTTATCCCGAAACTCAGAGATCCTTCTGACAGAGAAGACGACGAGAACCCCTCCACCGGTGCTCCCTTCGTTTCCGCTCTTGCAGCAATCGCAGTTCTTGCCGGCGCAGCATATGCTTCCAGCAAATCCAGAAAAAACTGATTTTTCCGGAAAGCGGCAATAAAAGCTGAATAATTAAAAAGAGCACGGCCAAAGCCGTGCTCTTTTTTTAATAGCCTCCCTTGCCTAAAGGGAGGTGGCATTTCCGAAGGAAATGACGGAGGGATTCTACCGTCGCCTTCCGCCGAGGTAATCAGCCTTCCCGGAGGGAAGGTGTCGCCGAAGGCGACGGAAGGGTGTTAATCCCATCCAGTTAGATTCAGCCGGTAATTTCAACAGAATCCCCCCGGTTTTGGCAAAGCCAAAAAC
>JAFQBT010000016.1 GCA_017399625.1 Oscillospiraceae bacterium
CCTCCTCCGAGGAGGTTTTAATTTCATCCGGTAACCCATACAGAATCCCCCAGTCACGCACCTGTTCTTAAAGGCGTGCCAGCCCCCTTTAACAAGGGGGCTTTTTTAAAAACTGCGGAATTTTTATTATTTCCGCGCAACCAATTGCGAAAAAAAGCTACTTTAAAGTTGAAAAGGCTTTTTCAAGAATAATAAAAAGGAGGGAAACGGATGGAAGATAAAAACATAATCGAACTTTTCCAAAGCCGAAGCGAGGAAGCCCTTTCTGCCTGCGAAAATAAGTTCGGCGCATATTGCCGAACCGTTGCCGGAAATATTCTCCGGGATGCCGAGGACGCAAAGGAATGCGTGAACGATGCCTTTCTTGCCGTCTGGAACCTTATCCCTCCGAACTCACCTGAAAATTTAAAAGCCTTTGCCGGAAGAATAACCCGCAACATCGCCATGAGCCGCCTTCGTAAAAAACTTGCTCAAAAAAGGGGCGGCGGCGAAGCGGAAATTGCCCTTTCCGAATTTGATGAATGCATCCCGGAAAAAGGAAGCGTTGAAAAGGAAATCGAAAGCAGGGAGATAACCGCCGCCATCGAAAAATTCCTCTATTCAAACCCGGAGGAAAAGCGGAATATCTTTATCCGCCGGTATTGGTATATGTTCTCCGTTTCCGAAATTGCGGAAAGTTACGGTATGACCGAAGCAAAGGTAAAATCCATTCTTTTCAGGATGAGAAAAGAGCTTAAAAACAAACTTGAAAAGGAGGGCTTTTTTTGATGAACAACGAAAAATTCCATGAGGCAATGGAAAACATAAACGATGATCTTATCCTCGGTGCTTTTGAAGAACCGAAAAGAAAATACCGCCCGGTAAAAAAGCTTAAATGGACCGTTCTTGCGGCGGCAATCGCTCTGCTTCTTGCGGTGCCGGTTGCGGCGGAGGTTCTCGGAGTTGATTTTTTCTACAATGATGCCGCAGAGTCCTATGACTTTTCCACCGACGCAAAAATTAAAGAAAGTGAGCTTTCGGAAGAGCTCCGCGAAAGCATAACCGGAGAAATCAACACTTTCCATTTCAACACCATGAAGGAAGCGGAGGAATTTGTCGGAATCAATTTCCCGAAGAACCGGGCGCTTGTTGCAACAACAACTCATTACATCGGCGCGGACGGAAGCGAAACCGAACACAGATACGGCGTTCACGTTATGGCAAACGAAGCCGGAGAAATCGAAAGCGTTATTTGCAGATTTATCACATGGAACGGCGGCAGTGTAACGTATATTTTCACAACGGATAAAGCTTCCGGTGACGGCGGTATGTATTTTTATAAAAACGAAAACGGCCAGCGCTCCAGCGAACCGGAAAAATACGTTACCGCCGCGGGATACGAATGTTTTATCACCGACGTTGTAAACAGCGGCGGCGTTATCGGTTCCTCCGGGGTTCTTGTTATTGACCGGACATTTATAAGTGTTTCCGCCTGGGGAAAAAACGTATGGGAAGCGCGCGAAAATCTTATCCGCAAACTCGAACTTTTTGAATAAATGCAAGCCTTCCCGGAGGGCAATGCCTCCCTTGCCTCAAGGGAAACATAGCCTTCCCTTAGGGGAAGGTGGTAAAACCAAAGGTTTTGACGGATGAGGGGCAAACCCTGTCCCATTAAAAAACGGGCGGATGATATCCGCCCCTGCATTTTCAATTTTTAACTTTCAACTTTCAACTTGAAAAGAATCCCCCAGTCATTTTTAATCGCAGGCGATTAAAAATGCCAGCCCCCTTTAACAAGGGGGCTTTTTTAAAATTCCGCGGGATTTTTTTGTTTTCAATGCAACCGAACTGCGTTATAATTTGTCATATAGGGTGAAAGGCCTTTTGGAAAAAGCAAAAAGGAGGTGCGTTATTCTGGAAAAGGAAAAAATTCTTGAGGAGCTTTCGGAAAAATACGGAAAACTTTGCCGAACAATTGCAAAAAATATCCTTCATAACGATGAGGACGCCGAGGAATGTCTTAACGATGCCCTGCTTGCGCTCTGGAATTCGGATTTTCCGGAAAATCCGGGGGCATGGCTTTGCAAAACGGTAAGGAACATTGCCCTCAACCGCCTCAAATATCGTTCCGCAGAAAAACGCGGAAACGGAAATGCCGAAATTGCCCTTTCGGAACTGGAAGAATGTGTTTCAGCGGAAGACGAAGCGAAAAACTGTATTGATGAGATTGTTTTCAGAGATGCGCTGGAGGATTTCCTTCGGAAACAGCCGGCGGAAAAGCGGAACATCTTCATCCGCCGATACTGGTATCTCTTTTCCGTTTCCGAAATAGCAAAGGATTACGGCATGACCGAAAGCAAAGTTAAATCCGTTCTTTTCCGGATGCGGAACGATTTTCGAAAAAAGCTTGAAAAGGAGGACATTGTATGAGCAAAAACGCCCTTGAAATGATGAACAACATTGATGATGATATGATTTTTTCCGCAATGGAAACCCCGAAGAAAAAGGGAAAAATCCTTTCTTTCAAAAAACTCCGCTGGACTGCCGTTGCGGCGGCGCTTGCTCTTATTGTTGCGGTGCCGGTTGTGGCGGAAACCCTTCGCCTTGAAACCGAATATAACAGCGAAGAGGAAAAATGGGAAGTTAAAAGCCGGGAATTTGTTTCCTATTATTCCCTTTCCGAAGAAATCCGGGAGGACGCAAAAAACTGGAAGGATCTTTTTGCTTTGGGAAAAGCTTTCTGGAGAATGGAGCAGGTTGAGGAATATCTCGGGTTCGAACTTCCGAAAAATAAATACCTCCCGAATCCGAGCTATTTCAGCATCAGATCAGAGGGAAAAAGCTACCAAGGAAAATATTGGGTAAGACCCTGGAGCGATCCGGAGGGAAAAGTCTGCGATATAACAATAAAGGGAACAACCAACGGACATCTCGGAAGAATAACCGAAATCACAACAACATACCGCATCGAAACCGCCATAGATGAAACAACTCTTGCGGGAAGGGATTTCCTGAAAGAAAACCGCCTGCATAAAAACGGCGAGCTCGAAACATTCACGAACCCCAACGGAATCGATTACGTCATTTTTGTAAAAAGAAATAAAACCGGCCAGGGACTCAACGGCGTTGAGGGCTATATCGTGGTTGACGGCATAAGCATCACGGTGGAAGCCCGGGGATATCAGCCGGAAGAGCTTTATGAAAGAGTCAAAACCGTCATGGAGAATTTTGAATGATTTCCCCGGAAAACAAAAGCCTCCCTTGCCAAAGGGAAACATAGCCTTCCCTTGGGGGAAGGTGGCAAAACCGAAGGTTTTGACGGATGAGGGGCAAACTCTGTCCCATTAAAAAACGGGCGGATGATATCCGCCCCTACGGTAATCATGATGACACCCACCGTAACAAATGCCTCCCTTGTGCAAAGGGAGGTGTCACCGAAGGTGACGGAGGGATTGTAATCCCATCCCGTTAAATTCAGCCGAAAACAACCGGGCGGCAGATGGAGAATGAAAACCGCCGTCGGCCTGAACGATGGCGGTCGGGAATCGGAACCGCTGTTCTTTTGGTGGAGCGTTTTAGTCCCCTTATGAAGGGGAAATATGGGGTCCCCGAAAAATCCAAAAGATTTTTTGGGGAAGAGGAGCGGCAAGCGAACGGCTGAGGAATACCGCAAAGCGGTGTTCCGA
>JAFQBT010000140.1 GCA_017399625.1 Oscillospiraceae bacterium
ACGCTCCATATTGTTCCGCCTTTGAAGTTTTCCGGTGACATTGTGATGAGCGTCCAAATCTCTGCAAGTTTCTCGTTCCAAGTATCGAGTGCATTCTGCAGATTCTGAACTACCCAGTTATCTGACATAAATCATCCTCCTTCCTAATTCAAAGGTAAGAGGATTTAACCGACGATAAGGTCAAGAATCTCTTTTGCAAAAGTGATTACAATACCGCCGGCAAGTGTAAGAAACCCGTTGGATCTCTGAGATGGGTCATGGCTTTGGAGAGAAAGACCGACCTGAACAATACCCCAGCCGAGAAGGATAATACCCACGGCGCGGATAAGCCCGAAGATGAATGTCGAAAGATTGTTGATTACGGTAAGCGGATCGCCGCCGGTTGCATAAGCAATGCTCGCCGTGCTCAGCATCATGCTCAAAGCTAAAACAAGAGCGCAAAAGATTTTGAAATGTTTAGCTGTACTGTTTTTCTTCATTTTCTGATTCTCCTTTTTCATTAAAATAATAAGCTTCTTCGTCCGGAACGAGGTCGAAAGTTTCATCAAATTTTCTGTATGGAATCCAAATCGGATCAATATCTATCATTTGAACCGAACCAATGGATAAATCTGTTTTTCCGTGCTCAAAGGCTTTTCCTCCACCATGTGGGGTGTAAGAAATATTTGGGTGTTTGAAAATATCATATTTATCATCCATAATTGGAGGTTCGCCTCTTATAAAAAGTAAGCATTTGTTGTTATTCAACATACGAACTTCGGAAGCATCGAGAAGTTCTCGTCCGGATTTTTGATAGTTAGTGCTGTAATTACCGCCGTGTCCTGTGGATTTACCAAAAGTGTTAGTATCAATAGTTTCCTTACCTAAATAAGATTCAGATATTAGTTTATGGGTGCTCGTTTCGTTTCCTCCAAGATAAAGAAATTCATCACAGTTACCAAGAATTGATTCCCAATCATCTTTATATAAAGATTTAAGTTGGGATATATTTTGGATAATGATAGAAACAGAAATGTTTCTTGAACGGATGGTTGCAAGAAGTTTTTCAAAACCTTCAGGTAAAGAGACATTCGCAAATTCATCCATAAGAAAATGAACGGGGAGAGGGAGTTCACCTTTATATTTGTGGTCGGCAAGAGTAATGAGCGTATCAAAAGTGGAATTGTACAATAGGCTTACAAGAAAGTTGAAACTTGTATCATGGTCGGGGATTATCGCAAATATAGCGGTTTTCTTTTCACCGATTGTTTCGAGATCAAATTCATCTGTAGCAGTAAGAGAAGCTACAGAAGGAATATTGAATTTTTCAAGCCTTGAAGCAAGAGTTATTAGAATTGACTTTGCGGTTTTGCCTGCACTTTTCTTGTACATGTTGTAATACTTAACAGCTATATGCTCTGATTTTTCAATTTCAATTCTGCGGAACAAAATATCAAGAGGCGATTCGAAACCGTCATCATCTTCGTGAATCTCAGCAGTTTGTAATAGCTCCATAACCATTCCGAAGTTCTGTTCTTCTTCTGGTGCTTCATAAAAAAGCAGATAAATCAAAGCAGAAAGAAGCATCATAGCTGCAATATCCCAAAAAGGTTCGCTGCTTTGACTTCCCTTTGGGGAAGTTGCTTTAAAAAGGCTTGTTACCATCTTCTGAACATCATTATCGTTTTTAATATATCTGAATGGATTGAAACAATGACTTTTTTCCATGTGAATTAAATCAAGAACTTTTATTTCATAGCCCATGGCTTCGAGCAATGC
>JAFQBT010000141.1 GCA_017399625.1 Oscillospiraceae bacterium
AAAACACATTCATCTTACACAGATAATGAAACTCCTGTCCAGTCACAGTCCGAGCGTTAGAAGCGTCGCAGGCAATGAGGGCAGCCGGCAGAGAACCTGCCGGGGGTGTGATTCCCGTGGAGCTGATTTTAGCCGTTTGATGATTTCCCTAAACCGGGGTGTCGAGGACAAATTGGTTTAACAAATAAAACAATAATAAGACCAAACACCGAAATAAATTAAGAGCTCTTATTAAAAGCCCTCCATTCTTTTTCTATTATTCGGTGTTTGGTCTTTACTTATAGCAATAATGTTTTACTTTGTCTAAAACATCTTTGCGAAACACGCTTACAGCCGTCTTGCGTAACCTTGAAGACTTTTTTGAAGCACAGAAGCAAATGTTGCTTACAAATAATAAATGGTCTAAAAGAGCTTCTGGAGGTTTATTTCCGATTGCGTTTCCGTTTATAAAATACAAATTGCACATTTGCAGAAACTAAAGAAATTAAATAAAATATTCATTACGTAGAAAGGAGATTTACCATGCTCAAAGATTGTCCAGATGTCATCACTGTCCGTGAAATGGCAAAACTTCTTGGCGTATCAATTAATTATGCATATAAACTTTTAAAAGAAGGTGCCATTGGATATAGAAAAGTCGGACATAGAATTCTTGTCCCCAAAATATGTGTTGAGGACTTTTTTGAATCCGCGCGTATCCCTAATATCTGAATGATTGATTATAAAAATTGGAAAGGAGAAGCTATGACTGGTAGTCTTCAGACAAAAAACGACAAATACTATGTCGTTATCAATTTTTATGAATACGGAAAGCGCAAACAAAAGTGGGTTTCAACGGATCTGCCTGTGAAAAACAATAAAAAGAAAGCAGAACAAGCACTTCGTGAAATACTATTCAAATTTGAAAGCGAAGCTCTTTGTCCCCATACTGATATTCTTTTTTCGTCATACATTAAAAACTGGCTTGAATATAAAAAAGAATCAGTCGATGAGGTTACATACCAAGGATATGAGTTGCTCGCAGAATCCCATATTATCCCCTATTTTGAGGAACATCAAATAAAGCTTCAAAAACTGGATGTAGAAGATCTGCAAAAATATTTTGACTATAAAAAGAGGCACGGAAGATTGGATGGTAACGGTGGACTTTCTGCAAGATCATTAAGACTTCACCGGAATATAATTCATCAAACACTAAATCTTGCAATAAAGAACAAAGTAATCCAAAACAACCCTTGTGAGCTTGTTGACCTTCCAAAAAACGAGAGATTTAATTCATCGTTCTATACGATTGATCAGATTCATACTCTTTTTAAAGCCGCTGCAAACGATGAACTTTTCCCTCTCATCAAAATTACCTCTCTCTATGGTTTACGCAGAAGTGAAGTTCTCGGAATTAAGTGGGATAGTATTGATTTTATAAATAAGCTACTCACCATAAAACATACTGTTGCGAGTGTTGTTACTGTTGTTGAGAAGGATAAAACAAAAACAGCCTCCAGTTATCGTTCCTTTCCTTTAACGGAAGATGCCCTTTCAATATTCCAACAATTAAAAGAGCAGGAAGAAGATAACCGAAGACTGTTCGGTGGTAAATATATTGAAAATGATTATGTTTTCAAATGGCCAAATGGTTCAAAATATTCTCCAAACTATGTTTCGAGACACTTTTCAAAACTTCTTGAAGATAATAATCTTCCGCATATTCGTTTTCATGAGTTGCGTCATAGTTGTGCAAGTATTTTCTTGAACTCCGGCAGATCGCTTAAAGAGGTCCAGGAATATCTCGGACATTCAACAATCGCAATGACCGCAAATATTTACGGACATCTCGACGTAGGTATTAAAAAAAGAATGTCGGAAGAGCTCTCTGGAAGCCTTTTCGGAACCTGAAAAATGGGTGTTAGAAAAGTGTTAGAAAACCCGCTAAAAACCCAAAGCGGACATAAAAAAATCCGCTCAACAATTTGCATTGTTAAGCGGTTTTTTCGTGGTGAGCCATCGGGGATTCGAACCCCGGGCACCTTGATTAAAAGTCAAGTGCTCTGCCAGCTGAGCTAATGGCTCATATGTGATTTTCAACAGCTTGATTATTATAACGCATAAATCACTGCTTGTCAATAGTTTTTTTATATTTTTTTGCAAATTTTTGAAATTTTTTTGATATATTTATTTTATCAGATTTTACCCATTTTTCAACATATCTCCGGCCCTTTTCAAAGCGAAAAACGCAAAAAAAATCCTCCGGTCGAGGAAAAGATTCGCAAAAGGCAATCTCAGTCAAAACAAAAAAAGAGCACCGAATCCGGCGCTCCATTTTTCTTAAAACAAATTCTCCGTGCTCAAAAAACACAGTCAGCTTTTTTGAGCATCATCAATCTCCGGTTGCCTTGCAGCAAAGCAAGCCCATGCTCAAAACTTATTTCATCAGCCCGTAAGCTCCTTTCTGAGCATCTCGAGTATCTTTTTCTCTCTTCTCGAAACCTGAACCTGGGTCATTCCGAGCATCTGCGCGGTCTGAGTCTGAGTTCGGTTTTCATAGTACCGCAGTTTTATAAGCATCCTGTCCTTTTCGTCAAGATCCGAAACCGCTTTTATAACCGAAAGCCGCTCCGTGATCTCATTTTCCGGCGATTCCACCGGAATATCCGTCTGTCCCCCGCCATCATCTTCTCCGATTGTCAGCGAAACCACCGGCGAAGCGGCGCAGAGCGCTTCCGTAACATCCTCCTCACTCACCGAAAGGATCTCTGCAAGCTCCGAAACAACCGGTTCCCTGCCGTTTCTGAGCACGAAGTTTTCTCTTTCCTTTGTTGCCTTAAGCGACAGCTCCTTAAGGCTTCTTCCGATTTTAACCGTGCCTCCGTCCCGGAAAAGCCTTCGCATCTCTCCAAGAATAACCGGCACGGCATAGGTCGAAAAGCGCACTCCCCTTTCGGTATCAAATGCGTCAAACGCCTTGACAAGACCCATGCATCCCGCCTGAAAAAGGTCCTCATATTCAATTCCCCTTCCGGTAAAACGGTGAGCACAGGAATGCACCAATCCAAGATTTTCTGTTATAAGTATTTCTCTGTCGGCAATGCTGTCGGTAATTTTAGTTACCGCCATTTTATTTTCCTTTCGACACGATGGTTTTTTCAAGGGTAACTCCGGTACCTTTTCCGGGTTTCGAGCTGACCTTCAGCTTATCCATAAAGGATTCCATAATCGAAAAACCAAGACCCGCCCTTTCGCCTGTTTCGCAGGTTGTATAAAGCGGCTCCATGGCCTTTCGGATATCCCGAATCCCGCAGCCCCTATCACGGATGCTGATTCTCACCAGCGCTCCCTCGAAGATTTTTGCGTGTATGTAAATTTTGCCGATGTCGTTTTTATAACCGTGTACTATGCAGTTTGTCACAGCCTCCGAAACGGCGGTTTTGATATCCGATATCTCTTCAAAATTCGGGTCAAGAACCGCCACAAAAGCCGCCACAGCGCTTCTGGCAAAGCTTTCGTTGCAGGAGCGGCTTTCAAAAATAAGTTTCATCTCGTTGACGGGTTTCATAAAAGCGAAGCCTCCCTTTTATTTTCCGCAGAAAGCAGCTTTTCAATTCCCGCCATCCGCATAACTTTTTTTATCATCGCCGGAGCGTTTTCGATCATCACCCTTCCGGAAAGGTTTTTCATCAATTTGAATCTCCCCATAACAAGCCCGATTCCTGAAGAATCCATAAAAGTCACCCCGCCGAAATCAAGAATCAGCAGTTCCGGGTATGAATTTTCCACCGCCTCATCAATTTCATTCCGCAGATTCACCGCATTATGATGGTCGATTTCGCCGGAAATATAGGCAGTAACGCTTTTTTCATCAATATCTATCTCAACCGGCATTTTTTCACCTCCAAATAAAAAAAGACCTGTCTGCATATATAATACAGACAAGCCTTTGAAATTTTTGTCATATTCGGTAACAAAACCAAAAAAATACCTCCGGATCTCTCCGGAGGCATTTCTTAAGAATTATGCTCTGTAAATTACACGAGTTCGATGATTGCCATCTCTGCTGCGTCGCCGCGGCGAGGACCAATCTTGATGATTCTGGTGTAACCGCCGTTTCTTTCGGCGTATTTAGGTGCGATCTCGTCAAAGAGTTTCTTTGCTACTGCTTCCTTGGTTACGAAAGCATAAACCTGACGTTTGGAATGAAGGTCACTGTTTTTACCAACAGTG
>JAFQBT010000142.1 GCA_017399625.1 Oscillospiraceae bacterium
ATTTTCACCATTTTTTCGGTTTTTTTGAAGAAAAAAATTTCTCTCGGAGAAAGAAAAATCCTTGTTCAGATTTCCGGAAACATGAGATATCACGGCGTTGTTTCCATGATGAAAAAAATTATTTTTGGAACTTTTCTTATCGAAGGATTGGGCGCGCTTGTTCTTTCTTTTCGGTTTTGCCGCGAAATGCCCTTCGGAGAAGGACTTTTTTATTCGGTTTTCCATTCGGTTTCCGCTTTTTGCAATGCGGGTTTTGACCTTATGAGCCAATTCAGTTCCGAAACTTCTTTTTCATCATATTCCGGCGATTGGCTTGTTAACCTTACTCTTATGTCTCTGATTATAACCGGTGGAATAGGTTTTCTTGTTTGGGACGATTTTGAAAAACACCGTTTTAATTTCAGAAACTATTGTCTTCACAGCAAACTTGCTGTTCTATCGAGCACAATTCTTCTCTCATTCGGTTTTGTTTTTTTCCTCATTTCAGAATGGAACGCTTCTTTTTCTGAAATGTCCGTTCCGGAAAAAATTCTTGCGGCAATGTTCCAATCCACAACAACAAGAACCGCGGGTTTTTGCACCGTTCCGCAAAACGAGCTCAGCGAAGCAGGGAAGCTTTTTACTTCCGTTTTTATGTTCATCGGCGGAAGCCCTGCTTCGACCGCCGGCGGAGTTAAAACAACTACCATTCTTGTTGTAATACTTAGCTCCATCGCTTCCGCAAGAAACATTAAAAATGTCACTATTTTTAAAAAACGCATTGCCGAAAACGTTGTTCATCAAGCAACTTCCATCTCCACAATTTATCTTTGCGCCATTATTCTTTCCTGTGCAATAATGACAATTATTGAACCTTTTTCTCTTTCCGATATGCTTTATGAAACCGTTTCCGCTGTCGGAACAGTTGGGCTTTCCGTTGGAATAACGGCGGAACTTACCGTTTTTTCAAAATTGCTTTTGATTTTGCTTATGTTCTTCGGAAGAATCGGCGGGCTTTCGCTTGTTCTTGTTCTTGCGGAAAAACAAACGCCCATTTTTACGGAACGCCCTGTTGAAAATATTTTGATTGGTTAAGGAGAAAATAAAATGAAATCTATTCTTGTTCTCGGTCTTGGAAGATTTGGAAGACATCTTGCCCACAAACTTCAACAACTTGGAAACGAAGTTATGGTAATTGATAAGGACGAAGCGCTTGTTGAAAAATATTCCAACACTTTTACCGATGCGCAGATTGGCGATTGCACCGATGAAGCGGTTATCCGTTCCCTTGGGGTAAACCAGTTTGATGTTTGTTTCGTTACAATCTGTGATGATTTTCAGTCTTCCCTTGTTACCACTTCCCTTGTTAAAAAAATGGGTGCACGCCACGTTGTTGCAAAAGCAAAAAGGGATATCCAGGCGGAATTTCTTAAGAAAATCGGCGCGAACGAAGTTATTTATCCGGAAAGGGATATTGCGGAAAGCGTTGCGATGCGTTATAATTCTGACAACATTTTCGATTATATTGAACTTACAAGCGAATATTCGATTTATGAAATTCCTATTCTTCCGGAATGGGCAGGAAAAAATATTCTTGAACTCAATATCCGGAATGAATACCGCATAAACATCATCGCAATTAAGCACAAGGAACATCTTCAGCCCATGCCGGGACCGGATTATGAATTCCGAAAATCTGACCACGTTGTTGTGCTTGGAAAAAGCGACGATATTTTTCGCATTGCCGGAAAAGCAATTAAATAAAAAAATACGCCTGCATTTTTATGCAGGCGTATTTTTCAGATTAAATCAAGAATTTTTGCGGTTTTCTCTTCAACCTTCGAAAAATCCATCGCAGGAATATAGCAGGATTCCAGCTCATCATGCACCGCTTTTGCTTCCTTCATGCAGAGGACCGCTTCGTCAATAAGGTTTTTTGCAGAGCGGAGCGCAAATTTTATCCGGATTTTGTTTTTTGCAAAACGGTTTCTGTCGGTGAATCGCCGGGAATGGATTATTCTGTATGGTTTCACCTCGAATTTATGCCTTCGGTTCGCTGTCATGAAACCGAGCTTCAGTTCCGGAATAAAAACATGCTCGATTTTTTCCGAAGGAAAAATCGGACAGCGGCAGGTTATTATATCAAAACCGCTTTCCAGCGCGCATTTCCGGACGGTGCTCATGAATATCCTTGAAACAGCGCCCGGGTCGTCGTCGATAAGATAAATTCTTTCGCAGAGAATCTTCGGAGTACCGCTGAAAAAGAAAGCGCCTTTATCTGTAACTGCGCTTAAAAAGCGCTGTTTTTCCGTTCCCTTTCTGCGGCTTTTTCTTCCGAGTTCCCTTGCGCAGAGCCGAAGCGCCGTTTTTTCGACCTTTTCCTGAAAAACCGAATCCATCCCAAGCCTTGCCGCCTCATCAAGAAGCGATGCTGCGGCGGAAATGTATCTTCTTGCCTCCTCATGCAGGCGGCGGTTTTTATCGAAAAGTGAAACGATTTTTCCGCCATTCTGCCGGAGTATTTCCTCATCCCAGCAGGAGCACAGATCCACCGTTGTTTCATAAACTCCCGGATATTTCGGTTCCGCCGCATGGGGAAGCGTTGCATCCGCCGCGGAAAAATTTCCGTCGGAACTGAGCACCGCATCCAGCGATTCCGTATCCGCGGAGCAAAAAATCAGTTCCGGTTCAAGACCCTTTTCCGAAAGAGCCTCCGCGATTTTTTTGAGCATGGTCGATTTTCCCGTTCCGGGTCCGCCTTTCAGCAAAAAGCATCTTCCATCCGGCGATTTTTGAAAAAGCTGGTCGAATTTTGAATAATATCCCCTCGGTGCGTTTGCTCCGAGGAACCAGCACGGCATTTTTTCAAAGCCTTGCATTATGTATCTCCTCCCTCCGTAATTCATTTTATTCCGGAAAGGGGCTTTGGGTTAATATGTAGGCGGTGAAGAACTTCCTCCTCTTCTCCGCCGGAAACTTTTTTTCAAAGGGTATCCGTCATTCCGGATTCCGCATTGAAAGAAGGGTCGCTGAATCGGCGCATCTCCTCTTTTTTGGAACCAATGGTATTCATGTGAGTGAGAATACGTTCCTGCTGCATGGGGTTAAAAGTTCCGAAGGGTTTAACGCGTTTTCCGTCGTTTTCAAACGCCGGTCCGCCCTTGCTTTTAAGTTTCTCATTATTATTGCTCATCTTTTTTTCACCTCGGCATTATTTTTGACCGAAGTCCGGTTTATATTCCGGAAAAATTATGGCAGAGCTTTTTTCGGAAAAATTTTCCCGGCGGAAAGCATTTTTTCAAAAACCGAAATGATAAAGCTTATTCCGCACCAGATGATGCTGTAAACCGGACATATCTGCCCGAGGATATTCCCCGGAACGGCGGAATAATCCCAGACGGACATCCCGAGCAGAAGGTTGAAAACTATTCCGAAAAGAAGTTCGATTCCGGTTATTATTCCGCCGCCGATTATCGCTTTGAAATAATGTGGAGCGTTTTTAAGCCTTTTGAAAACTTTCAGCAGAACCATAAGCGAAATTCCGCCAGCGGCGGCCATTGACCAATGGCTGTATCCCCGCCAGAGCACCTCCAGAAGATAATATCCCGCCGCACCGAAGATGAAAGCGGAGAAATCTTTTTTAATATTTTCCATTTTATCACCCGGATTTAATTCTTTGCGGAAAAATTATAAAAATCCCGGGTAAAAAATGGGTTTTATCCTTCGGAGCAAAATGATATAATAATATTCTATTTTGTTAACCGGAGGTTTTTTTATGAAAAAGGTTCTTGTTATCGGCGGAAACGGAAGCGGAAAAAGCACTTTTTCGAAAAAACTTTCCGAAAAAACCGGGCTTCCCTGCGTACATCTCGACAAAATCTTCTGGAGAGGAAACTGGGAATATGTTTCCCGGGAGGAATTTGATATTCTTCTTTCGGCGGAGCTTGAAAAAGACGAATGGATAATCGACGGAAATTTTGAAAGCACCCTTGAGGAGAGAATGAAATCTGCGGACACGGTTTTCTATTTTGATTTTCCGACCGTCGCATGTCTTTTCGGTGTTACGGAAAGGGTTATTAAAAATTACGGAAAAACAAGGAGCGATATGGGCGGAAACTGCCCGGAAAGATTTGATTTTGAATTTTATAAAGCCATCCTGCGCTTCAACAGAGAAAACCGCCCCAAAACGAAGGCGCTTCTTGAAAAATACAAACCGGACGTAATCGTTTTCAAGAACCGGAGGCAGGCGGAAGAATATCTGGATTCGCTATCCGTCAGCTTCGTTGACACATTCCCCTCAAGGTAAGGCTTTCAGGGTTGACGGCATTATCGGGAAAATGATATAATAAAATATACTAAAATTTTTCGGAGGAAAATATGGCTAAACAAATCTGGAAACCCGCAACTCTTCTTTCTCCTCTTCCTGCTGCACTTGTTACCTGCGGCACTGTTGAAGAACCCAACGTCCTTACCATTGCATGGACCGGAATCATCAACTCCAGCCCCGCAATGACCTATATTTCCGTCCGTCCGGAAAGATGGAGCCACCACATTATTTCCGAAAGCGGCGAATTTGTCATCAACGTCACCAACGAATCCCTTGTCCGTGCGGCGGATTTCTGCGGAGTCCGTTCCGGAAAGGATACCGATAAATTTGCGGAGATGAAGCTCACCGCGCTTCCCGCATCAAAAGTTTCCGCTCCCATCCTTGCCCAAAGCCCCGTTTCCCTTGAATGCAAGGTGACCGAAGTAAAACACCTTGGCAGCCACGATATGTTCATCGCGGAAATCGTCGCCATTCAGGTCGAGGACAAATACATCGACGGGGACGGAAAGCTTGACCTTCGCAAAGCGGGAATCATGTTCTATTCCCACGGCGAATATTTTGCCCAGGGCAAAAAAATCGGTCAGATGGGCTATTCCGTAAAGAAAAAACGCGCCAAAAACCCTAAACTCGCAAAGAAAAAAGAGAAATAAGCATAAAAAAATCCCGGTCGAACGACCGGGATTTTTTTATTTCTTTTGTTTACGGACTCTGTAAAATCCGATTCCAATGAAAACAAAGGCAATAAGCAAAAGCGAAAACAGAACGATTATATTTACATTTCCGTTGAGGCATTCTTCCCAGTTATAAAAATCAATTTTAAGATTGCTGTCGGATGGACCGAAAAGCCGTTCCGCAACAAAATTCGCAAAATAAAGCATAACGGCGCTTAAAGCAGTGCAAATTCCGGCTTTTAAAAAAGAATCAAACCGCAAAGTACATATATAAGCGGAAAGCAGAATCGGCGCAAATCCATAGCATGTCATAAGCAACGCTTTTTCCATCGGAAAGACATTCCAGAAGCGGATATTTATTATCATCAGAATGCTCAAAGCAAAAACCGAACCGAAAGCTATTAAAAATTTCCAGCGTGAGATTTTTGTTTTTGATAAAATAATCGGCAAAAACAGCAGGGTGTAACCCATTAAAATCCCGATGCACGCATTAAGAAACCATGAAAAACCATTCGTATAAATGGCGCAGGTCAGCAGAAGCAGACAGATTGAAAGATAGCTTGTTGCTGAAAAGGCAAGCAGTTTTTTCGATTCAAAAAAACTTGTGAAAGTCGGAATAAAAGAATATGCGCAAATAAGAGCCGCCAAAACAATAAAAAACCACGAAAGAGTATGGTTAACCGCAAGGTTGCAGATAAGGCAGATAACAGCCGCGGCGGAATATAATATCGTTGGAACCCGGAACCATGTACCTCGAATAACCCGGAATTTTTTGGCTTCGGCTTTTATTTCTCTTTCGGCGGTATCGGTTGAGGAAGTGATAAATTCGTGCTCGCTTATATCAAGAATCCGGCAGATTTCCGAAATCAGCGTAATATCCGGATATGAAATTCCCCTTTCCCATTTGCTGACTGCGCCTTCGCTTACATAAAGCATTTCCGCAAGTTCTTTCTGGGAATAGTTCTTTTCGGTTCGCTTGCTTTTGATGAAAGAACCGAAGGTTTTTTTATCGGTCATTTTTCAATCACCTCCGGTTTTTATTTTAACTCATCAGGTTTTTTCCGTCAATGGATTGTTGAGCCACCCCGTTTTTTCCGCTGAAACAGCAAAAATCCCCGCCTTCCTTTCGGAATGCGGGGATCTTTTATGCTCAATTTATCTTTGTGAAATCATAGAACCTTTCGCCTTTTTCGAGGAGCTCCATTGCGATGAAAGCCTGCATGCTCTGGTCGGAGGCCATGGCGTTTTCGCCCATTCCGATGGTGTGACAAAAAGCTCCGCCGCCGAGATAATAATTCATGATATATGAACCGATCCAGTTTTCACCCTTGATGAATCTCTCGTCGGTGCGGATATCGATTCCGATGGAGGAAAGTGCTATGACAACCTGGGCGGCCGTCTGGACGTTTTCGGATTCCCATGCGTAAAATCCGCCGTCCGGTTTCTGAACCTCGGAAAGAACGTCAACGGCTCTGTCAACCGCGGCGGTGACTTCGTCGTTTGTTCCGTAATATGGCGCAAATGCCTGGATAACCTGGGCGGTGATATCAACGTCCGGATTTTCTCCCATAAGCGCCCAGCCGCCGCCTTCATATTCTTCCGAGAGAATATGGTCTATCAGCTTCTCCCGGGTGACGGTTCCATCCGGAACTTCGTAACCGAGACAATCCAGCGAAAGAAGGGCAAAAATGCTTCCGGGAATGCCCTGGTGGGTGACAAAATCATAATCTTTATAGCTGTCGAAAAGGTTATATCCGGCAATATCGGAAGGGTCTTTTCCGATGGAGGTAAGGGTCAGAACAACCCTTGAATAATCGCTGTGCTTCGTTTTGCTGAGCTCACCGGAACATTCCTCAAGGGTTTCCGCGATATTTTCGAGATAGATATCGTGCCATCCTTCCGGAATTTCCGCGCCGCCCCTTGCGGCGATAATTATTGTCCATTCGCCGTTAAGGTGGCTGTGTCCCGGGTTCGGAGCTTCCTCAATTATATGCGCCATTGTATCCGCTGCAACTTTTGAAAAATCGTAATCCGTTCCGATTTTTTCCGCGCCGCAGGCAGAAAGAAGGAACGCCAATATCAGAACAAGAGCCAGAATTTTTTTCATATAAAACCCTATCCCCTTTCTAAAAATCATTGAATCCTCATAGGATTATGATATCACAACAAAGCCGTTCAATCAAGAGCGGCGCTGTTCCAGACTTGCTGAAAGATGGTGACGTTTTTTTGACAAAGCGAAATTTTCTGACCGCGCTGCTTGCATCCGTCCTCGGAGCGATGCTTCTTTTTAAATCCGCGGATCTTGGCGAAGGAATCCGGAAAGGGCTTTCCGTCTGTTCATATTCGGTGATTCCGGCGCTTTTTCCGTTTATGGCACTTTCGGTTTTCATCTGCAAAAGCGCCGCGGCGGATTTTTTCGGGATAATTCTGCGACCGGCAACAAGGCTTTTGCGGATTCCGGAACATTGCGGCGGAGTTCTTCTTTCCGCGGTCATCGGGGGATATCCTGCTTCCGCCAAAAATATAAATGACCTTGTGCTCGAAGGCACGCTTGACCGGAAAACCGCCGGAAGAATGCTTTGCTACTGTGTCAACGCGGGTCCGCCTTTTTTGATTTCCGCAGTGGGAATAGGAGTTTTCGGGAGCATCGGAACCGGTTTTCTGCTTTTTGCGGCGCAGTTTTTTTCTGCGGTAATTATCGCGGTTTTTGTTTCTGTTTTTTCCGGAGAGGAAAAGGATTCCGGCATTGCAAAGCCGTTTTTCCGGAAAAGCAGCGCGGAATGCGCCGTTGAATCCGTTATTTCCGCGGCGGAAAGCTGTTTCCGGATGTGCGCGTTCATCGTTATTTCTTTCGGCGTGCTCGAAATTGCCTTTGCCGGAGCGGCATTTTCCGCTTTTGCGGAAAAGCCATGGTTAAAAGCGCTTTTTTCCGGATTTTTCGAGGTCACTTCCGGTTGTTTTGCATCCGGAGAAACGGGCGGTTTTTCCGCAATCGTAATGGCTGGGGCAATTGCTTCCTTTTCCGGAATTTCGGTTATCCTGCAGATTGCGGCGGTCACTTCCGAAAGCGGGATTCCGCTTTTTCCGTTCATTGTTTCGCGGTTTTTCCATGCGGTGCTCACCGCCGGAACTCTCCGGATTTTCCTCGTCTTCTTCGGCGGATCGGTTGAAACTTTTGCGGTGAAAGGCGGAAATTATGAGGCAATTCTTTCCGCTTCCGCTCCTGCGGCGGTGAGCCTTCTTTGCATGACGGCGCTTTTTCTGCTTTCGGTCGTTCCGCCGAAAAGTGAAAAAGAACCTTTGATGCTCAGAATAAAGCGGAGATTTTTGCAGAAGGATTTTTGAGCATGCTCAAAAAAAGGAGGCTGAGCACTTCATGCTCAGCCTCCTTTTTCGTTACCATTCAACGGGGAAAGACTCAAGGATTTTTACAGCGAACTTGCGTATAAGGTTTGCGTCGATGGCGTTTATTTTTCCGTTGCCGTCAACGTCGCCGAGAGCGAACTGCTGTTCTGTGGGCTTAATAAGTTTTGCCGCAACAAGGCGCGCGTAATAAGCATCCATAACATCAACGGAGCCGTCGAGATTGATATCGCCGAGGGAATATCCCTTCGGCGGGATTTCGCGGCTTTCGGAATAATCGCAGTTTTCACAGTGTCGCTGTTCTTCACCGGGTTCGGTGGCGGTTGCTTCGGTCACGGTTTGCCATTCGCTTAAAATATGGCAAATTGCTGTTACAGAAATATTTCCGGTTACGTTTTCGATTTTTATTTTTCCGTTCTCGTAACACTCTGCGGTAATATCTTTCCCGCCCATTGCTACAGAAACCGATTCGACTGTACCATTGAATACTTCCTCAAAAGTTTTTCCTGCGGAAATTCCTTTATAATATCCGAGAGAGGGATTTATACATGTTACGTTATGTTCGACGGAATAAACAACATTTTCGCCTTTTTCTGCGGAACCGTTTTCCAAAAGTGTATCTATTGCCGCGTTTGTGATGAAATCCATTCCTTTCGCGTTGGGATGGGTTACATCTCCGAGCATTGATTCTTCAAAACCCTCATTTACAAGGTCGGCGCAGAAAACCCCATAATGGGTGCAGATTGCGCGCATTACCGAATTATATTCTTCAAGGGTTTCATTCGTGTAATAATGTTTATTTATTGTCGGGAGAATTGCGATAATTTCCGCATC
Organism: Oscillospiraceae bacterium; assembly: GCA_017399625.1. Lineage (GTDB taxonomy): Bacteria > Bacillota > Clostridia > Oscillospirales > Ruminococcaceae > UMGS1668. The sequence continues at coordinate 9,175 of JAFQBT010000142.1, forward strand.
CGGATAATAATACTGCATTCTCATTATTGCGGCGGTATATGCTTCCGCATAAGTTTCCCATTTTGTTGAAATCAAATCGACTTCCAAAGGAGCTTTTGCGGAATCAAAACTTCCGAGAGGACTTCCGAAAGCAATATCATTTGTTCCTCCGAAGAAGAAGATTACGTCCGGAGTTCCGTTCGCGCCGAGATTTTTAATTCTTGTGAGCGAAGCCATTGCCGCATCTTCTCCAAGATTTCCCGAATTTCCGTCAATGGTGTTGATAACTCTTGAACCGGACCAGCTTTCGTTGATACCAAGCTTCGCTCCAAGGTCATTGATAACCTGCATCCACCAAGTTGCGGCAACATCCGTAACGTCGTGCTTCGGGTAGAAATTTGCGTGTTCAAGGTTGAAACCGTCCGCAACGGGAATATATCCCGCGAAAGTTGAAATCGAATCACCGAGAACGGAAATTACTTTGCCTTCATAATTTTCGGCTTTTGGGTGCCCGTTTCCACAGCCGGAGCAGAATGCTCCTGAATAGCTGTGACCGGTTGCCGGAACGATTTCCTGCGCAATAAGCACCTCTCCGCAGAGGTCACAATGTTTGCCTTCGGTAAGTCCGGTTTCGGTACAGGTGGGTGCAACCGCTTCGTCAATGACTTCGGTGTGTCCGGTTGCCGGAATAACCTCCTGCGCAACAAGAACGATTCCGCAGCGGTCGCAATGTTTTCCTTCGGTAAGACCTGTTTCGTAACAGGATGGCGGAACGGCTTTGTCGATTATCTCAACATGTCCGCTTGCGGGAATAACTTCGCCTTCATAAATTATTCCGCAGACGGAACAGACTTCGTCGCCGGAATAACCGGGCTCGGTACAGGTCGGCTCAATGTAATTTTCAAGAACAAGGCTGTGTCCCGCTGCCGAAGTGTAATTTGCAATATAACTGTAACCGCATCTCACGCAGGTATAGGTTGTATATCCCTGTTCGGTACAGGTGGGCACGGTTACCGCGGAACTGTAGCTGTGACCGAGGGCGGAAGTATAATTGCTATTATAGGAAGCTCCGCAAGGACAGCTGTAAACAGTATATCCCTGGGCGGTGCAGGTCGGTGAAACAACTCTGCTTACCGTATATTTATGGGTGTCGCTGTGGGCAAGGCCCTTGCTTCTTGCGTAACTCCAACCGACTGTGCCGCAGGTTACATAAAGAACAACGTTCTGACATTCGATAAAAGTCCAGTCCGTGGAACTTTTGTTTTCAATGGTTATGACGGAAGAAGGAATCACAACTTTTTTCAGCTTCGGGCTTCTGCTGAAAGCAAGCCAGCCGATGCTCAGAACGCCTTCCTCCATAATAACGGTTTCGAGCTTATCGCAGTAATCGAAAGCCTGCTGTTCAATTGTTTTTACGTTTCCCGGAATTGTGATGGTCTTGAGCGAATCGCAGTCGAGGAAAGCGGAAGAACCGATTTTTGTAACGCTTTTCGGAATTGGTACGTCATAAAGCCTTGCGCTTCCATAGAAAAGACCGTTCGGAATTTCCTTGAGGTTTGCCGGAAGAGTGATGTCCTCCATAGTATCGCAGTTTGCAAAAACGGAGGATTCAAGAATAACGTCGGGGTTTTTAAACATTGCTCTGTAAAGGCTTACGCATGAACGGAATGCCGAATCCCCTATTCTTGTAATATTGGGAGTAAAAGTTACTGCCCAGAGCGATTCGCAGTATGCGAAAGCATAGGGCTCGATTATTCTGAGGCTATCCGGGAAATAAACGTGTTCAAGGCGGTAGGAATCGTTGAATGCGCTTCTTGCGATAACCTCTGTTCCTGCAGGTACATAATAATAGGAAGTTATATCTCCCATTGTATATGCAACAAGGGTTTTTCCGTCCTTTGTGAAAAGAACTCCGTCAACGGCTTTATAATATTGGTTTCCGGATTCTACTATGAATTCATAAAGCCCGCGGCAGCCGCTGAAAACGGAAGAACCAAGACCGGTAAGGCTTGCGGGAATTGTGAACTTGAACAAGCCGCAGTCCGCAAAAGCCGTATCGCCGATATACGTAAGTCCTTCGGGCAAAGTTACGTCCCTAAGATTTCTGTCGCCGAAGAACATGCTGTCCGGAATTCGGGTAAGTCCTTTTCCGATAACCGCAGTTTTGAGTCCGTAGCAGTTTGAAAAAGCGCTTGATTCACAAATTGTAACGCTGTCCGGAATCACGATTTCCTTGAGGGCAACGCATTCGGAAAATGCGCAGAATTCAATTGTTCTGAGCTTGCTCGGAAGAGTCACGTATTCAAGAGCACGGAGGTTGTTGAAGCCGTATTCCCGGATTGCTGTAAGGCTTTCCGGAAGAGTGAGCGAAGTGCAGTTTGTGCACCAATAGAAAGCCCGCTCGCCGACTTCGGTGATTCCTTCGGAAATAACTATGCTCTGAACGCTTTCACGGTAATCATACCATGGCGCGCGGCTATAGCGGTAACTTGGAATCACTCCGGTTCCCGCAACGGTGAGGGTTCCGGTATCGCCGTCGAGCACCCATTCAATTCCGTTCGTAAGTTTTCCGGAAGCGGTTACGTTGAAAACATAGGGTACGACAGCCATCGGATATTTTGCTTTCCATTCGGTGGAAAGATATTCGGAATCCGGGTGGTGTTCGGTGAAATTCGATTCGGTGCAGAGGAACATTCTGTAATGACCCATAAGGTCACGGTCCCAGGTTGCGTCCATGTTGTAATATTTATCTTCAAGACGGACAATGTTCCAGGCGTGGCTCTCAATTTCCACATATCCCGCCGTTCCTCTTATATAGCGGCAATCGATATCCAGTTCGAGCATGAAGCGGTAGAGAAGGGTTGCGTAACCCTGGCAGACCGCATCTTTCAGGATAATCGCCGCATAGGTGGAATGGCAAAGCTGGTATTCATCGTTATCTTCGTTGTTGAAGTCATACTGAACATTTTCGGTGATCCAGTCGTATGCGCCTTTTATTTTTTCGTAATCGGTTTTCTCCCAGAGATCAAGTTCCGCAAGAACTTCGTCAACCGCGGCATCAACTTCCGCTTCCTGCTCCGCTGTGGTAAGCCAATTGAAATTATAGGTTATATCTGCATAAGCGCCGTTTTCGTCTTCGCCGGTAACAACGGAAGAATCGTAGCCGATCTGGTTATGGCGGATATAGTCGCCTTCGTTCGGAACGCCGGTGTGTTCCCATGCCTTGCTGAGAATTGCGGAGACTTCGGAAGATGCTGTATCTCCATAAAGGCGAAGGGTTACGGAAGGTTCCCTTGCAATCATCTGCGAACGGAGATAAAGGGCGGCTTCGTCAGCGGCAGCAAAAGCATTGGATTCAAGAACAGCCGCAGATTCTCCCGTTTCCATTGCAACATCCTGCTCGGTCTCCGGAACCATCTCTTCCGTATTTTCAGATACATCGGGTGCTGTTTCAGTTTCATCCGAAAAAGCATCATCGGTATTTTTATCTTCCGGAAGAATTTCTTCATATATTTCTGTTTCATCCGGCTGATGTTCGTGTTCGTGCGCAAAAGCTCCCACCGGAACATATGAAACCGCCATTAGGACGGCAAGAAGAAAGCTTATTATTTTTTTCGGTCTGTTCATAAAAGCACCTCGTTATATGAAACGGAAAGATTTCCCTTTATAATCGGTTTAATTATATATCTTTCAACAAAATAAAGCAACGCAGTTTTCCGGAATGTACGGCGAATTCTCCGCATAAATTTAAAAAAGCGCGGCTCATTCCGTTTCGGAATAAATTTAACGAATTTTTCCATAGCCAAAAGCCTCTTTATATGCTACAATAAAAGCAATAAAATCCCGAAAAACGGAGGAAACCGTTTATGTTCGACAAAAAATTCTTCGATAAAAACATCGAACCCCGATGCGAATACTGCGCCGGAGGATATCTTTCCGCCGACGGCAAAAACATCCTTTGCAAGCGCAAGGGAATTGTTGAAAAAGGATTCCATTGCCGCCATTTTGATTATGACCCGCTCCTTCGCGTTCCGCGTCCGAAAGCACCGGAACTCCCGACCTTTGACCCGGAGGAATTCAAGATTTGAAAAAGCTTATCTCTTTTGCCTTTGCAATCTGCTTTGTCTTTCTTTTCGGAATAACCGCAAATGCCGCCGAAGCGCCGCTCCGGCTTTTTTCCGTTGCGCCGGAAGAAGGTTTTTCCGAAGATGAAATATATTCATACGCCGCTCAGAACGTTTTCGGCGGCGTTCTTGTTGATTTGCGAAACAGCGATTCCGCGGATTTTCTCTGGAATATCACAAGTCCAATGGATTTTCAACCGTTCAAAACTTATTTTATCGCGAAAGAAAGACATCTTGATGAAATAAAACCCGGAAGGAATCTTGTTTTCTCCTCCGGAATTTCCGAAGAGTCCATTGCGGAATATTCCGCCGCTTCCGGAAGCGAAACCGTTTCGTTCCTTCTTCCTTTCGGCGACGAAAACGCCGCAGAGATTGCGGAATACTTTTACGGAAAAGGCTACTTCAAAACCCTTTTTGTGGAAAATCTGCTTTCCTGCCATTCCGAAAACGGATACGAGGAATATCTTCTTGAAATTTCTGCAAGGTTTCCCGGCGCGGAAATCATAACAATAAACGACCTCGGAAGGCTTCTTCTTCCGGTGGCGAAGGGCGATTTTTACGGCGACATCTTCGAACTTTGCAACCAGTATCTGGTGAATAAGATAAACGGCGCCGGCTTCTGCGTTTCCGGATATTCCGACCTTCTGGAAAACCGCTACGGAAGCGCAGATTTTCTCATCGAATATTTTTCCAGCACTGTTCTTGATGAATATGCGGATTTTTCCGTTTCGCAAAAGCTTGAAATCACAAGACCCACCGCCGAAAAGTTCAAAACGGAACTTGATAAATACACCATTTTCGGAACTTCCAATCCGGAAAAGCCGCTTTATTTGAACGGCGAGGAAATCGAGCGAATCAGCACCACCGGACTTTTTGCGGTGAGCGTTGACGTAAAGAAAAAAGGCGCAACATATACCTTTTCCCAGGGCGGAAAATCCGATTCCGTAACCATTTCAAAAGGTTCTTCCGCAAGCGGCGCCGGAACCACCAACAAACTCACTTCCTGCGCACCAACGGCCGCTTCAATTATCTCCGCAGGAAACACCGAGGTGAATCTTTCCTGCATCGGTCCTTCCGGCGCAAAAATCACTGCGGAAATCGGCGGAAAAACCGTAACCCTGAAGCAGGCGGCGGTTGCGGATAAAGGCGTTCCCGCATGGTTCAACGGAAAAACCGATCTTGCGGGAGATTATTCCGAAAGCGAAGCGACCCTTGCCGGAAAAGTTACCTATACCCTTAAATACGGCGGAAAAACAAGCACTTTCGAAAGCGCCGCCGGTTATTATTACGTCGGCGAAAACGCAAAGCTTGCAATCCGCGCGAACGCGGAACTTTCCGGCGTTGAAAAGGAAAGCAAAGAAAACGGAAACTATCTCACGACCCTCCGCACCGGATGCGTTGATTACGTCACCGAAATCACCGAAAACGGATGGTACAAAGTTTCCTGCGGCGGATTCATGAAACCCGCCCATTGCGATATCATAACCGGTGATACCGACCTTACAAACCGCATTTCTTCGGTGGAAAGAGAAACCGGCAAAAATTACGAAAAGCTGATTCTCGGCTGTTCCGACCTTCCCGCTTTCAAAGGCAAAATCAGCGGAAGAACTTTTTCCATAACTCTTTACAACACTGAATGGAGCGATTTTTCCTCCACCGATATGGAATCCGAACTGATGTACCGCATCAACCCGGTTGACAACGGCGACGGAAGCATCACTGTGAACTTCTTTTCAAAAATCCCCCTTTGGGGATGGGACGTTTTTACCGACCCGGAAAACAGAACTTTTTCCATCGTGCTCAAGGGAACCCCTACCCTTTCGGGTGACCCGGCGAAGCCCCTTTCCGGAATCACAATTTCCGTCTGCGCCGGACACGGCGGTCCCGATCCCGGCGCATTGAGCGTTGCAGGAGAAAAGGGAGTAAATGAAGCGCAGATAAATCTTGCGAACGCCCTTTCCATTGCCGAAAGCCTTGAAAATCTCGGCGCGGAAATCGTCCTCCTTATCACCGAGGACGAAAAGCTCGATACTTACGGACGCACCGACCCGGCGAGATATGCTTACAGCGACGTTTATATCTGCTGCCACGCAAACTCCGTTGCGGAAAATTCCGCCGCAAACCTTTGGTGCGGAACTTACGTTTATTATCATTTTGACCACAGCGCGGATTTTTCAAAGCGCCTTTGCGATTACATAAGCGCTGCCACAAACCGCGATAATGAGGGCGCGGAGCAGGGTTATTATTCCGTAACCCGCCTTACAATGTGCCCCGCAGTGATGCTGGAAGTGGGCTTTGTTTCCAACCCGAAGGAGCTGGAGAGCCTTATTGACCGGAGGGATATCCAGAAAACCGCCTTCGCCGTAACAAAAGCAGTGCTGGAAATTCTTGATAACTGAAAGCCTTGAAGAATCCCCCCTTGCCTGAAGGGGGATTCTTCCTCCGCAAACCACAGTTTTAAACTTATACCTGATTATCGGAATGCCCGGGACAACGTTCCTGCGGCAATGTGATGGACAGGATAAAGCCAGGCGGATTTTTTCCGCCTTATTTTTTTGCAGTTTTATCAAAGTGATGCAATTATTGCATAAAACCCGATATGCAGTATTTGCATATTATATGATAAACATCGGTGATGTTTTGTGTATAAAAGAATCAGAGATTTAAGAGAAGATAAGGATTTGAGCCAGAGAGAAATCGCAAAAATCCTTAACATAAGCCAATCCACCTATTCAAGATACGAAAGCGGTTTTCTCGATATTCCGAGCGAAATTCTTATTTCGCTTGCAAAGTTTTACGGAGTTTCCACAGATTATATCCTTGAACTTTCGGATTGAGGTGTTTCTTCTTGTCGTCCATTGCAAAAACTTTATATAAAATAAAGCGATTCGGAAATTCGCTTTTCACCTATGACTGCATTTCCTGCGGAAAAGCGGTTATGGGCTGCTGCCTTTGCGAAAAATGTCTTTCGGAAAACAAGCCCTGCGCAAACTATCATAACGGCTGCGCTTCCGCTTTCTATTACGAAGGTCCGGCGAAGGACGTTGTTCTCCGGTTCAAGTTCGGAACGGACAACGCTCTTTGCTTCGATACCCTTTGCGACTGGCTTTTACTTGCTTTTGAAAAACTTGACGAACGGGATTTTGATGCGGTTGTTCCGGTTCCCGCCTTCGGTTTTGATAAAACAATTCTTTCGGAGCTTGCGGAAAAATTTTCGCTTATGGCGGATATCCCATTCCATCCGGAATATCTCCGGAAAATCCGCCGGACCCCGAAGCAGCATTCTCTTTCCGCATTTGAGCGGCGGGTGAACCTTATCGGAGCATTTGAAGCGGAGGATTCCGTTTTTGGAAAACGCATCCTGCTCATCGACGATATTTTCACCACCGGTACCACCGCTGCCGAATGCTCAAATGCTCTTTATGACAAAGGCGCGGAAAAAGTTTCCGTGCTCACGGTGCTCAAAACAAGATATAACGATTAAAAAAATCCCTGCGGCTTTGCCGCAGGGATTTTTTCGTGCTCAGATTTTAAAAGTATGGATTTTATAGAGGCTTTTTGCGAATTTTCCGGCAAACATCTTTTTGAAAAACGCTTTTTCAAAACCGGAAAGTTCATTTATTTTTTCCTCCGGAGTCATGCAGATTTCCCCGGAAAAACGGATTTTTCCGCTTTCAAAAAGGAGCGGATCGTCAACGCCGAACAAAGCGGAAGCACCCACATCATTGATGGGATTTTTGAATTTGCTTGCTTTCACCGCTTTTGAGGTATAGACGTCCATTATGATTTCTGCTTCCGGAAATTTTTCCGCAAGTGCGGCAAAAAGGTTTTTTATCGCCGTTTCCGAAAGATACATGCTTATGCCTTCGAGGACGACGAACACATTTTCCGCATCCGGAAGCGAACCGATCCATCCGGTTTCCGAAGCGGATGCGCCGAGAATCTTATATTTTTCCGTTTCGGAATAATATTTCCTTCTGATTTCCGAAACCTCCGGAAGGTCGATATCAAACCATTTTCCGAAAGGCGCGTTCACTCTTTCGATTCTTGAATCCAGCCCGCAGCCTATATGGAGAACAAGGCTTTCCGGTTTTTCAGAAAGCTTTTTTGAAAGCCATTCATCAAAAACCGCGGCGCGCATTCCCATAAAATATGCAAGCCATTTCGATTTGCTTTTTCCGCCGAGGGAAAAAACTTCCTCCGACCAGATTTCCTCCGCTTTTTTATCCCGAAGGATTATGCCTTTTCTGCTTACCAAGGCTTTTCCGTAAAGAGGGATATAGAGAGTTTTGCTTTCGTTTTTCATCATTTGTAGTACATATAGAGCTGGCATTTTATCATGCCGTTATAGAGTTTTCTGCGTTTGTCTGCTTTTTTGCCGAAAAGGCTTTCGAATTCCTCGTGGGGAGAGATAATCGCAAAGCTTCTGCCCTCGTCCATGGTGAGGACTTTTCCGAGAGCTCGGTAAAGTTCCTCCGCCTCACGGATATCAAGAAGCCTTTCGCCATAGGGCGGGTTGCAGAGAACGATAAGCTTCTTTTCCGCTTCCGGGAAAACAAAATCTTTCATGTTGCGCTGCTCAAAATGAAGCTTCGAACCGACTCCTGCGTTGTTCGCGTTTTCGATGGAAAGGCGGATGGCCTCCGGGTCAATATCGGAACCGTAGCCCACGAAGGTGGTGTCGTGGCGGATTTCATCAAGGCAGGCGCTGCGCTGATGCTGCCAGGTTTCGGAAGGCCAGCATCCCCATTGCTCAGCGGCAAAATGGCGGTTGAGACCGGGAGCGATGTTGAGCGCTTTCATGGCGGATTCGATAAGAAGAGTTCCGGAACCGCACATGGGGTCGCAGACAACGCTGTCCGGATAGATATGGGCAAGATCGGCGATTCCTGCGGCGATGGTTTCCTTTATCGGAGCGGCAACGGAATTTTTGCGGTAGCCGCGCTTATGGAGTCCGGTGCCGGAAGTATCGAGCATAAGGCGAACTTTATCCTTAAGAATCATGAACTGAATCTGGATGGTTGCGCCGGTTTCATCAAACCAGCTCTGGTGATAGACCCCTTCGAGATGTCTGCAGATTGCTTTTTTGATGATGGACTGGCAGTCGGACATGCTGTAAAGCTGGCTGCGGACCGTTCTGCCCTTTACCGGAAAAGCATCTTTTCTTCCGATAAATTCCTCCCAGGGAGCGGCAAGGGTTCCCTGAAAAAGTTCCTCATAGCTTCTTGCCTCGAACTCCGCAACGATTATCTGAACTCTTTCCGCTGTGCGAAGGCGAAGGTTTGCCGCGGCGGCATCTTCAAAAGTTCCCTCGAAGGAAACTCTTCCGTCCTCCGCAACGATATTCTGTGCGCCCATGCGTTTCATTTCTCCCGCAAGAACGCTTTCAAGTCCCAGAAGGCAGGGACAGGATATTTTTAATTTTTCCACAAATATTCTCCTGACTTTTAAAAATTCTGACCGGAAATTCTCCGGTCAGAAAGGTATCAAAGCATCTTTTTTATTGCATTGAGCAGACTTTTTACCCCTTCGGAAAAGGATTGGCGTTTTGGTTTCCGGCGGATCGCCGTTACAGGGCGCTTTATTATTTCCGCTTTCTTCGGAGGCGGAGGAGTGCTTTTCGGGTTGCCGCTTTGCTGCTTTCCGGCTGCAATTACCGGCGGCTCTGGCGGCTCAGCGAAAAAAGCGTTCCTTGAGTGCTGCGGTTTTCATTTCCGTTTCGAAAACGAGCTCTTCATATTTTTTCTGGATCTCCGCGCTTTTCGAGGTTCTTTCCTCGGAAGGGATTTTTGCGTTTTCTGCATTCTTCTCGATATATTCAAGGCGCTGGATGAGCACGGAAAGGGAATCCTGCATGAAATCCTTTGTCTTGAGGAGTTCTTCACGGAACTCGTCGATTTCGGAATTTATTCCGTCCGCGGTGTTCTGAGCATCGGCAATGATGTTCTGAGCACCGGTTTTTGCGGAAGCGAGCATCATCCTTGCGGAATCGCCGGCGGCATCTATCGCAATTGCAAGTTTATGCTCTTTTGCCGCATGCTCAAGCGCTTTTTGCTTTTCTTCCTCAAGCTTTGCTTCAAGCTGGGAATGGACTTCCTTTTCGATTGCAAGCTCTTTTTCGGTTCTTCCAAGCCTTGCGGAAAGTTTTTCGTTTTCCGCTTCGATATTATCGCTGTGCTCCTTGAGCATGAGGTAATGCTGGCGCAGTTCCTCATAGGCTTCCATTATTTCATCATATTTTGCTTTAAGGTTTGCGAAATTTTCGTTTGCCGATGAAAGTTCGGCGTTTTTTTCTTCAAGCCCGGTTTTAAGGGAAGAAATTTCCTCTTCCGCTCTGTCGTGCTCCTCGGTAAAATCCGCGTTGAGTTTATCGATATATTTAAGGACTTCTTCTTTGTTGAAACCGCCGAAGGTCTGGCTTTTGAAAATTGCCTGTTCAGCCATTGGAAGTTCCCCCTTCTTATATGTATTGATAATTAATCATAACATATTTTTGATATATTTAACATAGTTTTGCCGAAAATATTTTGAAATAAATAAAAAAACGGCGGGAGAAATCTCCCGCCATGCTTTATTTTCCGCAAAGTTTCATATATTTCGCCCAGACCGAGGGAAGTTTTTCCTTTATAAATTCCGCATAGGCGCAGTTTTCGTTTTCCGCCATCCGGTTTTTAGAAAGATAGCGGAGAATCGAATTTTCCCAAAGAAGAATTTCCTGGCGGCTGTGCTGTTCAAAGGTATAAAGACGGAAACGACCCATATCCTCCTCCGCCATAAGCCATTCATAAAGGTTTCCGATTTCTTCGGAAGCGGTTATTTCAAGGGGCTTTTTCGGATTGCAGACGGTGAGAATCTCGCCGTTTTCCAAAATGTCTTCCTCCTCCGCCTCGACGGTATAGAGAAAACCTGTTTTCCCTTCGGAAGCTTCCCTGAATGCATTTTCAAAAAGCTCATGGTACTGAACGGTGCCGTCGGAACCGAAATCGCAGGGGAACCAGTTCCAGGGTTTTTCAAGGGGATTTGCAAGGCAGAAAGCGGCAATCATCCTGTTTTCGGTAAGTTTTGCTTCGCCTTCCGCGGTCTTTAAATCCGGAATTTTGCTTGTGAAATAATAGGTCATTCTGTTTTCCTCCGTCAGAGTTTCTGTTCAAGAATCGGTTTAAGGAACTGTCCGGTATAGGATTTTTCGCAGGCAGCAACGTCTTCCGGCGTTCCCGCAACAACAAGAGTTCCGCCGCCGTCGCCGCCTTCCGGTCCAAGGTCGATTATATGGTCCGCAACTTTTATTACGTCAAGGTTGTGCTCGATGAGGATTACGGTGTTTCCGCCGTCAACGAGTTTCTGGAGAACCTCGATGAGCTTATGGACGTCGGCGGTATGAAGTCCGGTGGTGGGTTCGTCAAGGATATAGACGGTTTTTCCGGTGGGGCGTTTTGAAAGTTCGGTGGCAAGTTTTACCCTCTGGGCTTCACCGCCGGAAAGAGTTGTTGCCGCCTGGCCGAGGGTCACATATCCGAGACCAACGTCATTGAGAACCTCGATTTTCCGCTTTATCTTCGGCACGTTATCGAAGAACAGAAGCGCTTCCTCAACGGTCATATTGAGAACGTCGCTGATGTTTTTTCCTTTATAATGCACCTCAAGGGTTTCGCGGTTATAGCGTTTTCCCTTGCAGACTTCGCAGGGAACGAAGATATTCGGGAGGAAATGCATTTCGATTTCGATGATTCCGTCGCCTTCACAGGCTTCGCATCTTCCGCCGCGGACGTTGAAGGAATAGCGTCCGGCGTTATATCCCTTTGCTTTGGATTCGGCGGTTTCCGCAAAAAGGTTGCGGATATCGGTGAAAACGCCGGTATAGGTTGCCGGGTTGGAACGGGGCGTTCTTCCGATGGGCGACTGGTCGATGCAGATGACCTTATCGAGGTATTCCTCGCCCTCAACTCCGTCGCAGTGACCGGGAATGCATTTTGCTCTGTTGAGGTCACGGGCAAGGGTTTTATAGAGGATTTCGTTCACGAGGGAGCTTTTTCCGGAACCGGAAACGCCCGTTACAACAACAAATTTTCCAAGAGGAAACTCGACGTCAAGATTTTTGAGGTTGTTTTCCCTTGCGCCGCGGACGACGATTTTTTTGCCGTTGCCTTCCCTTCTCTGCTCTGGAATTTCGATTTTTCTCCTTCCGGAAAGATATGCGCCGGTTATGGATTCCGGGCAGTTAATGATATCCTGAACGGTTCCGGAACAGACGATGTTTCCGCCGTGAATGCCAGCTCCGGGACCTATATCAACGATATGGTCCGCCGCAAGCATTGTATCCGTATCGTGTTCAACAACGATCACGGTGTTGCCGAGGTCACGGAGATGGTGGAGAGTTCCGATTAGTTTTTCGTTATCCCGCTGGTGAAGACCGATGCTGGGTTCATCGAGGATATAGAGAACTCCCATGAGGGAGGAACCTATCTGGGTTGCAAGGCGGATTCGCTGGGCTTCGCCGCCGGAAAGAGTTGTTGCGCTTCTGGAAAGGGTCAGATACTCCAGACCGACATTTTTAAGGAAACCAAGGCGGGATTTTATTTCCTTGATAATGAGATAGGAAATCATCTTTTCGCGCTCGGTGAGCTGCATATTTTCGACGAAATCAAGAGCTTCCTTTACAGACATCTTCGTGAAATCGCTGATGTTTTTTCCGCAGACCGTTACGCCGAGGGAGATAGGTTTAAGTCTTTCGCCGTGGCAGTCCGGACAGTCAACGGCGCGCATCTGGAGGGCAATTTCCTCCTTCATCCATTCACTGTTGGTTTCCCGGAAGCGGCGTTCCATATTGTTGATGATTCCCTCGAACTCGCTTTCAAAATAGCCGTGCATGCTGTTGCTTTCGCGCTTGACTTTAATTTTTCTGCCTTTGCTTCCGTAAAGAAGAACGTCAACTGCCTCTTTGGGCAAATCCTTCACCGGAACGTCGAGGGAGAAATTATATTCCTTCGAAAGGGCTTCGTAATAATTTGTGGCGATTCCGCCTTCGTAATAATACCATCCGGAAGCGTGAATAGCGCCTTCGCGGATGGAAAGGTTTTTGTTCGGAAGCACAAGATCCGGATCCACCTGCATGAAAACGCCGAGACCGGTGCATTTTTCACAGGCGCCGAAAGGATTGTTGAAAGAGAACATTCTCGGGGTGAGTTCATCAATGGCTGCGCCGTGATCCGGGCATGCGTAGTTCTGGGAAAACATAAGATCCTCGCCGCCGATGATATTCACAACCGCAAGACCGCCGCTTTGCTGCATTACGGTTTCAAGAGAATCCGAAAGACGGGAGCGGACTTCCGGTTTTACAACAAGGCGGTCAACGATTATTTCGATGGTGTGTTTTTTGTTCTTCTCAAGCTTGATTTCCTCGGAAAGATCGTAAACTATTCCGTCGACCCGGACGCGGACAAAACCGCTTTTTCTTGCGGCATCAAGCTCTTTTACATATTCGCCTTTTCTGCCCCGGACGATGGGAGCCATAAGCTGGATTTTGGTGCCTTCCGGAAGTTCCAGCACCTGGTCAACAACCTGGTCGATGGTCTGCTGTTTTATCTCTCTTCCGCAGACCGGGCAATGGGGAACGCCGATTCTTGCATAGAGCAGACGGAGATAGTCATAGATCTCCGTAACGGTTCCAACGGTGGAACGGGGGTTTTTGCTCGTGTTCTTCTGGTCGATGGAAATTGCCGGTGAAAGGCCTTCAATTGAATCCACGTCCGGTTTTTCCATCATTCCAAGGAACATTCTTGCATAGGAAGAAAGGCTTTCCATATAGCGGCGCTGTCCGTCCGCATAGATTGTATCAAAAGCGAGGGAACTTTTTCCTGAACCGGAAAGACCGGTCAGAACAACAAGCTTATCGCGCGGGATTTCAACGTCAATATTTTTGAGGTTATGTTCCCTTGCTCCCTTTATGACGATGGAACTTTGATTCATACTGTACATCCTCCATTTGCTCCCGGAGTTTTTTGATTCTGTCCCGGAGATATGCCGCGTGTTCGAATTCAAGAATCTTCGATGCGGCTTTCATTTCGTTGGTAAGGCGTTTGATTTCCTCTTCGGTTTCTTTATAGCTCATGCGGCGTTTTCCTGCCGCTTCATCATCTTTGTGGCTGGAAATTTCGATGATATCACGGACGTCCTTTTTGATGGTTTTCGGGACTATTCCGTGCTCCTTGTTATATGCGTCCTGAATGGCTCTGCGGCGTTCCGTTTCGTGGATTGCCTTTTCCATGCTGTCGGTGACGGTGTCCGCATACATGATAACCTTGCCTTCGGCATTTCGCGCAGCTCGTCCGATGGTCTGGATTAAGGAAGTTTCGCTTCGGAGGAAGCCTTCCTTATCCGCGTCGAGAATTGCCACAAGGCTGACCTCGGGGATATCCAGTCCTTCGCGGAGAAGGTTTATTCCGCAGAGAACATCAAATTCGCCGAGGCGCAGATCGCGGATTATCTCCATTCGCTCGATGGTATCGATATCGTGGTGCATATAGCGGACCTTGACGCCCATCTGGACAAGATAATCCGTAAGGTTTTCCGCCATTTTTTTCGTAAGAGTTGTAATAAGGGTGCGTTCGCCCTTTTCAACACGCATATTGATTTCGGAAAGCAGGTCTTCGATCTGTCCCTCAACCGGACGGACGCTGATTTCCGGATCAAGAAGTCCCGTCGGTCTGATGACCTGCTCAACTTTCTGTGTGCTGCGGTCCTTTTCATACTGGCCGGGGGTCGCGCTGACATATACTATCTGGTTCAGCTTTCCGTCGAACTCATCAAAAGTCAGCGGACGGTTATCGATTGCGGAAGGCAGACGAAAACCGTATTCAATAAGGTTTTCCTTCCTTGAACGGTCACCGCCGGACATTGCCCGAACCTGCGGAAGTGTTACGTGGCTTTCGTCGATGAAAAGGACAAAATCTTCCGGAAAATAGTCCAGCAAAGTTGTGGGGCAGGAACCCGGCGCTCTTCCGGAAAGGACACGGGAATAGTTTTCGATTCCCTTGCAGAATCCCACCTCGGTGAGCATTTCCATATCGTAGTTGGTTCGCTCTTCGATGCGCTGGGCTTCGATGAGCTTGCCCTTGTTTTTGAAATATTTTACCCGCTCTTCGCATTCCTCGCGGATTTCATCAACCGCTTTGAGCATCTTGTCCTTCGGAACGATGTAGTGGGAGGCGGGATAAATCGAAACGTGGTTGAGGACGCCTTTGACCTCTCCTGTTACCGCCTGGATTTCAGTTATGCGGTCAACTTCGTCGCCGAAAAATTCGATGCGGAAGATTTTTTCGTCCGAATACGCCGGACAGATTTCTATAACGTCGCCGCGGACGCGGAACTTGTTGCGGATAAGGTTCATGTCGTTGCGCTCGTACTGCATATTTACGAGCTGGGTTATAACTTCGTCCCGGTCTTTCACCATTCCCGGACGGAGCGAAAGCACCATTGTGCGGTAATCTATCGGGTCGCCGAGGGTATAAATGCAGGAAACGGAAGCGACGATTATAACGTCGCGCCTTTCGGAAAGAGCGGCGGTTGCGGAATGGCGGAGTTTTTCGATTTCATCGTTGATGTCGCTTGTTTTTTCAATATAGGTATCGGTGGAAGCAATGTATGCTTCCGGCTGGTAATAATCATAATAAGAAACGAAATATTCAACGCTGTTTTCCGGAAAAAACTCCTTGAATTCGCTGCAAAGCTGGGCAGCAAGGGTTTTGTTATGGGAAAGAACAATGGTTGGGCGGTTTATTCTTTCGATTACTGAAGCCATTGTAAAGGTCTTGCCGGAACCGGTTATTCCGAGAAGGGTCTGTTCCCTGTCGCCGCGGTTGATTCCTTCAACAAGTTTTTCAATGGCCTGGGGCTGGTCGCCGGTGGGCTTAAAGGGTGAAACAAGCTTGAAATCCAAAAAATCCGCCTCCTTTTCCGATGAACATTTGTTCGTTTTGGGGTATCCTTTATTATACAATATTATGGAATTTTAGTCAACAGGCTATACCATGAAAATAAAATAGCTTTATTCTTATTATCCCGACATTTTTCCGGATTCTGGTGATTGATTTATTACGCATATTGTGATTTGATTAACACAACAGAACTTTATGTTTTTGTTGGTTTTTTGTAAGTCAGTTTTATTTTTTTAAGGAGGCAATTTTATGGAAAAAATTTATCTTGTAACCGGCGCTGCGGCGAATGCTATATCCTTGCCAATGCGGAAATCACCTTTAAAGAATTCTGCAGACTTATTGTTGCCGAAAGCGGATGCAAACCTATCAAAATGTTCCTTCCCATCTGGCTTGCGAACACTGTTGCAAAACTTGCGGAAAGCAGCGCAAAGAAAAGCGGCAAAAAGCCCCTTATGACCACTTTTTCCGTTTACAACCTTGCAAGAAACAACACTTTTGATTACAGCAAAGCAAAAGAGGAACTCGGTTATACCACCCGCCCCTGCGCAGAAACAGTCAAGGACGAGGTTGCATGGCTCAAAAAGGAGCATAAAATCTGATTTTTTTGCTTTGTAACATCTTCGGCAAAAAGTTTAACCAAACTGGTTTTGGATTGTAACCAATCTGGAAAAACTTCATCACAAACTCATCACAAACGGCAGGTATTATATAACCAGAGCAAAAAAGAGCCAAGATGTTAGTTTCCGAGCAATTCTGACAGCTTGAAATCCGGCGAACCGAAAGGTTCGCCGTTTTTTTGTTTATAAAAAAAGCGGCGGGAGAAAGCCCCCGCCCCTATTGTAAATCAACATAATTCATTTCAGGGGCGGATATCTTCCGTCCCATTTTCTTAAAGGCCCCCTTGTTAAAGGGGGCTGGCATTTCCGCAGGAAATGACTGGGGGATTCTGTTGAAATCACCGGCTGAATTTGATTGGATGGAATTACAATCCCTCAGTCAGCTTCGCTGACAGCTCCCTTTGCACAAGGGAGCCTTAATTAATCGGAAGGCTTTTTATAGTCCCGGCGGCGAATTTGCGGATATGGAATCCCTCCACCGCTTCGCGGTCCCCCTCCCTTTAGGCAAGGGAGGCTTTATTGGAAAACAACCTCAAATTCTTCGCAGAGGATAAGGGTATCGTCGCTGAATGCAATTCCGTATTCCTCTGCCTTTTTTTCGAATTCTTTACGGTGGATTTTTTGCCAGCCTTCAAGGGTCTGGTCCCCTTCGCCTTCTTTTCCGGCAAAATCCGCATCGATTTCGCTGAATTTTTTAATTTCAACTTTGGTATCCTTGAGGATAAAAAGCGGAACTTCATCGCTGTCGAGTATTATGGAATAATCCCCCTCCTCCGGAACCTTCATCTCATCAAGCTCAAAGGTTTCATAAAGGCTTGAGGTTGCGGTTTTTATTCCCGCAAGACAGAGAGAAGCAAGGCGGTCACAGCCGCGCGCTCCGTCAAGAAACTGCCATACGTCGTAATAAAGTTCTTCCTTATTGAGGTCCATGTTGTGGTCGCAGAACGCTTCCCAGAATTCTTCCGCTTCAAGAGTAATGTTCATAACTATACTTCCTTATGTAAATCAGATAATGCTTTCCGCAGGTCCCTGCTCGGAAAGATAGGTTGCCTCAAGGTCCGCCATATGGAGAAGCACCGCAATGGGATATTTTTCATAAGCATGGCTTATGGTGAAGCCTCCGGCCTTTGCGGTATCGTCAAAACCTCCCATGTGCCAGCGGATGGCGATTGCCTCGTTTTCACGAAGGCGCATGAAGCGTTCGATTACGAAAACGGATTTTTCTCCGTGACCGAATGGGAACTGGTCATCAACGGAATAATAGGGAACTTTTTCCCACTGTCCCCTTTCGTTCTTTGCGTTGCGGTAGCTTATGGTATAGAAATTCGCCTTGCAGATATCGTGGAGAAGTCCGCAGATGGCGATTGTTTCGCCGTCGGTGATTCCGTATTCGGCACAGCGCTTTTTGAGGAGTTTATAAACATTGAGGCTGTGCTGAACAAGTCCGCCTTCGAAGGCGGAATGATATTTTGTTGAAGCCGGCGCTATGAAAAAATCGCTTTGGCAAAGCCATTCAAGAAGCTTTTCCGAACCGGGTCTTTTTATGTTTTCTTTAAAAATCTCGATAAATTCCTGTTTTGCTCCCATTTTTTCCTCCAGAATTATTCTCCGTAAACTGTGGGCAGTCTGCGTTTGTGCTCCGAAACCCTGTGATAGCGGTCGATGATCGCTCTGGATTCCGGATCGGTTTCACCGGTGGTGATATATTCGTCGATTGCTTTATAGGTTACGCCCATTTCCTGCTCGTCGGTCTGTCCTTCAAAAAGTCCTGCGGAGGGCGCTTTTGTAATTATATTGAGGGGCGCGTTGAGATAGCGCAGAAATTCAAAAATTTCCGTTGCGGTAAGATCGGCGATGGGGTTGAGGTCAAAAGCACCGTCGCCCCATTTTGTGAAATAGCCCATATAGCGCTCGCTTCGGTTTCCTGTTCCAACAACAAGGGCGTTTCTGGTCTGTCCAATGGCATAAAGGGTTGTCATCCTAAGGCGCGGGGCGATGTTGGAAAGAGCGGCTTTTGAAAGTTCGGTTTCGATGGAATCCGTGAGCACGGTTCTTGTTTCGGTAAGGTCAACGGTGATCATCGGGATTTCAAAAGCCTTTGCAAGGGCGACTGCATCGTCCATATCCTCGCCGTAATTGCGTTTTGAATGGCAGGGCATTGCAACCGCGAGCACGTTATCCGAAGCCATTGAGCACAGGATTCCGACGAGAGCGCTGTCTTTTCCGCCGCTGTTGCCGAAAACAAGTCCCTGAGCATGGGCTTCCGACATTTTTTCCTTGATAAAAGCTACTCTTTTTTCAGTTTCAACCTTATAATCGCGCATCTGAGCACCTCTTAAATTAAAATTTCTTTCTGATATAATTTGCGGCGGCAGTTGCTGCTGCTGCTCCGTCGGAAGCGGCCGTTACAAGCTGGCGAAGGTGTTTTTTCCGGGTATCGCCGGCGACGAAAACTCCCTCGGAATCGGTAAGGCAATCCTCGCCGGAATCAAAATATCCGTATTCGTCGAGCTTGAGCACGCCTTCGAAAAGCTTGTTATCAGGAACAAGTCCGATTGCCACAAAAACCGCGGAAAGGGGGATTTCGGCGGTGCTTCCGTTGGCTCTGTTTTTAAGAATTATGGAGGAAACGGCGTTTTCGCCTTTGATTTCCTCGATTACGGAATTTGTGAGCACGGTGACGTTTTTCTTTTTGAGCACGGAATCGACTGCGGTTTTTGCCGCAGTGAAAATATCCCGGCGGTGGATGAGATAAACTTTATCGCAGATTTCCGCAAGGTATTCCGTTTCCTCAAAAGCACTTTCGCCGCCGCCAACTACGGCAACGGTTTTTCCGCGGAAAAAGTTTCCGTCGCAGGTTGCGCAATAGGATACTCCCCGGCCTTCAAATTTATCTTCGCCTTTGCATCCGATTTTTCTTCTTGCGGCGCCGTTTGCTATGATAACGGCTTTTGCTTCATATTCGCCGGAAGCGGTAAAGACTTTTTTGATCTTTCCGGAAAAATCGATTTTTTCAACTTCCGCAAATTCAATTTCCGCGCCGAGTTTTTGTGCCTGTTCAAAAAGCGCCATGGAATAATCATAGCCGGAAACTCCGTACATTCCCGGATAATTTTCGATGGAGGGCGAATTGACGATCTGTCCGCCCGGGGCATATTTTTCAAAAACAGTGCAGGAAAGCCCCGCTCTCTGTCCGTATATTGCAGCGGTAAGTCCGGCGGTGCCGGCACCGATAATAATAATATCTTTCATATTTTTTCTCCTTTTCCAAAAGATACACAGATATTATAACACAAATCTTTCCGGAATAATATATTTTATTTGAGCAAAAACGGTTTTTGTGATAGAATATATTTATAATTCAGCTTTTCCGGAGGAAATTTTATGAGAATCGGCATTATTGACTTTGGAACTAACACTCTCCGCCTTGATATTTTTGAAACGGAGGACAGAGAATACCGCAGCATCTACGATTTTGCGATTTATTCGAAAATTGTTGAAAACACTGTCGGCACTTCCCTTTCCCAGGACGGAATCGAGCATATCATTCAGGCCATTGAGGAACATCAGCAGGCATGCCGCCATTATCGCTGTGACCGGGTGGAATGTTTTTCCACCGCATCGCTCCGCTATATCGACAACGCGGCGGATGTTCTTGAACAGGTTGAATTTCGCACCGGCATGAAAATCCGGATGATTTCCGGCGATGAGGAAGCGGAATATGATTACCTTGCGCTCAGAAGCGTTGTGGATGCGCCTTCCGGAATCGGATGCGATCTTGGCGGCGGTTCGCTTCAGGTTTTCACCTTTGATGAAAACGGACCGATCAAAAGCGCAAGCTATCCCCTTGGCAGCAGCCGCACCGCAAAGCGTTTTTCAAAAGGCGCTGTTCCCACCATGGAGGAGATTTCGGCAATCAAAAAATGCGTTGCGGAATCCCTTTCCGAAACCGGTTTTGAAAAATCCGGCGGAACGCTTTTTGCAATGGGAGGCACCGCAAAAGCCATTAAGAACCTCTATAACGCAACTATCGAAAAGGGCGACAGACTTTCCCTCCGGAACGTCAATATCATGCTGAAGCTCCTTTCCGAAGCTCCGGAGGAAGCGGTTGAGCTTATTTCCGGAATTGCGCCGAAGCGCACCCGCACCCTTGTTCCCGGACTTGCGGTTCTTGCGGGAGTTATGGAAAAAGCCGGCTGCGACGGAATGAAAATTTATTCCGTCGGAGTCCGCGAAGGATTTATGGAATCCATTCTTAACGATGATTCAAAGCCGGAACCAAACCTTCTTGATCTGATTCTGGGAAGTATATAAATAAAAAAGCGGCGGGAGCAAGCTCCCGCCCTGCGCTGAAGCCGGAAATTTTCCGGCTTTTTTATTTCTTTTTAATTTTCGCAAAAAGCATTTTTACAAGATAAGCAATACCAGCAAGAACGGCGATTCTGACTATTATAACAACCGCATTGGTCGCAAGCATCGGGAGCAGATCTTCCGAGGAAATCCCGCTCCAGAGACCGAGAACGTCCTTTTTTATCCACATAATCGCGATTACGATAATTGATAATACCGCAACAGCAATTCTTCGGGGTTTTCTTTCAACAGCCTTCATTTTTCACCTCATCAGTATTTTTTCCGAAGGAAGAGGAACGAAACCCAATAGAGAAGCAGGATTCCGCAGACGGAATATGCGCAATATTGAGAAAGAAGATCGTTTTCCATGATTTTGAAAGCGATGGTGCCGACGGCATTTATGAGGACGAAGAAATATCCCGCCCATGCCCAGGCTCTTCCGCCGATGAATCTGTTGCGTTCGTCGTTTCTTTCAATTTCAACTTTTTCGCGGTATTCGGGATTTTTGCGGTATTTTATATACTGATAAATGCGGATTGCGCCGACGCCAATCAAAGCTCCGCCCATTCCGCTCCAAAAGCTATCAACGATATCAAAAATTCCACAGGCAATGAGAACAAGGCCGATTACCACCCAAAAAACGCTTATATAAACTCTTTTTTCAATTTTCATAGTTTTTCCTCCGTTCAGATTTCCTCATCGAAGATGAAAACTTCCTCGATGGTCATTTCAAAATATTTTGCGATTTTATAAGCAAGGAAAATCGAAGGGTTATATTTTCCCGTTTCAAGGGAGCTTATGGTCTGGCGTGAAACACCCATCATTTTTGCAAAATCCTCCTGGCGGATTCCTTTTTCCTTGCGGATTTCCTCAATTCTGTTTTTCAAAGCGGGAATTCCTCCTTTGTGGCATTTTTTGTCAAGTTAACTTTACAAAAATAATATAGCACAGGTTCCGGAAGATGTCAAGCATACTTTACAAAAATTTTTATAAAAAACGGGCGGATGATATCCGCCCCTATAATTTTAAGTATTATTTTTCCCCTCATCCGTCTTTCGCCTTCGGCGAAATCCACCTTCCCCCAAGGGAAGGCTTAAATTGCGTTGAAAAGCCTTGCGACGGAGTTCCAGGTTTTTCGGGTAAGGGCGCCGTCGCATTTTTCGCCTTCCTCACATTTATGGATATATTTTATCGCGTTTCGGGTGGCTTCATCGTTTATTCCGGTGAGCTCCACCCCGTCCAGTCCGGAGTATTTTTCGCCGATAGCGATGAACATCGCCTGCAGAAACCATATCGCCTTGCCTTCCTCCTCCGGCAAAACAGAGCTTTCCTCATCGCTGACGTATGGAAAAATCGGAAAAGGTTCGGCGTTTTTGCGGATATATTCGTTGGCGCTTTCCATCAGAAGCACCCATGTTTCGTAATCGACCGTTCCGGTTTCCGGAAGGTTGCTCAGCCTCTGGAAAGCGAGAACGGCTTTTTCCGTTTCTTCTCCGAAGATTCCGTCCTCGAAAACCACCGGAATATCCCAGCCGTTTTTATGCAGAATCCGCAGAGCCCGCTGAATCTGCCTTATATTGAATTCGTGTTCTTCGTTCAAAAATATCAGCTCCTTTGGTAATTGAATCCGGGGTACTGACCCACGTTCGGAACATTCACGGTATCGTTGAAAAACTTTTGCGGAACGGTGCGCAGAATTCCGAGATAGGCGTCATAAAGGGCATTCCATGTTCCGATTCCGACGATTCCGTCCTGAAAAAGGCCGAAGGTCCGCTGGAAATTCAGCACCTGCTGCTTTGTTTCTTCGCCGAAGATTCCGTCCTCCCGGATTTCGGAAATTTCCTCATAAAACGCTGCCAGAACGTTGATGTAATATTGGAGAAGGCGCACCCGCTCTCCGGTATCGCCCTGCTCAAGTGGTTCAACAAACTGGGACGGAATTTCCGAAAGAGATTCGTTTTCACCGTAAAGTTCCGAAAGCCGCCGGACGGAGGTATAGATGAACGAGATTTTATACCATGTTCCCGGTCCGACGATTCCGTCCGGACTGAGGTTAAAAACCCGCTGAAACGCTTTCACCGCGTTTTCCGTCTGTTCACCGAAAACTCCGTCAACGGGATTTATCCGGGGAATTGCCGGGAAATTCCGGGCAATTCGGTTCAGCCTTTGCTGGATGAGCCTCACCTCATAATCCCTGCTCCCAAGGCGCAGAGGTTCTCCCGGATAGGATTCCACATAGGGCAGAATGGGCGCGATTTTTATATCAATATCGTCGCCGTAATAATACTGCAGGATTTCATAAGGGGTCATCCCCCTTTTCGCAAGGTCCACCGTTCCCCATTGGGAAAGCCCATTGCATGTGACGGTTGTTCCGTTGCAGTATTCAGTGAAATATGGATTCTGATTCCCCTGCTTCACAATGTAGCGGTTGAAAATTTCGTCAACGATTTCGCTGATATTCTCAAAAATATTGCGGTTTTTGATGAATTTCTGGTCATAGCTCGTGGAGGAGGTTATATCGAAAGGATATCCCCTGCTCCGGTACCATTCCGTATAGATCCGGTTCAGCGCAAAGGTCACCTGGGCATAGATATTCGCTCGGAGGGCATTTTCCGGCCAGGTGGGATAAATTTCGCTGGAGGCAACGTTCTTTATATATTCCGGGAAGGAAACTGTGACGTTTTCCGCGGGAGAATCCGGTGCGCCGAGATGGACTGTTATAAATTCCGGAGCGGCGACATAGGTTTTAACCATTTGCTCCACCTCCGTAAAGGTTTTCCGGCTTCGGGATAAGGTCGATTTTCAGTATTGAAACCTCGTTTGAAAAAACATCCACAGGGCGGCTTTTCACCGGTTCAAAGCCCTTTTCCGCCGCGGTGACATAGAAGGTCGAAAAAGGATTTCCGTTCCCGGGAACAAGCGAAAGTTCCCGGCTTAATGTTTTAACCGCAACGGGTTTTGTTCTTCCGCTCTGATTCGTTGTTTCAACTGTGATAAGTTCCTGCCGACCTTTTGCATCATCAGTGTCCAGCCGGTCGATTACGACGTCAACTCCGGAAAGAGGAACCGCTCCCCTTGCGGTGGTGACTTCGACAATTATATGCCCGATTCCGTCCGGAACAATTTCCGGAAGCGGCTGCGCTTTTTCCTCTCTTTCCGGTTCGGGAACCTTGATATTATCCTGCTCCCTCTGCTGAAATTCCGGAACCGCCGGTGCATCCTCCGGAAAAACCGCTGTTTCCGCCGCCGGCTCCTCAAAGCCGGAAATCCTTTGCTTTTCCGCAAAAATCCTGCGCATTTCCTGCTCATAGCGCTCTATCATGCTGTTAAAATCCGAATATCTTTCTGTAGGAATAAAAAACACCTTCTTTCTCATGGAATTTTATGAGAAAAAGAGGCGGAATATGCTTTTATTACACCGTCTTACAGAATCCCCTCTCACCTTTAACAAGAGGCACAATAAAAAAATCCCTTCCGCATTGCGGAAGGGATTTTTTTATCTGCATCAATTATTTTTTGCCGAAAAGGGACATGAGATCATCATCAAGGAAAGTATCGCTTGCGGGTGCGGGCTCATCATCACCGAATCCGGTCATAAAAGCGGGCATTGCGGTGGAAGATTTTTTGATTCCGTTGTCGTCAAAACCGGTTGCGATTACGGTGATCGCCATTTCGTCCTGCATGTTTTCATCGAAAGCAACACCGAAGATGAGGTTTACGTCATCTGCGCAGGCTTCGCTTACCATGGTGGTTGCCTTATCGATATCGTCAAGGCTTACGTCAGGAGAAGCAAGGATGTTGACGATTGCTCTGTGTGCGCCTTCGATGGAAGTTTCGAGAAGCGGGCTGGAAATTGCGGCTTTGGTTGCTTTTTCGGCTTTGTCTTCACCGGAAGCGCGGCCAACGCCCATGTGTGCAACGCCTGCATCGCGCATGATGGTGCAAACGTCGGCAAAGTCAAGGTTGATGAAACCTTCGATATTGATAAGATCGCTGATGCTCTGAACGCCGTGGCGGAGAACGTCGTCTGCCTGTGCAAATGCGTTCATGAGGGTGATCTTTGTTTCAGAAACTTCTTTAAGTCTTTCGTTGGGGATAACGATGAGTGCATCAACGTGATCACGGAGCGCAAGGATTCCGCTTTCGGCCTGTTCCATTCTGCGTTTGCCTTCGAAAGCGAAGGGTTTTGTTACAACGCCGACGGTGAGAGCACCCATTTCCCGGGAAACTTCGGCAACGATTGCTGCAGAACCGGTTCCGGTGCCGCCGCCCATACCTGCGGTTACAAAAACCATCTGTGCGCCTTTGAGGGCAGCCATGATTTCGTCGCGGCTTTCTTCGCCGGCTCTCTGGCCAACGTCGGGATTGCCGCCTGCGCCGCCGCCTTTGCAGGTTTTTTCGCCGATTACGGTTTTTACGGTTGCTTTGGATTTCATAAGAGCCTGTCTGTCGGTGTTGAGAGAAATAAATTCAACGCCCTGGACTTCGCTTACTACCATGTGGTTAACGGCGTTGCCGCCACCGCCGCCGACACCGACAACTTTTATATTAATAACGCGACCGGTTTCATTATCCATATCAAAATTCATCTGCATATTTAATTATCCTCCGTTTTCAACTTCCTCAAAAGGACAGAATAATCCTAATATAATAGTATCAAACTTCGCCGATTTTTTCAAGGCATATTATATTATTTTTCATATTTATTTCAAGAATTTTTTGACAAAAAAAACTGCCGGTTCAAAAAAATCCCGGATGCAAATTCCGCCCCGTCTTAAAAAAGCAGTTAATTATGAATCCAACCCCATTTCTTTTGGAAAACCAAAAGAAACCGGGTTGTGCCTGAAAAGAAAAGTTTTATACCCCTGCTGTTTGCTCCCGCTCGTCGCGGCAAAGTTCACTCTTTTCGGAACACCGCTTTGCGGTATTCCTCAGCCGCTCACTTGCCGCTCCTCTTCCCCAAAAATCTTCGATTTTCGGGGACCCCTAATATATCCCCTTGGAGGGGACTAAAGCGCTCCACCGAAAGAACTGTGATTCCGATTCTCCACCGTCGCCGCTCGGGGTCGGCAACGGTTTTCAGTTTGCCTTTTTCACCCGGCTGTTTTTTTAGCAAAAAGGATTTCCAAAAAAGCCGGAGCAAATTCCTCCCCGTCTTAAAAAAGCAGTTAATTATGAATCCAACCCCATTTCTTTTGGAAAACCGGAAGAAACGAAAAAGAGCGCTCCGTAAAGAAGCGCTCCGCAATCTTCTGCATCTTTTACATTTTATTTTTTATCGTCCATTTTGCCAAGCCACAGTTTTATTGAAAAATAAATCAGCGCAAAAACAGACGCAAGAAAAACGACTATATAAAAAATAAAAATGGAATCCGGAAGTTCAAAGTCGAATATGTTCATGCACGAAGTTATGATGTTGCATACCGACATTACAAAAAGACTTATATAAAAATATTTTTTATTCTTTTCCATCCTGGCACCTCATTATTCCTCGTCCTCGTCCGCATATCCGGTTCCGGAAACTCTTCCGAGGGAATCCCAGGGTGAAACGGTCATTTCCTTCGTCATGATTTCGCCGGGAACGGAAGCATCAACAAGCTGGTAACCGGTTTTCGGAAGCTTTCCGGTTATAACGCTGTCCGCAAACTGGAGCTTATATTCGAGCTCAAGTTCGTTTCCGAGCACGACCTTTACCCTGTTGTCATAAATCATCGTGATTTCAAGGGTATCGCTGAGATCAAGGAAATTATAATCCCGCATTCCGAGGGCTTTCATGGCGTTGACAATCTTTTTCATAAGATCCATACGCTTTATATCATCCTCGGTGCTCGTGACGGTGCTCAGTCCGCGGACGGAAAGCATTCCGCCGGGAACCTCCTCAAGTCCGCGCTCAAGAACCTTTCCTCCAGCGCTGACAAGGGTATAGCCGTCCGCTTCCTCGATTACAGAAAAAGGCTCCGCTTCGGTGATTTTCACAGTAACCGCGTTGGGGAAGCTGCGCTTTACCTCAACCGCTTCGATATAGCTATATACAGAATAAAGTTTATCCTCCGCATAGGCTGTATCGACTTCGAAAAGGTTGTCGCCTTTTTCGATTCCGGAAGTTTCGATAAGGGCGTGCTCCTCATAAAGGGTATTGCCTTCGATTATAATCCGGTCAACATTGAAAAGCATCGTGAGGCAAAGATAAACCGCCGCGGCAAAAATAAAAACGGACACAACAATTAAAAACGGCGTTACAACACGGCGTTTCCGTGCTTTGCGCTGCTTTTTTCTGCTGTTTTCAACAAACCTTTCGTCGGTCTGCTTTTTTTCCGTTTTCTTAAATCTGAACTTCATTTTCGGCTTTTATCTTTCGTAAAGGGATATTATTTCTTCTCTGATGCGTTCGTTTGCATCGGTCACCGCAAGGGCTTTTGCATTTTTGGAAAGTTCCGCGAGTTTTTCCGGATTTTCGGTGAGTTCCTTAACTGTTTCTGCAAGGAGTTCGCCGGTGAGATCCTTTTCCTCGATCACAACGCCGGCCTTATGGTTCGCGAGCACCATTGCGTTATGGTACTGGTGATTTTCCGCAACGTTGGGGGAAGGAATGAGCACGGAAGCCCTTCCTGCGGCTTTTAATTCCGCAAGAGTTATGGCTCCGCAGCGGGAAATAACAAGGTCCGCTGCAGCAAGGCACCGGGGCATATCGTTTATGTATTCCCGGATAATAAGGTTCGGGTGCTCATGAGCATCGATGCCTTTTTCCTTGAGCATGTCGTAATAATAGGAAGGTCCGTAATAGGAACCGGAACCGTGGATATGTACAAAATCCTTTTCCGCAAGGTGCCATGCCATAAGGTCTGCAACCGCTTCGTTGAGCCTTTGAGCACCAAGGCTTCCGCCGAAGGAAAGGATGCAGAGCCGCTCGCCGATTCCGTAAAAATCCCTTGCAGCTTTTCTGTCCTCGGTAAAAATTTCCTGGCGGACAGGGTTTCCGGTTACGATATATTCCTTTCCTTCCGGAAGGTGTTTTTTGCTTTCCTCAACGTCCAGGAGGATTTTATCAACATGCTTCGCAAGAAGTTTTGTGGTAACACCCGGGAAAGCGTTGTTTTCCATCGCGATGGTTTTATAGCCCATGAGTGCGGCTTTTCTTACAACCGGACCGCTTACATAACCGCCGGTTCCCATAACGATATCCGGCTTGAATCCATCAATGATTTCCTTTGCTCTTGCGCTGCTTCCGGCAAGATACCAGAGGGCTTTTATATTGTTTTTTATGTTGCGGAGGGAAAGTCTGCGCTGGATTCCGAGGACTCTTATGGGCGCAAAATCATATCCGGCATTGGGAACGATTCTGGATTCCATTCCGCTTGGGTTTCCGGCGAAGAGGATTTCCGTTTCCGGGTCTTTTTCTTTAAGATAATTTGCAATGGCGATGGCCGGGTTGATATGTCCGGCGGTTCCGCCGCAGGCAAAAAGAATTTTCATGAATTTTCCTCCGTTCAGCTTTTTTGGATGGAAGATTTTTTGGATACCGAAAGGACTATTCCCATTTCGCCAAGGGTCATCATAAGCGCCGTTCCGCCATAAGAGAAGAACGGAAGGGAAATTCCCGTGTTCGGGATGGTGTTTGTAACAACGGCGATGTTGAGCAGAACCTGCAGTCCGATATGGGTAACGCATCCGGCGGCAAGAAGGGAACCGAATTTATCCGGACAGCGCCACGCAATCATGAATCCCCTTGCAACAAGAAGCGCGAAAAGGAGAAGGATTGCGGAAGCACCGATGAAACCGAGTTCCTCGCAGACCACCGGGAAGATGAAGTCGTTCTGCGGTTCGGGAATATAAAGATATTTCTGCCTTGAGTTTCCAAGACCTGCTCCCCAGATTCCGCCGGAACCGATGGCGATAAGCGCCTGGATGGTCTGGAATCCGCCTTCGTGATAATAGGAATAAGGGTCGAGCCATACCTGAACGCGGTCACCGGTATATGCCATGAACTGGGGGAAAATGATGATAAGCGCAACGCCGGCCGCTCCGAGAGCAAGCAAAGCGCCGAAATAGCGGAATCTTGTTCCGCCGAACCACATCATCGCAATTCCAAGAGCGCCGACGATGACGGTACCGGAAAGATGGCGGCTCAGAACAACAAGAAGCGCGACGATTCCAAGGGCGATTCCGAAAGGAAGAACGCCGTATCTGAATGTCTGCATTTTCCCTGCGTTGGTTGCCGCAAGATGGGCAAAAAGCACAATTATCGCAAATTTCGCGATTTCCGAAGGCTGGAAGGAAAAGCTTCCGATATAGATCCATCTTGCAAAACCATATTGGTCGCGCATGAAAATATCCGCAAAAAGAAGCAGACCGACAGCCGCAATATAGAGCAGAACGGCCCATTTCTGTATGAACTTATGGTTGATCTGCGACGCAAAAAGCATTGCCGCAACGCCGATTACCGCAAAAACAAGCTGGCGTTCAATAAAATAAAAACTGTTGCCTTCGTTATAGAAAGCATAGGCGTGGCTTGCGGAAAAAAGCATTACAAGTCCAACGGTCAGCAAAACAAGGACGAGAACAAGGAACGTCGCGTCGATTTTGCCCCGTTTGTGCTTCGGCTCAAAAAGCGGTTCTCTTGCAACCGCCGCCGGTATGAAGCTGTCGAAATCGATTGTAATAGCTTTCATTTTATGCCTTTCATAAGGTTTGGATTTTTTAAATCATTGTTACCGCAAGAACGGAAATTGCCGCTCCGATGGCTCCGACAAGGCAGAACACGATAACAATTTTCCATTCGCTCCAGCCGCTGAGTTCAAAATGGTGATGGATGGGCGCCATTTTGAAAACGCGTTTTTTGCGAAGTTTATAAACTCCGATTTGGATTATATCGGAAAGAGTTTCGAGAACATAAACAATTCCCGCGAAGATGAGTATCATCGGGATGTTGAGTCCGAAAGCAAGCGCGCAGATCATTCCGCCGAGGAAGAGAGATCCGGTATCGCCCATAAAAACTCTTGCCGGGTGGCAGTTCCAGATAAAATATCCTGCACAGCCGCCGGCAAGTGCCGCAGCCATGAATCCCATGCCGGTATGTTCAAGAATCGCCGCCATAACGATGAATCCGCAGGCGCAGACAAATGTTACGGAAGAACAAAGTCCGTCGATTCCGTCGGTAAGGTTAACCGCGTTGGAAGCGCCGACGATGATGAAAACAGCAAGAGGATAATAGAGGAATCCGATATCAAGCTGTCCGATGAACGGAATCACAAGAACGGTGGAAAGGGTTCCGGAAATATGAAGTCCGACAAGGAACATGATTGCAAGAAGAACCTGGCCGATGAGTTTTTGTTTTGCGGTAAGGCCTTCGTTCTGTTTTCTTGCAATTTTGGTATAGTCGTCGATGAAACCGAGAAGACCATAGCCAAGAGCCATTATAAGTCCGCTTCCGTATTTTATTTTTTCGGTGGAAGGAAAATCCGCCATGAAGAAAAAGGCAAGGCAGCTTGCGGCAAGGATTCCGATTATGAACATGATACCGCCCATGGTGGGGGTGCCTTCCTTGTTTTTATGCCAGTTCGGACCGAGCTCATAAATGCTCTGTCCGAAATGGAGCTTCCTCAGAGCAGGGATAAGCCAATGTCCGGAAAGGGCGGCTATTACAAAAGCGACAAACGCAACTAAAGCGATCTGCATATTTATTCCTCCGATTTTTTATGCTTCTTCAAAAAATGCTTCCGAGATGTCCTCAAATTTCATTCCGCGGCTTGCTTTAAGCCATATCATATCGCCGGGTTTTGCGATTTTTCGGAGTTCTTCGGAAAGTTCTTCCTTGCTTTCAAAATGGAAAGCGGTGTTTTTCATTCCGTTCACCCATGCTCCGGCGGCAATAAGCCTTGCAAGTTCGCCATAGCAGAAAAGGATATCCGCTTTTTCCGCGGCAAGTTTTCCGATTTCGTAATGGGAAGTTTCCGCAACGGAGCCCAGTTCGAGCATATCTCCGAGCACGGCGATTTTTCGAGCACCGTCCGGAAGCTTTCTGGCACCAAGGGTGCTCAGAGCAGCCTTCATGGAATCCGGATTGGCGTTATAGCAGTCCTCAACAACCGTAATTCCGCGGCAAACCTGCACTTTCTGGCGCATTCCGGTGTTTTTGAAGTTCGCGAGAGCGGCGGCGCATTGTTCCGGTTCGATTCCTGCGGCAACGCCTGCGCCGAATCCCGCAAGGGCATTGAGCACGTTGTGCTCACCCATTGCAGGAATATGAGCACGGTATTCCCCGCTTTCGGCAACAATGGTGAAATCCGTTTCGCCGTCGTGCTCAGCGATATCCTTTGCTGTAATATCCGCAGAAGCATCTTCAACAGCATAGTATACCACATTATAGTCCGGAAGACAAATATCTTTCATCATGTCGTTGTCCTTGTTGAGGAGGAGGGTTCCGCCTTTTTTAAGACCTTCGACAATTTCGAATTTTGCTTTTTTGATATTTTCCCTTGAACCGAGGTTTTCGATATGGCAGGTGCCGATGCAGGTTATTACCGCAATATCGGGCTTTGCGGGAACAGTGAGTTCCCGGATTTCGCCGAGGTTCACCATTCCAAATTCGAGCACCATTGCCTCGATGCTTTCATCAAGTTCAAGGATGGTTTTGGGAACGCCCACTTCGTTATTAAGATTATTTTCGGTTTTAAGGGTCTTATACCTGCTTTTTATAACGGCGGCAATCATTTCTCTTGTGGTGGTTTTTCCGACGGAACCGGTTACCGCAAGGACCTTCGGGCTGAATTTGCTCCGGTAAAGACCGGCAATATCGAGAAAAGCCTGGCGGGTCGTTTCAACAAAAAGGAGCTTATCGGTTCCGTAATCCCCTTCTTTCTGAACAACAGCCCAAAGGGCACCGTTTTCCATGGCGGTTTTCACGAAGGCGTGGCCGTCGAATTTTTCGCCGCAAAGGGCAACAAAAATGCTTCCGGGGCGAACGTCCCTTGAATCCGTGCAGATGTTTTTTATTTCAATATCCGGAATTTCCGCATTTGTTCTTGCGCCTATGGCCTTTGCAATTTCTCTGAGTTTTAACGGAATCAAAGCGTTCATTCCCCTTTCGCCTTATTTTTCCATTTCGTCAATAAAATTTTTAACTATTACTTTTTCATCAAAATAAACCGTTCCGAAATCGAGCACCTGATAATCCTCGTGACCTTTTCCCGCAAGGAGAAGAACATCGTCCTTTTCACAATGCTCAAGCGCCCATTTTATCGCCTTATAGCGATCCGGTTCATAATGGAAGGGCACGCCGCATTTTTTGATTGCCGGAAGGGTATCCGCCGCAATTTCCTCAACGGATTCGTGCCGGGGGTTATCGCTTGTGAGAATCATGAAATCGGATTTTGCCGCAACAGCATCAACCATTTTCGGACGTTTTGTTCTGTCGCGGTTTCCGGCACAGCCAAAGAGCGTTATAATTCTTCCCTTTGCACATTCCCGGATGGAATCGAGAACCTTTTCAAGGGCGTCCGGTCCATGGGCAAAATCCCGGATCACGGTAAAATCGCCTTTATGGATAACTTCAACTCTGCCTTTTACTCCCGGGCAGGAATTGAGTCCCTCCACCGCTTCATCAAAGGAAAGTCCGCAGTTCATTGCGGTGCAGGCCGCAAGCATTGCGTTGGATGCGGAAAATTTTCCGGGCATGGAAAAATTAACTCTGCCGATGCTTCCTGTTCCGACCATTGCAAATTTGCATCCGTCGGAATAGTTTTTAACATCATGGGCGGTGTAATCCGCAGAGATATCTCCGATGGAAACCGCCGTTACCGGAACGGAAAGCTCCTTAAGAAGGCGTTTTCCGTAATCATCGTCGATGCAGACAACCGCTTTTTCGCAATTCCGGAAAAGTTCCTTTTTCGCATCGAAATAATTTTCCATGGTGCCGTGGTAATCAAGATGGTCCTGAGTGAGGTTTGTGAAAACCGCGGTTTCGAAATGGCATCCTTCAACCCTCTTCTGGTCAAGAGCCTGGGAGGAAACCTCCATAACGACGTATTCACAGCCGGCGTTCGCCATTCTTGAAAAGATAACGTGAAGTTCCGCCGCATCGGGAGTTGTGTATTTTGCCGGAAGGGAAATATCGCCGATAAGGTTCTGGATAGTTCCGATAAGTCCGACTTTTTTCCCTGCGGATTCAAGAATATGCTTGATGAGATAGGTTATGGTTGTCTTTCCGTTTGTGCCGGTGACGCCGATGAGCTTCATCTTATCCGCCGGGTTTCCGTTGAGGTTTGCGCACATTACCGCATAGGCGGCGCGGCTGTTTTTTACGATTATCTGCTGTTCAATTCCCGTATCTCTTTCCGCGACTATCCACGAAGCGCCGTTTCGCTTCGCAGCGGCGGCATATTCGTGTCCGTCGATGTTTCCGCCTTTTATGCAGACAAAAACGGAACCGGGTTCAACTCTTCTGGAATCTCCTGTAACATCCCTTATTTCAATATCTTCGATTTTTCCTTCGTATTCAACGTTCTTAAGAAGTTCGGATAAAAGCAAGAGATCACCTCCAATTTTTTTGTTTATCAGCCTTCGCCGCCCTCTTCTTCGGAGATAACGGTGAAGGTAACTTCGATTATTGTTCCGGGCATAACCATTTCTCCTGCCGCAGGAACCTGGCTGTATGCAACCTGACCGGAGGCGGATTCGCTTACTCCGACCAGTTTGAGTTTAAGTCCCGCTCCGATGATGGCGTTGTTGACTTCGGTAACGCTCATTCCGGAAACATCGGGAACTTCGATTTCCTTCGGGATAAGGCTTTCGTCGGTATAAAGAGTTATTGTTCCGCCGGCGGAAAGCACGGATTTTGCCTCCGGCGACTGGGCAACAACCGTTGTTCCCTCGCCGATTACAGTTACGGAATATCCCTGGATGCGAAGGACGGTCATGGCGTCGTGAACAAGCTGTCCGGTGACGTCCTTGACCTTTCCGGTCATGGCTTCAAGTTCCGCTTCGGTATATTTGGGTTCAATTCCCATATAGGGAAGGATATCCGCAAGCATTGCACCGACCACCGGTGCCGCAACAACGGAACCGTAGGGGTTTTCCATCTGTGCTTCGTCAAGAAGAAGAAGGATTACGATCTGCGGATCCTCCGCCGGAGCAACCGCAAGGAAGGAGGAAACATATGCTTTTACCTTTCCTTCCTCGTCGAGCTGGTCAAGTTTTTCGGAAGTACCGGTTTTACCGCCGATTTTATATCCGGGAACCGCGGCAGTACGTCCGGAACCGTCGCTTACAACGGTTTCGAGGATGGTACGCACCGTTTCGGAAGTCTGTTCGGAAACAACCTGGCGGACAAGGGTCGGCTCATATTCCTCAACAACGCTTTCGTCCGCGGAGATGATTTTCTGAACGATGTAGGGTTCATAAAGATATCCGCCGTTAACAGCAGCGGAAACCGCCGTTACAAGCTGAATTGGGGTTACCTTGAAGGTCTGGCCAAAGGAGCAGGAAGCAAGGTTCATTTCGGTCATCTTTGTATGATAAATGCTTGCCGCTTCGCCGGGAAGGTCGATATCGGTTTTTTCGGTAAGTCCGAATGCTTCGAAATAGTTCTGGAAATTTGTTATTCCCATGTTGAGGCCTATCTGTATGAACGCCGGGTTGCAGGAGTTCTGTACCGCATCCGCAAGGGTCTGTTCGCCGTGGCCGTGGGTTCTCCAGCAGGAGATTTTTCTGTCCGCAACGTTTGCATAACCGATGCAGGTAAAGGAATCGCCGAGGGTTGTTGTGTTGCTGTCAAGCGCCGCCGCAAGGGTTATTATCTTGAAAACGGAACCGGGTTCATAAGGGTCGGAAATGGCTTTGTTACGCCACATATCATACTGTGCCTTGAGTGTTGCGTCGCCCTGTTCGTCCTCCGGAAGGTGCTGGATTTCTTCCTTTACGGAATCCGGAAGAGTTGTATAGCTGTTGGGGTCAAAGTCGCCTTTTGTTGCCATTGCAAGGATTTTTCCGGTGTTGGGGTCCATTGCAATGCAGGCTCCGCGCTGCTGAACGCTGTGTTCCTTGACCGCAAGTTCAAGGTGTTTTTCAACAAAATACTGGATTCCCTCATCGATGGTGGTAACAATGCTGTTGCCGTCCTCGGAGGAATAAAGTTCGTCATATTCAAAAGGCATTTTCTGTCCCCAGGAGTCCTGCGCAGAAATAAGTTTGCCCGGAGTTCCGCTTAAAATATCGTCGTAATAGGATTCAAGTCCGTAGGAACCGACGTAGTCGGAGTTTACGAAACCGATTACGGAAGCGGCAAAGTTTTCGTAAGGATATTTCCTCGAAACGTCCTCTTCGACGAAGATGCATCTTGAAACGCCGTTGTTGCTT
This sequence comes from Oscillospiraceae bacterium, assembly GCA_017399625.1. Taxonomy (GTDB): domain Bacteria; phylum Bacillota; class Clostridia; order Oscillospirales; family Ruminococcaceae; genus UMGS1668. The sequence goes on from JAFQBT010000142.1 coordinate 44,530, forward strand.
GCAAAGGTTGTGACTTCTTCAACGGTCGCTTTGTCAACTCTCGCTTTTACCGCCGCATAAAGGGTATCCCTTTCGCATTTTTCCCGAAGATAGCTTTCGCTTATACCGAGGATCTGGGAAAGTTCGGAGATGATAAGCTCCTTCTGGGTATCGTTTTCGATGTTGTTCGGAGCAACGCAGATGGTCCATGCGGTGGTGCTCATGGCAAGCTTGTTGCCGTTTGCATCAAAAATCGCGCCTCGGTTTGCGGCAATTTCCGTTACCTCAAGCTGGGTTTCCGCTGCCTGGCGCTGGTATTCCTCCGATTCGATTATCTGGATATAGAAAAGCCTTCCGATAAGCCCGGCAAAGCAGAGAAGAGCTATTGAACAGGCTATGAAAATTCTGAATTTTATAACTGCGCTTGGTGATTTACTCATTTTTCCGCACTGTTTTCCCCTTTCAGCAGATTTTCGTCCTTTTTCGGGCATATCCCCAATTATGAAGACAGCGCCGACTGACGGCAAAACGCAGCGGCGCTACATATCTCATCTTATTATTTCAAAGCGGCAAGTATTCCGCAATAAAATCAACAAAATTATCCCAATACTGTTTAAGAAGATATTTTCCGCCGGTATGGGCAACGGAAATTTCGTCGGTTCCGGTAAGGCTTACGTATTCAACCTGGCTGGAATCGATTTTTGCAAGACCGAGCTTTGTTTCCGCCGCTTCCTCAAGAGTTTTTATGGAGGTTGTTGCCTCAAGTTCGCTCTGGAGCCTTACGTATTCGGTGTTGAGTTCGGTTATCTGGTTTTCATAAAAGCTTACTTCGCTCGTGAGTTCGGTGAGCACGACCTGGCTGTAAATCATGATTACGGAAATCACAAGAGCAAGAGCGCCGCCGAGAATAATTTTTACCGGGGCAATAACTTTTGCCTTGCGGCGGTTTTTGATTATTCTGAGGGAGCGGGTTTTGAGTTCTTTGTCGTGCTGTTCTGCGGTTTTCGGTGCGAAAGTTTCGAGATTATAAGCGATTTCTGTCAAAGAACTTACCCCCTTTCTGAATAATCAAAGTTTTTCGATAACCCGGAGTTTTGCACTCCGGCTTCTGTGGTTATATTCAAGCTCCTCTTTTGTGGGCTCGATGGGTTTTCTTGTTGTGAGTTTTCCCCTTGGGGTTTTTCCGCAGACGCAGACCGGAAATTCCGGAGGACAGGTGCAGCCTTTTGTATATTCCGCAAAGGCACGTTTTACCATTCTGTCCTCAAGGGAATGGAAAGTTATGATTGCAAATCTTCCGCCGGGAGCAAGCCGGTCAAAAACTCTGTCAAGGGCTTCCGCAAGCCGATCAAGTTCCCCATTTGTGGCGATCCTCAGAGCCTGGAAAGTCTGACGAGCCGGATGGCCGCTGCTTCCTCTTCTTGCGGCGGCGGGATATGCGTTCCTGACGATATCCGCAAGTTCGGTGGTTGTTTCGATGGGTTTTACAGCTCTTGCATCGACTATTGCGTTAACGATTCTCGGGGTGAATTTTTCCTCGCCGTAATCGTAAAGAATCTTTGCAAGCTGGGCTCCGCTGAAAGTATTGACTATATCATAAGCGGAAATTCCCTCCTGGCTCATGCGCATATCAAGAGGCGCTTCGTTATGATAGCTGAATCCCCTTTCCGCCGCATCAAGCTGATGGGAGCTTACGCCGAGGTCCAGCAGGACTCCATCTGCTTTCTCAATTCCGAGTCTGTCGAGAACTGCGGGAATCTCGGCAAAGTCGGAACGGATGACCTCGGCGCAAGGGTATTTTGCAAGCCTATCGCTTGCGGTTTTTATGGCATCCGGATCCTTATCCAGCGCGATAAGTTTTCCGGTTGTAAGGCGTTTTGCAATTTCGGAAGAATGTCCCGCTCCGCCGGCAGTTCCGTCGATGTAAATTCCATCCGGTTTTATGTTGAGCTGTTCGATGCATTCGTTGAGCATTACCGAAATATGTTTAAATTCAAGTTCACTCATCTTCGGCACCTCAGAATCCAAGCTCGTCCATGGCGGCGGCGATATCGTCGGAATCAATTGCGGCGTTGCGCTCGATCCATGTTTCTCTGTCCCAAAGCTCAACGTGGTCGGAAGCACCGATTACAGCGATATCCTTCGTCATTTTTGCGAAGGTGCGGAGGGTCGGGCTTACAAGAACTCTTCCCTGTTTATCCGGGTTAACAACGGTTGCGGAGGAGAACATAAAGCGTTTTAAATCCCTTGCTTTTGCCTGGGGAAGGCCGGCAACGATTTCGCTCATGCGTTCCCATTTTTCCATGGAATAGGCGGAAAGACAGCCATCAAGACCTTTTGTTATAACGAACTGTTCGCCAAGCTCTTCACGAAGTTTTGCCGGAAAATTAACGCGGCCTTTTTCGTCGAAGCTGTGGAAATATTCGCCGATATACATCTGTCTTCCCTCCTTCCGTTTTGGGTAAAATCCAGGGCGGCAAATCCACCTTTCCCCACACTTCACCACTTTCATTAATATTATACCGCAAATTACAGAAAATGCAATAGTATTTTGAAAAATTTACAAATTAATTTTTTGGCTTTATTATGCGAAAAAACGTGCTTTTTACCGCAAAATGGAAAAAAGTGGGGAACAAAAAAGCCCGTTTTGAAAAAACGGGCTTTTTTATGTAATTTTGCCGAAAAAACGGCGATTTTTTATGTTTTTTCGCTTATTTCTGCTGGGGCTGCATTGCTGCCTGAACAGCTTTCTGCTGCTGGTTAAAAGCGTTTCTTGTGCCTCTTACTTCGGTAAGGGAAGCGGCAAGGGTTTCCTCGGTATTCTTGAGGATTCCGTCAACAAAATCCTTTGCGGACTGGCGCATTTCGCGGCTCTGCTGCTGTGCCTGCTGGGTGATTTCAGCGGCTTTGTTTTTGCTCTGGCGAACGATTTCCTGTTCATCAACAAGTGCTGCGGCGCGTTTTTCCGCTCTTGCAACGATTGCTTCGGCTTCTTTTTTTGCTTCCTCAACGATTGCGGTACGGTCCGCTACGATGGACTGTGCCTGGCGGATTTCGGTAGGAAGATTGAGGCGAACGTCATCAAGAAGTTCGCGCACTTTGTCTGCGTCCACAACACAGCGTCCGCCGGTGAGCGGAAGGGACCAGGAACGGTCGATAAGTTCATCAAGCTGATCAAGGATTTCTTCAATAGGCATAATTTATGTCCTCCCCATTATTTAAGTCTTTTTTCAATTTCCTCAACTATGTTCTTCGGAACAAAATCCGAAACATCTCCGCCGAAAGCGGCAATCTGCCGGATAAGGCTTGAGCTTACGTACATATTCTGCGGGTCGGCGGTTATAAAAACCGTTTCCGCATTCGGAGCAAGGCTCCGATTTGCAAGTGCCATCTGGAATTCATATTCAAAATCCGAAGAGGAGCGGATTCCTTTAACAATGGCGTTTATTCCGTTTTGTTTAACGTAATCCGCAAGAAGCCCGCTGAAGCAATCGACCTTTATTCCGCCGATTTCTTCGGTGGCTTTTGCGATGAGTTCACAGCGTTCCTCCGGCGAAAAAACGCATTTTTTATCCGGATTAGTCACAACAAGAACGGTAACTTCATCAAAAAGCTCCGCCGCCCTTTTTATTATATCCACATGTCCGTTTGTGATGGGGTCAAAGCTCCCGGGACAAACCGCTTTTCTCATTTTTCAGTCCTCGCCGCGTTTATACATAAGCACTTTTGTGCTTCCGTAGCGGTATTCCTTTGCTTTAAGAAGTTTTCCGGCTTCCTCCGGAAGGTCGATGCTTTTTGCGGTTTCGCAAAGAACGATTCCGCCGGGACGCATTACTTTTGAAACAGCGGGCAGAACCACCGGAAGCTGTTCCGCGGCATAGGGTGGATCGAGAAACGCGATATCGAATTTTTCAAATGCGCTGGAAAGATACATAAGCGCATCTCCGGTTTTGAGTTTTGCAACATCAGTAAAACCGCAGTTTTTAAGGTTTTCGGTGATGCATTTCTGAGCAACTCTTGCGCTGTCAACAAAAACGCAGGATTTTGCGCCGCGGGAAAGAGCTTCGATTCCAAGCTGTCCGCTTCCCGCAAAAAGATCGAGCACGTCAGCGCCCTCTATAAGAAACTGAATGGAAGAAAAAATTCCCTCTTTAACTTTTTCGCCGGTGGGGCGGGTAACATCCCTTCCCTCCGGAGTTACAAGGCGTTTCCCCTTCGCGGTTCCGGTAATAACTCTCATAAAAATACCTCCGTTTGAGATAGTTCTATTATCCTATTTTTTGATATAAATGTCAATGTTATTCTTCGCTGTCAAGGAATTCCCGAAGGGATTTTGCCGCCGCCGCGGTCATTCCCGGTGCTTCGGAAAGTTCCTCTTCCGTTGCGGCTTTTATGGCTTTCATGGTTTTAAAATGCTTCAGAAGGGCGGCAGCACGTTTTGGACCGATACCTTCCGCTTTTGTTATAAGCATTTCAAAATTCGTTTTCGCGTGCTTCCGGCGGCTGTAACCGATGGTAAAACGGTGAACTTCATCCTGCACCGCCGTTACAAAGTTAAAGACGGAACGCACCGGCGAAATTGCGATTTCGCCGCCGTTTTTTGCGATGGCTCTGGTTCTGTGGCGGTCGTCTTTTACCATTCCGAAAAGCGGAACATCGATTCCCATTCTGTCAAAAAGTTCCTGCACAGCCGCAACGTGGCCTTTGCCGCCGTCCAGAAGGATAAGGTCCGGTTTTCTTCCAAAGGAAGACCCACTCCCCCGCTCTTCAAAATAATGGTTGAAACGGCGTTCAAGCATTTCGCACATGCAGGCATAGTCGTCGGTTCCCACAACGGTTTTTATGGAGAATTTTTTATAATCGCTTCTCTTCGGCCTTGCGTTTTCATAAACCACCATTCCGCCAACCACGGTTTCCGAACCGAAGTTCGAAATGTCGTAAGCTTCGATGATTTCCGGAGCTTTTTCCATTCCGAGTATTCTGCCAAGTTCGTCAAGAACCGCAACTTCCTTGCTTGTTCTTGCCTTTTCGTGAGAAAGGCTTTCCGCCGCGTTGTTGTAAGCCATATCGGTTACCTGCTTCCGTTCGCCTTTTTGCGGAACGGTTATGTTCACCTTTTTCCCGGCTTTTTCGGAAAGCCAGCGTTCCAGAAGCTCCGCTTCCTCACATTTTTCGTGGAGGGCAATTTCTTTCGGGATATCCGTTCTTTCGGAATAAAAACTCTGGAGAAATTCCGTTACAAAAGCCGGTTCCGTTCCGAAATCCTTGAGGAAATATTCGTCTTTGTCAACAAGCCTTCCGCCGCGGAAACTGAGAACAACGGCACAGCAGTTTTCGCCGCTTTTTGCAATTGCAATAACGTCCTGTTCTTTAACTTTTGAAAAAACGACCTTCTGGCGGCTGGCGATGCCTTCGATGGCTTTTATCCTGTCACGCAAAACCGCCGCTCTTTCAAAATCCTCCGCTTCCGCCGCTTCGAACATTCTTTCGGTGAGTTTTTCAACGGAGGCGCTGCTTCCGCCTTTTATAAAATCAATAGCCTCATTAAGAGTTTCGTTATATTCCCGCTCGGAAATTCTGCCGCGGCAAACGCCCATGCAGTTTTTGATGTAGTAGTTAAGGCAGGGTCTTCCCTTTCCGAATTCCTGGGGAAACTTCCGGTTGCAGGTTGGAAGCATAAAAGCTTTGTTTGCTTCCGCAACGGTCTGGCGGACAACGTAGGAACTGATATAGGGTCCGAGGTATTCCGCACCGTCGTCGTTTTTCTGCAAAACGCCGGAAAGACGGCTGTAAGGTCCGGGAGAAATCCTGACGTAACTGTAGCCTTTGTCGTCCTTGAGCAGGATGTTGTATTTCGGCGAATACTGCTTTATAAGGCTGCATTCGAGGATTAGCGCTTCAAATTCGCTGTCGGTGACGATATATTCAAAATCGTGGACATGTTCCACCATTTTATAAACTTTCGGAAGATGCTTTTCAACATTGCGGAAATAGCTTGTCACGCGGTTTTTAAGTTTTTTTGCCTTGCCGACATAGATGACCTTTCCGCTTTTATCGTGCATTATATAGACGCCGGGTTCCATCGGAAGACTCAGCGTTTTTTCATGAAGATATGGTAATCTGGGGTTATCCAATTTTCCGGCCTCCTTTCAAAAAGCCTTCGCCTTGATATGTACATTTTAACAAAAAACGCCGCAAATATCACTATCTGCGGCGCAAAAAATTCAAATTTTTATTAAAAATCAGTCTGCAAAACCGGATTCAACAAGTTTTACAAGGGAGCTTACTGCTTCTTCTTCATCAACACCGTCTGCGATGATGGTAATTTCAGTTCCGCCGACAATTCCGAGAGAAAGTACGCCGAGAAGGCTTTTGGCGTTGACTCTTCTTTCGTCTTTTTCAACCCAGATAGAGGATTTGAATTCATTGGATTTCTGAATAAAGAAAGTTGCGGGGCGGGCATGAAGGCCAACCTGGTTCTGAACTTTAACAGTATTGGAATACATATTACGATTCTCCTCAAAAAACAACTTTTATAGTGTTTTCATTATAACAGTTTAAGTGTACTAATTCAATAAATTAGGTTATTTTCTATAAAAACTCCATAAGGCGGTTAAATTTATTAGGCTTATTTGTCTAAAATTACCATAAGTTTTCAACCATCTTGAGCAGGTTATACAGCACCGGAATGAGCATTGCCGGAAGAAGGTTCGCGGTCTTTATTTTCTGCCCCGCAATAAAGTTTATTCCGATGCACATGATGATGGCATAACCCACCATGGAAAACTGGGTCATCATATCCGGGCTGGATTCAATGACCGGCTTTATATAGGACGCAAAAAGCGAAATAAGTCCCTGGTACACAAAAAGCGGAACGCAGGCGAAAACAACGCCGATGCCCATGGTCGAAGCAAGCACCATCGCCGTGATGAAATCAAGAGTGCTTTTGACCATCAGAACGCTGCTGTCGCCGGAAAGTCCGTCATTGATGGCGCCGATGATGCTCATGGAACCGACACAGAAAATTATGAAGGCGGAAACAAAACCTTTTGAAAAACCGTTGGATTTGATGCGCTTTTCGACCCAGCCGCCGAGACCGTTTATTCTGTCGTCGATCTTCAGAATTTCGCCGATGAACGCACCGAGAGCAAGGCTGATGAGAAGAACAAGCCCGCCGCTTTCGGTGATTTTTCCGTCCGCGCCGGCGGAAAGCATATTGGTTAGAACGCCGTTCATTCCGATGATGAGAACCGCAGCGCCCTCCGCTTTCATAACGTTATCCATAATTTCGCCCTTAATGCCCTTTTTGAGCAGCATTCCGAGAACGCCGCCGATAATTACGGTTATAACATTTACGATTGTTCCGAACATTTTTATTCCTCTTTTTTCAGCATATCCGGACGCTTCTGCATGGTGCGCAGAACAGCCTGTTCGTGCCGCCAATCGGAAATCATTTTGTGGTTTCCGGAAAGGAGCACCTCCGGAACGGTTCTTCCGTGCCATACCTGCGGACGGGTATATTGGGGATATTCCAGCAGACCGGAATAATGGCTTTCGTCCTCGAAGCATACATCTTCGGAAAGAACGCCGTCGCAAAGTCTTCCCACCGCATCCGTGAGCACCAGTGCTCCAAGTTCGCCGCCTGTGAGCACGTAGTCACCGACGGAAACCTCCTTATCGACGATTTCCTCGATTATACGTTCGTCAATTCCTTCATAGTGTCCGCAGATGAGCAACAGATGCTCATAATTTTCGGCGAAATCGACAGCCATTTTCTGATTGAGCACCGCGCCCTGGGGCGACATATAAATTACGAATGGCTTTGAGCACGCTTCCTCACATACGTGCTCATAGCATCTGTAAATCGGGTCCGCCTGCATCAGCATGCCGTTTCCGCCGCCATAAGGAGCAGCATCAACTCTCTGGTGCTTGTCTTCGGAAAAATCCCGGATATTATGGCAATAAATTTCGATAAAACCGGCTTTTCTTGCTCTTCCGATGATGCTGGTGCTGAGCACTGCTTCACACATTTCCGGGAAAAGGGTTGCAATATCAATCCTCATCGTCAAAAAGTCCTTTCATGGGAGTGATGCTGAGGATTCCGCCGTCGATATCAACTTTATCAATAACCTGCGGAATTGCCGGAATCCATGTTTCCTTGTTGTCCGCCCCGCATACACAGTATATGTCGTTTGCGCCGGTGGATGCCACATCGGAAACCTCTCCGTAAACGGTTCCGTTTTCGCTGTCAACAACCCTGAGGCCGATTATATCCTGGATAAAATATTCGCCCTTTTTCATCGGAATATCGTTGCGGTTCATATAAAGGACCTTTCCGATGAATTTTCTCGCTTCCTCAGGGGTATCGATTCCCTTGAGTTTTACAAGATAGACATTTTTGTGGGGCTTTGCATAGGAAACGCGATATTCCTGTTCGCCGTTTTCGTCAAGATACATTCTTGCGCTGCGTTCAATATCACCCGGATCGCACCAGGGATAAAGGCGCATATCTCCGCGAAGACCGTGAACGGTTACAATTTCGCCGATTTCAAGAAACTGCTTTTTCATATTCTTCAAACCTCTCATAATTCCATAATTCCCCCGTCAAATGATTTTTGACGAGGGAATTTGTTCTTAATTATTCGATCGTGACAGCAACCTTCTTGCCGGCACGGTTAGCGGCTGTGCGCATAAGGGTGCGGATCGCACGGGCAATTTTTCCCTGACGTCCGATAACTCTTCCCATATCGGATGCGGCAACGTGAAGATGGTAAACAACGGTACCCTCTTCATCCGGCTCATCAACGGTTACGGAAACAGCATCCTTATCCTCAACAAGACCGCGTGCGATTACAGCAAGCAGTTCTTCCATAGAGGTACCCTCCGGCA
>JAFQBT010000017.1 GCA_017399625.1 Oscillospiraceae bacterium
GTTTTAGTCCCCTTATGAAGGGGACAGCGTTTGCGGGAGCAAACAGCAGGGGTTGGAAAGCGTTTCTTTGACGGGTACCGCCGTTTCTTTGCGCCGTCAAAGAAATGGGGGTACATATCAAATGAAAACGTCAGATTTTCCGGAACCATCGCAACCGGTCAGGGATAATCCCTCCTCCGAGGAGGTATTTAACTGGCGGATGATATCCGCCACTGCACTTTCCACTTTCAATTTGAAAAGAATCCCCCCGTCTGCTTCGCAGACACCCCCCTTTAACAAGGGGGGCTTTTTGTCAAAAACCGGTCGGATAATATCCGCTCCTGCGGCTGCATTTTTTTATTCCTTTGTGTTCTCCGGCTCGAATTTTTTATGGAGCCAGCGGAAAAGAACGCAGAAAGGAAAGGCAAAAATCGAGGATAAAACGATCTGCGGCGCAATTTCAGTGTAAAAATAGGAAACAAGGTTTTCGTATCCGTAGAGTATAAAATTGAACAAAAATTCCAGAGCGGAACGGAGAAAAACCGCACCGAGGCAAAGGAGCATGATGTTCATGGTGCTCCGGCGGAAAATATAAATGGTCGCAAGCCCCGCAAAAACGCAGAAAACAAGGAACAGAAGGGCATTGAACCCAAAAACCGTTTCGGAAGTGCTGTCGCAGAAAAGTCCGAAGCAAAAACCAAAAAGCCCACCGGCGAATTCGCCTTCAAAAACGGCGATGCAGATGCAGGCAGGCAGAACAAGAATCGGTTTTATTCCGTAAAAATCAAAAAGACCCGGCGTCGTCTGGATAATGTATGCCGAAAAAACAATCAGCGCATAAACGGAAAATTTAAGCACCTTCCGGAGGAAATATTTCGTCATTCGGCTGCGCCGCCTTCCTCAGTGGAATCGGAAAAACCTTTCGACTGTCCGTTGAAGGATTTGATGATAAGAACGTCCGTGACGTTTTCGATATCCGCCGCCGGAGCAATTATTGCGGTAAGGGAAAGACCGCTTGAATCAACTGCGATGGATTTTACGGTTCCGACCACAAGGTCCTTCGGAAAAACTCCGCCGATGCCGGAAGTTACAATAAGGTTTCCGCTGAAGATTCCGCTTTCCTTCGGAAGATATTTAAGCTTGCAGAGCCCTTCGGCAGAAAGGCTGATGTCGCCGGTAACAATTCCGGAGTCGCGGGTGGAAATATCGTAAACACCCGCCTCGACGGAAATATCAAGAATGGTGCGGACATGGGCATAGGTAAGACCAACTTCCCAGACTATTCCGACAAGACCGTCCGCGGTGATAACCGGGTCCGCCGGTTCAACTCCGTTGATGCTGCCCTTATCGATGGTGAAGGAATAAAAACGGTTTGTGGAGTCGCGTCCGATAACCGTTGCGGGTTCGAATTCATAGTCCGGGTTCGTTTCCTTAAGTCCGAGGAAGGAACGGAACTGTTCGTTTTCACGCTTATCCTGCTCCGCGCCGATAAGCTTCTGGTTCGCTTCCTGAAGCTGTTTTTTAAGCTCCTGGTTTTCAAGATAAAGTTCCTCCGCGCTGGCGAATCTGTCAAGAAAATCGCCCACGGAATTTGTTATGGCGGTGCTGATTTTGAGGAACGGCTGGGAAATGACCGAAACCGCCTGGGAAAGAAAAACTTCGCTGCTGCCGGAAGCCGCGGCACGGATCATCAGCGCAACCGCGAAAACCGCAAGTCCGCAAAGGACCTTGAAATACCAGCTTTTCAAAAATTTCTGCATGGTGCCCGCCGCACCTCCTTTCAGAATAAGCCCCCCTTGTCAAAGGGGGGAGGGCCACGAAGTGGCGGGGGGATTCTCTTTTAGAATACGGAAAATTATAGATAAATTCCTCCGAAACCCCCAAAAACCTCCTCCGAGGAGATATTAAATAAAATGGAGGACCGTTTTTAACAAAAAAGCGGTTCCTCCATGGACGGATTCATTGGGAAAATCAATTATCCAAGGCGGCGTTCGCTGTCGGAAACAACCTCACGGAGAAGGTCGATGTTGTCAAGAACTTCGCCGGCGCCTGCTGCAACGCAATCAAGGGAATTTTCCGCAATGTAAACGGGCATTCCGGTTTCCTTGGAAATAAGTTTGTCAATGTTGTGAAGAAGGCTTCCGCCGCCGGTAAGGGTAATGCCGTGGTCGATGATATCCGCGGAAAGTTCCGGAGGGGTGCGCTCAAGGGTGGATTTGATGGCATCCATAATGGAAGAAAGCGGATCGGAAAGCGCGTCGCGGATCTCCTCGCTGGTGATAAACATGTTCTTCGGAAGACCGTCAACAAGGTTGCGTCCCTTGATTTCCATTTCGAGTTCTTCCTCGAAGGGGAATGCGGAACCGATGGTCATTTTGATAGCCTCTGCGGAACGTTCACCGATGAGGAGGTTGTATTTTCTCTTGATGTAGGAGATGATGGCCGCATCAAATTCATCGCCGCCGACGCGGACGGATTTGGAAGCAACAATGCCGCCGAGGGAGATAACCGCAACTTCGGAAGTGCCGCCGCCGATGTCAACAACCATGCTGCCGCATGCTTCCGCAACAGGAAGACCTGCGCCGATGGCAGCTGCCATGGGTTCCTCGATGATATAAACATGTCTTGCGCCGGCTTTCATAGCTGCTTCGCGGACCGCTCTGCGTTCAACTTCGGTAACGCCGGAGGGAATGCAGATAACACAGCGGGGTCTTGCAAAAATGGAGTTGTTGAAAATCTTCTTGATGAAGATCTGGAGCATGGAAGCCGCAATATCAAAATCCGCAATAACGCCGTCTTTAAGCGGTCTTACGGCAACGATGGAACCGGGAGTACGTCCGATAACTTCCTTTGCTTCCTGGCCGACATAGCGGACGGTGTCGGTGCGGGTATCAACCGCAACAACGGAAGGTTCGCGCATGATAATGCCCTTGCCTTTGGAAAAGATGAGTGTATTTGCAGTACCGAGGTCGATACCGATATCCTGATTGAAAAAGTTAAAACCGAGTTTCATTTTATAAAAGCTCCCCCTTCGAGCGATGTAGTCAGGTGTCAGTTTGTTAAGATTATAATATATATTTTATTATATATGGCGTGATGATTAAAAGCAATAAGCTAAATATTAAAAAAATGTAAAATCCGCTTTATCAAAGCGAAATTCCCGCATCGGAAAGCATATCCGCAAGGGTTGTGGAATCAACAACGGAATCCACCGCGTCCTGGATCTTTTTATAAAGACCGAAGGTTACGCATCCGTCGGAACGGTCGCATCCGCTTTCGCAGCATTCCACCGGAGCGATGGAACCTTCCGCCGCACGAAGGATATCCCCGGCGGTTATTTCGGAAGAAGAGCGGGCAAGAACATATCCTCCCTGGGCTCCGCGGATACTTTTAACAAGTCCTGCCTTGGAAAGAGGGCTGATTATCTGTTCAAGATATTTTTCGCTTATGTTCTGTCTTTTTGCAATTTCTTTTACCGGAACAGGTCTTTCGCCGCCTTCTGCTGCAAGGTCAAGCATAAGCCTGAGGCCATAGCGGCCTTTTGTGGAAATCATCATACCGTAAAAAATCCTTTATTATATAATAATTAATATTTTAAGCAATTAATTATACCATAAGACCCAATTCATAGCAATATGCAGGGAAATAAAAATTTTTTAATTTTTTATTAAGATTTAAAAAAGCCCCTTGTCAAAGGGGAGCATAGCCTTCCCAGAGGGGAAGGTGTCAGCCGAAGGCTGACGGAAGAGGGATTACAAGCAACGCGGAGCGCAGCCTCCCTTGTGCAAAGGGAGGTGGCATTTGCGAAGCAAATGACGGAGGGATTGTAATCCCATCCCGCCAAATCCAACCAAAAATAGCCGGGCGGCAGATGCAGAATGAAAACCGCCGTCGGCCTGAACGATGGCGGTCGGGAATCGGAACCGCTGTTCTTCCGGTGGAGCGTTTTAGTCCCCTTATGAAGGGGAACTATGGGGTCCCCGAAAAATCCAAAAGATTTTTTGGGGAGGAGGAGCGGCAAGCGAACGGCTGAGGAATACCGCAAAGCGGTGTTCCGA
>JAFQBT010000143.1 GCA_017399625.1 Oscillospiraceae bacterium
AGCTTTAACCATGGCATCGGCTGCTTCGATAGCGCCGACAAGGCCTCTGGTCTCGATCATACCGAGTGCTTGTTTATCAGTCATTGTGATAGTACCTCCTTAAAAATTGGGGCAATTCCCCTGGTTCTACCTATTATAGTTCAGAAAGAGAATTAAAGCTCTTTCAGTGCAGCAATTACCATTTTTGCAATGGCTTCAGCATCGAGTTCTTCTTTTGCAGCGGGTGCTTCTTCAAGATCCCAAGCCTCTCTTACGCCGTAAGCAACGCGGCGAAGGTTGATGAGGTTAAGGGGAGAAACGTTGTCGCTGGTTGCAGAACCGCCAACAGCGCCGCATCCAAGAGTAAGGGAGGGCATAAGGTTGGTGGTTGCGCCTACGCCGCCCTGTGCGGAAGAAGTGTTAACGAGAATACGGGAAACGGGTTTCTTGAGTGCAAATTCACGGATGACGTTTTCGTCATTGGTGTGCATTGCAAGAGAGTGACCGATACCGATAAACTCAAGAAGCTGGATGCAGCGTTCGCAGCATGCCTGCCAATCTTCTTCGAAATAAAGAGCAAGGCAAGGAGAAAGTTTCTCGATGGAGAAAGGATATTCGTCGCCGACGCCTTTTTCGCAGTAGCAAAGAACTCTGGTATCTGCAGGAACATCAAGACCAGCCATAGCAGCGATCTTGGTTGCAGGACGACCAACGATAGCGGGGTTAACGCTGCCGGGACGTCTGGTGAAGATTTTGCAGAGTTTTGCATACTCTTCGTCGTTCATGATATAGCCTTTTTCAGCTTTAACAGCTTCAAGGACCTGGTCTTTGATGCAGTTCTCTGCAACGATGGACTGTTCAGAAGCGCAAATTACGCCGTTATCGAAAGTTTTGGAAGCAAAGATTCTCTTAACAGCAAGTTTTACGTCTGCAGTGTGATCGATGAATGCAGGAACGTTACCAGCGCCTACACCAAGTGCAGGAACACCGGAGGAATATGCAGCTTTTACCATTTCAGGGCCGCCGGTTGCAAGGATCATGTTAACGCCAGCGTTAGTCATGAGCTCGTGGGTACCGGACATGCTGAGAGTGGTAAGGCACTGGAACATATTCTTGGGTGCGCCAGCTTTTTCAGCAGCTTCGCAAAGGATTTCGCAGGTTTTTGCGATGCAGTTCTTTGCAGAAGGATGGGGGCTGAAAACGACGGGGTTTGCTGCTTTCATACAAATCATGGATTTGTAGATTGCAGTGGAAGTGGGGTTGGTGCAGGGAACGATACCGCAGACTACACCAACGGGTACAGCGACTTCGAACATCTTCTGCTCAGGATATTCAGCAACGATACCGACAGTTTTCATGTCTTTGATTGCTTCATATACAGCTTTTGCAGCAAGAGTGTTCTTAATGATTTTGTCTTCGTATTTACCCATGCTGGTCTCTTCGACTGCCATTTTGGCAAGGTCTTCGCGATGAGCATAAGCAGCGTCAGACATAGCTTTAACGATTTTGTCTATCTGCTCCTGACTAAGAAGCTTTGCGGCTTCAAAAGCAACACGTGCTTTTTTAATCATGTCGCGGGCTTCCTGCACAGAAAGCAAATCTCTATCTTGCAGCATATTATATTGCTCCTTCAGTTATTTTTTCTGTGCTTTCAGAATCGCCTCTACGAGCGGATCCTTTTTAGCGTCTCTGATCTCGATCTTTGTAAGACCGATGTCGGGGATTTCGCGAGCAAGTTTTCTCAGATCGGTGGTTTTCATCTCTCTGAGGACTTCCTCAGTATAACCGACAGACTCAGTTACACTTTCCGGGACGGATTTCGGTTCTTCGGGCTTTGCGGCCGGTTCCGATTTCACAGGAGTATTAGCAGGGAATTCACGTTTGTGAATACCGGTTCCGCGGCGTCTACCGGCGGGTTTTTCCTTATAGGCAGCAATAATAGAAGTGCTGTCTGCAGGTCTCGGGATTACATGGGAAGAAATGACCTTGCCAACTCTGTCTGCGGCAATTTCGCCGGCAGAAATTGCTGCTTTGGTTGCACCGACATCGCCGGTTACAAAAAAGCAAACAAGTCCGCCCTGGACGTATTTGAATCCGCAGAGGGTTACGTTTGCTGCTTTAACAGCAGCATCGAGACCTTCGATAGCGGCGATCAGACCATAAGTTTCCAGCATTCCCAGTGCGCCAGTACTCATAATCCGTCACCTCCTGTCGTTTAAATTTCAGATATAATGAGTATCCTTAAATTAACGTCAAAAGGTTGAAATTAGTATTTGAGAGCGTTTTCTACGCAGAAAACAACTGCATCTGCAAATGCATCGCAAGCAGCTTTGCAAGCAGACTGAGTACCAGTGAGGTATGCACCGGAGAAGTTGGTTTCAGACGGAGGCTCGAAGTAGCAGCACATTCTTACGTCAGCAGCTTTGAGAGCAGCATCGATTGCATACTGGCACTCTACAGGAGGAGCGATGAGGTATGCGATAGGGCTGCCTTCAGGAATACCACCGCATTCAGAAAGGTAAGAACCAGTTCTGGAGATGGTGTATGCATAGTATGCAACAGTGTCATCTTCGTTTGCGGAATAGAAGGTGCAGTCAGCGTTAAGAAGATCGAAAGCAGCAGCAAGGCCAGCTTTTACTTCTGCAGGGTTAGGGCCAGAGAGCATGCCGATGAATTCACCAGCATATTTCTGCTGTGCGCAGCCAGCGCCGCCGTACATGGATTTTGCAAGTACGACTTTAACGTCAGCCTTTTTGGTTGCTTCGTCAACTGCAGTGTAACCTACATCATCGCAGTCAGTGGAGAAGAAGCCAACAGATCTGTGGCCTTCGGGCATATTCCATTGTTTCTGGAGGTCAGGGCTTACGCTCGGGATAACCTTGATCATAAGTACAGTAGTTCTAAGTTCATCGTATTTCACGATATGTACCTCCTTTAAATTTTAAGGTAGATAAGATTTGCGTTCTAAACGCAACTATCAAGCAATTAATAATTTATTGAATAAGTTAATATTAGAGCTTGAGGTCAGTACCGGAAGCTTTTTCTTTGAGCATGATGTCAACGATATCAGCGATATGTGCACCTGCTTCAGCTGCAGGGGTACCAGCATTGTGGATGTTGGAAACAACAGTACGTCTTGCTTCGGACATGCCGATGGTGCCTTTGTAGGTGATGTATGCAGACATGGATTTTGCGGTTGCAAGACCGGGTCTTTCACCAACGAGGCATACGCAAACGTCGCATCCGGAAATTTCAGAAACTTCGTCCTGGCAAGCTACACGGCCATATCTTACGAAGAAGGGTTCGCCTGCTTCGATTCCGTGTGCTTTAAGACCGTTCATGATTGCGGGGATAACGATGTCGTAGTTAGCTTCGATTGCAGTGCCGGAAAGGCCGTCAGTTGCGAATACAACAACCTGAGGAGCTTTTTTGTAGAAGCCTTTAAGGGTGTTAGCAGATTCTTCGGAAAGTCTTCTGCCAAGGTCAGGTCTGGTAAGATAAGTATCTTTGCTGTCGCAACGAGACTGGAGTTCGAGGATTCCGCGTTCTTCAAGGAATGCTTTCGGGAACTCATTGAAAACTGCATCCTGTGCTGCAGCGTGGTCAGCACGGAAACGGAGCATAGTGTTGGTCATTTCACGAGGACCGCAGTGCCATACACCAAGACGTGCAGGGGTAACCATTTTGAGTCTTCTGTACTCTGCTTCGTCTTTTGCGTTAGGAACCTGGTACCACTCGTTAAGCTCATAAGCGGTAAGATCTTCAAGATCGTCATCAGAAACATCTTCGCAGCAGCAGCATGCTTTGGTAGTAGCTTTTGCAGCGGGAGCTTCTTTCATCATTTCACCGACAACCTGAGCGATAATCTCTTTAAGTTTGTCATCAGATACCATTATTTGTATATCCTCCCGTCAAATATATTTTACGCACTTTTTCTCAAATTAGAAAAGTACGGAAGCGTCACCGGCGTTCGGGCCAAGGGTGAGGCCGTCTTCCTCGAGGAAGCCCATCTTCTGAGCCCATTTTTCGAACTCAGCAAGAGGTTTTTTGCCAAGAGCCTGGCGGGTTGCGTGGTTGTCATGGTAACCAGTGGACTGGTACATGAGCATGCAGTCGTCTGCGCAAGGTACGCCCATGAAGAAGTTGCATCCTTCAGCAGCAAGGAGAATCTGGAGGTTCTCGTTGTCGTTCTGGTCGCATTTCATGTGGTTGGTGTAGCAAGCGTCGCATCCCATGGATACGTTGGAAAGTTTGCCCATGAACATATCTTCCATACCTGCACGAGCAACCTGTTTTGCATCATAGAGGTATTCCGGGCCGATGAAACCTACAACGGAGTCGTTGAGGAAAGGATGATATCTCTTTGCGAAACCATAGCAGCGAGCTTCCATGGTAAGTTCGTCAGCACCCCAGTGACCATCGGAAGAAAGCTCTGCGCCTTCACCGGTTTCAAAGTAGAGTACGTCGGGACCATCAGCTACGCCGTAATGGTGCATAAGGTCTTCTGCTTCATCGAGCATTTCGGGGGTGATACCGAATGCTTCGTTAGCGATCTGGGAACCAGCGATGGACTGGAAGCAGAGAGCTTCACGAGCACCGTTCTTGATGCATTCCATAGCAGTGGTTACGTGGCAGAGGCAGCAGGACTGGGTAGGAATTTCCCATCTTTCAACGAATTCCTGATAGCTGTTCATGGTTCTTTCAACAGCGCCGAGGGAGTCGTCAACAGGGTTCATACCGAAGAGTGCGTCACCGGTGCAGTAGGAGAAACCTTCGCAGTAGGAAACTTTCATACCTTCTACGTCGTCGGTGGTGTGGTTAGGCTGAAGACGGAAAGAAAGTCTGTCAGGTGCACCGCAGGTAGTAACACAAGTTCTGTAGATGGGGAGTTTTCTTGCACCGATCATAAGGTCGAGAGAAGACATAAGTTTGGTAACAGCTGCAACAACCTCAGAAGAAAGGCCAGCAGAGATATGTCTAATCTGATCGCCGGTTACGTGGTCATCAAGGATGAATTCACGAAGTTTTGCGATGGTCCAGTTTTTGATCTCTTCATAAATAGTGAAGTTGATGCCGTCCTGGATAATACGGGTTACAGAGTCCTCTTCGTAAGGAGCTACGGGGTTCTCGTAGATATCCTTAATGGTGAGGTTTGCAAGGCACTGCTTTGCAGCAATACGCTCCTGCATGGTTTCTGCAGCGATACCAGCGAGCTGGTCACCGGATTTGAGTTCGTTTGCTTTAGCAAGTACGTCTTTTACGTCTTTGAACTCATAGACCTGTCCAAATAATTTTGCTTTCAGAATCAAAAATTCTCACTCCTTTTTAAAATTTGGATGCCTAGTGGTGGAAAATTTATTGTTTGCGGGATTTCCCCCTTTCCCAAACCTTATTAAAATATATAAATCTTATTTATTCCTTAATTAAATACAAGAGTCTTTACTACAACGGGAAGGATTCTTCCGTGCATAAGCGGTTCGCCGATGTCGATGTAGTCGCCCTGGTTGGTTCTTACGGAGTCGATGCAGATGATATCTTTGCTTCTGTTAAGTTTGACCATAAGGTTCTGTCCAAGGCTCTTACCCATATCCTCTTCGATAACAACGATAAGCGGATGCTGGGATTTGATGATGGGCTGCATACCTGCGATGATGAGGTCTGCGTAGCGTTCAATCTCTTTGAACAGCGGGCAGTTTGCGCCTTTGAGGGAAAGTGCAACGAGCTCCTGACCTTCGTCAGGGTCGTTATACCATTCGAGCATGGGCTCAAGGTGTTTTGCAAATTCGCTGGGGCTGAATTTTTCCGCTTCTTCCTCAAGTTTGATGACCGGAATGGTCTTCATGGGAAGTTTGGTGTTCTGGGAGAATGCGATGGTGGAACCGGAAAGCTCCATGGTCTGGGTGCCTGCGCCGATAACGGTTGCACGGATGGTTTCTGCCGGTTCAACAACTTTATCCATAAACGGAGCAAATACTTCGTTGATGGCTCTTGCAAGGACAACGCCGATGTCGTTGTAGGGGAAGTCATCTTTTCCTTCATAAGGATGATAGATGAGGTTGCCGACGCCGCCGGAGAAGGTTACGTACTTGATCTCTTCAAGGTCGTGGAGCGGATGGTCGGTGGTCATGATTTTGAGGTCATCCATGTCAAAGGTTTTGAAACCGAGGGTGGTTGCAAGAACCTGTGCCATGAGAACGCATGCTTTATAAATTTCTTTATATTCAATTTTATTTCCGACTTTGAGGTCGATGTTGTGTTTTGCGCAAAGTTTGCCGAGATGGTCGGAAATATAAAGGATCTTGCCGGTGGAGTCAAGTTTGATAAGGCGTCCGCCGATATCGAAGCATCCGGTATCTACGGGACGGTTTTCCTTGAATACTGCGATGTTGGAAGTGCCGCCGCCGATATCGCAGTTTGCGGTAACGACGTGTTTTTTGATGGACATTGCAGAGGTGCCTGCGCCGCGTCCTGCGATAACGCCTTCAAGGTCGTTACCTGCGGTTGCAACAACGAAGTCGCCTGCCATGCCGGACATGAAGTTAAGAACGGTTCTTGCGTTCTCTTTTCTTGCGGTTTCACCGGTGATGATAACTGCGCCGGTGTCGATGTCTTCGGCTTTGAGTCCTGCGGCAGCATATTCGCCTACGATAATGCTGTGTACCGCATCCTCGTCGATGGTTCTTTCATCGATAAGGGGGGTGGTGTAGATTTTGCTTTCGTAAACAACTTCTTTATTGGTGATTTCGATTCTGGGAACCATGTATTCACCGGAAGTGTTTTCGATTGTGAATCGGCTGAAAATTACCTGTGTTGTGGAAGTACCGATATCAATACCTGCGCTGAGTATTTTCTCTTTCATACTTCTTATCTCCTTTGACTTTTCATTTCTATCTGAATGCTAAGCACAAATTGCCGTTGGTCAATAATCCGTAAGGTCAAGATTTTCAATGAGCTCGATGAGCTCCTGGATTCCTTCGTGGTCATAGGAACTTGTCCTTACGATTTTGCTGGCACCGGACATTTTGAGGAAGTTTTCCGCAATTTCGATTTCCTCTTCCGTTTTGCCGTCGATTTTTGTTACAACACCGATAGTGGGCTTTGCAAACGTCATGCTGAACATCTGCGGGAGTCTGCCCATGGTGTTTCCTGCATCATGCACCAGAACTACGATATCCGCATCGCATGCCGCTATAATGCAGGCTCTCCAGAGAGAACTTTGATCTATGTATTCCCCGGGAGTATCGATTGCATCATCATGAACGATAATCTCCTGGGTTTTCTTATATTCGATTACCTCGTTGTGCATCGCCTGAAGGAGCGTCGTTTTGCCGACACGTGAACGTCCCATCAGGATTATCTTGCGGGGTTTCTTTTCTTCTGCCATCAGCTTCTGGTGATTTTAACCGTGGAGTATTTCATATCCTCGAAACGGTCGATGACTGCGTTAAGGGCAGAATCGACTGCGCCGATTTCGCCGACGAAAACAACTGCACCGGAAAAACGGTCAACAAAGCCGAGTTTGATTCTTGCGGCTTTTGTGCAGATATCCGCAGCGATAATGGCGCTTTCGGAGGGTGTGATGGTGATGATGCCGATAGCCTCGGTGAATTCATCGGTGAGGCCGAGTTTTTTGTAGATCATTCTGTCCGGCTTGGAGATTCTGTGGGCAAGAGTGACCTGTTTTCCGGGAACGTATTCCTGTATTGAGCGAGGCGGCAAAGAGTATTCAGTGTTCTGAGACATGATTTACTTCCTCCTGTTCCAAAATTGAAGTTTTTCCATAGGACGCACCTATAGACACACTTCAAGTCTTACACAGTTATTATTATAGAATAAACGTCCCGATTTGTAAAGTCTATTAATAAAAAAATAGTTGCTCAAAATGAAGTTTTTTTTGCAATTTTCTATTGACATTTTAGTAAGTTAAAGCGCATTTGCAGGATTTTGAGCATCAAAATTTTCACGATAAGTGCCCGTGCTCAAATTGTAAACTTTTTGTGAATTTTTTGAGCATTGCCATATAATCACGGGTATAAAAAAGGAGCCTTGCGGCTCCTTTGCTGTGCTCAAAAAGCAAACTCAATATTTTTGATATGCTCAATGCAGAAATTAAAATATTTTTCGTAAATTCTGTCGCCTTCCTCGGCGGTTTCCTTGTCGTCCGGACGTCTTATTACCCCGGCATAAACATTTCCGACTCCGGTATAGCGTCCGTCTCCCCTTCTCCGGCAAAGCAGATACATCGAAAATGCTCCGGAACGGGAAATCGATTCATAAAGACCGATATCAGTGCGTCTGATGACATCAAAAAACTCGTTCTGGGCGGATCTTGCAATAATGTGGTTCGGCATGAACGTGCTCAGGACTCTGTCTGCCGTGAAAGCAAAAAGAATGCTGCGGTTGCGTGCCTCGAAATCCGAAGCGCGGTTTTTCTCATAGGCAAAGCCGTCACTGTTCATAAGCGCTTCCGCAAAGAATTTGCCTATATCATGCGCTTTTTCAAGGTTTCCGTTCTCATGCTCATGGTTATAGAGCTTCGCTTCCATATCGCTTTCATCGATGGGCTGGAGCCTTTTTCCGACGATCTTCATATCGCTGTCGTCTGTTCCGTACAAGTTTTCCGCCTCCTTTTCCGGTGGTATAAACAAAAAGGGACAAAGCGCTTTTTAAAAGCACCCTGTCCCGGATAAATCATTTGCTGAGCTCTTCCCTTATTTTCAGCAGGGCATCGAGAGCCTCGCCGGGAGTAGTGCATGTTCCGAGCGGATGGGGATGGCTGCTGAAAAATCCGTGGTAATCCGTTCCGCCAAGAGGAACAAGCCAGTACTTCCTGATAATCTTTTCAATTTCTTCCTTATCGCTTTCGCTGTTCGCAGGATGGGAAAGTTCGATTGCCTGGATCTTTCCTGCTTCCGCAAGCTCCCAGGCAAGTTCGAGGGAATCATATCTTCCCGGATGGGCAAGGCAGCAGATTCCGCCGGTCTGGTTGATAATATCGGCCGCTTCCCTTACTTCCGGGAAATTGACGGTATAGGGAATATCACCGAATGCTTTTCCGTAAAGGTCGGAGAAAATCGCATCGGTATAGCCCCGTTCCATAAGAGCACGGGCAACGTGCTGGCGGTAAATGCACTGAGCACCGCCTGCAATCCTTTTTACGTCATCAAAAGTTATGGGATAATGTTTTGCAACCTCGGAGATAACGCCTTTTATGGCCTCGTTGCGGTTCTTAAGTGTTCCGTTTATCATCTTTTCGAGCTTGTCGGTCTTTTTCGGCATATAGCAGAGAAGGTGGACGTTTCTTCCGGTTTTTGAATCGTAAGTCGAAACCTCGACGCCGGGAATGACCCGGAGTCCCTTGCGTTTTCCAAGGTTCACAGCGGTCTGAACACCTGCCATGGTGTCGTGGTCGGTAACCGCAATAAAATCAAGTCCCGCATCGATTGCGTACTGAACAAGCATTTCCGGCGAAGTTGAACCGTCGGACATGGTGGTATGGCAATGCATATCGCCGATCATGGTGCAGGACCTCCTTTTTTGAAAAACGTATTTTCACATGGTTATTATACACCCGAAACAATTTTTATTCAATAGCAGCCGCGGAAAAACCTTTGAAAAAATTTTTAAAAAATTTTGCAAAATACTATTGACAAACTCTCGTCAATTCGATATAATAGTCGAGCAGTCAAAAATGACTTGCGGGTTTAGCTCATCTGGTAGAGCGCGACCTTGCCAAGGTCGAGGTAGCGAGTTCGAGCCTCGTAACCCGCTCCAGAAAAAAGCTCATTCTTCGGAATGAGCTTTTTTGTTTATCCGGA
>JAFQBT010000144.1 GCA_017399625.1 Oscillospiraceae bacterium
CCAAAACCACCCCCCTTTAACAAGGGGGGCTTTCAGCAAAAACGGGCGGATGATATCCGCCCCCACATTTTCCGTTTTCAACTATCAACTTTCCACTTAAAGAGAATCCCCCGGTCATTTTTAATTGCAGGCAATTAAAAATGCCAGCCCCCTTTAACAAGGGGGCTTTTTAAGCATCATCGGTTGAAATCTGCAACAATATGTGCTATAATCGCTTTAACAAATTACAGCACTAAAGAAAAGAGGCTTTTTAAATGCAGACGAACAGCAAATATATCGAAACCCCTAAGCTGGGTTTCATGGAAAAGCTGGGTTTCGGAACTTTTTCAACGGCCAGCAACGTGGTCTTTAACTTCAAGGACCTTTTCTATCTCTTTTTCCTGACCAACGTAATGGGAATAAAAATCGAACACGCCGGAATCATAACCGCCCTTGGAATTGTCTGGGATGCGGTTAACGATCCGCTGGTCGGTTACTGGGCAGTAAACCACACCTTCAAAAACGGTGAAAAATGCCGTCCCTTTGCGTTCTGGTGCGCTGTTCCCTGGGCGGTGACCGTTGTTCTTATGTTCACCTGCTTTGATGTTTCCTACGGACTCAAGCTCGCCATCGCCATTGCGATTTATTTCCTTTTCGAGCTTTTCAACACCTTCGCCGCAATCCCCTATAACAGCATGGGCGGTCTTGCAACAAACCGGGATTCGGACAGAAGAGCCATCAACGTTGCCAGAAACCTCGGCGGCTGCGTCGGCAGCGGAATCGGCGGCGTTGCGCTCTATCCTCTGCTCAACCTCTTCGGCGGACTTGATGAAAACGGAAACGTAATGGCAAACGAGGCCGGACAGCAGGCTTTCGTCTATGCCGCCGCAGTTATGGGCGCAATCTGCATAATCGGAAGCTTTGCCCATTATTTCACCACAAAGGAACGCATTCAGCAGGAGAGCGAGGACGATTCCAGGCTCGGCATCATCGAAGTTTTCAGAATGCTTCTTTCCTGCAAAAGCTGGGTCATGAACGCCCTTTATATAATCGCTTACGGAATCCTCAACCTCCTCATCATGAGCACCGTAAACTATTACGCAACCTATGTTCTCGGCTCCGCTTCCGCCGCAACACCCATCATGGCGGTTTTCCTTGCAACTTCCGTAATCGGAACCCTTGCCTGCATCCCGGTGGATAAAAAACTCGGCAGAAAAAAGACCATGATACTCGGTTCGGTAATCTATATCATCGGCAAGGTTCCCTTCCTCATCAACCCCTATTCCATGGTCACCATCTATATCAACGGAATCACCGTTGCGGTGGCAATGGCCTTTGCCTTCGTTCTTTTCAACACCAACCGCAACAACCTTTCCGACCTTATCGAATTCCGGAGCGGACGCAGAATCGACAGCCTTGTTTCCACCTGCGATAACCTTGCGGCAAAACTTTCGAAAGCCGGAGTCAACCTTGCAATGACCGCCGCTCTCGGCGCCGCAGGATTTGATGCGGAACTTGCGACACAGCCCCAGAGCGCCATCGATACCATCTGTGCACTTCTCGGCTGGGTACCGCTTATCGTTGCGGCGATCATGCTTGTTATCGCGGTTTTCCATCCCATCGAAAAAGAGATGGCGGAAATGCGCAGTGCTCAAAAAGCAAACGGATAAGGAGGAAATAAAATGCAGTACGTGCTCATCGGAATTCTTGTGCTCATCGCCGTGCTCATCGGCATTGCTGCGATACGCACCCTTATGATAAAAGCCCCGGCAACCGGAAAATGCGAAACAGTCATAACCCCGGAGGAAACGGAAACCGCCGCAAAAAAACTCGGCGATATGGTCCGGGTTCCCACCGTTTCAAAAAACGAGGACGAGGACCTTTCGGAATTTTATAAATTCCACGAAGTTCTTGAAAAATCCTTCCCCAACGTACATAAAACCTTTGAAAAAACCGTTCTCAACGGAACTCTTCTTTACAGATGGAAGGGAAGCGACCCGAATCGCCGCCCGATTCTTTTTATGGGTCATCAGGACGTTGTTCCGGCGAATGACCACGGCTGGAAATGCCCCGCATACAGCGGTGAAGTTATTGACGGAGCGATTTACGGACGCGGATCAATGGACTGCAAAAGCACAATGTACGTCGAACTCCAGGCCATGGAGGAGCTTATTGCCGAAGGATTTGTTCCGCCCTGCGATATCTGGCTTGAATACGCGATAAATGAGGAAACCGGCGGCGACGGCGCAGCTTCCGCAGTGCGTTACCTCAAGGAAAAAGGCATTGAATTTGCCATTGTAATCGACGAAGGCGGCGCAATTGTTGACCGACCCATCGCCGGAATGGACAGGGAATATGCGGTTATCGGCGTAACAGAAAAAGGTTATATGGACCTTAAAATTTCCGCAAAAGGCAAGGGCGGCCACAGCAGCACTCCTCCGAGAAACACCCCCGCCGCAAGACTTTTTGCCTTCGCGAACGAAATCGAGAAAAAGCGCCCCTTCAAAAAGCACCTTATCCCGGAAGTTTACGAAATGTTCGGTTCCATGGCATCTTCCTTCAGTTTCGGAATGAGGATGCTTCTTGGCAACATCTGGCTTTTCAAGCCGCTGCTCATTGCTCTTATGCCGGTGGTTTCTCCCTTCGGCGAAGCGATTCTTTCCACCACCTGCTGCTTCACCATGATGAAAGGTTCCGATGCCTGCAACGTGATTCCGAAAGAGCCCTATCTTGTTGCGAACCTCCGCACAAGCGTTCACCAGAACTGTGAGGAAAGCCTTGCGGTGCTGAAAAAATACGCGGATAAATACGACCTCGAAATCGAAATCATCCAGGCAAGGGATGCTTCTCCCGTTTCAAACATTCATTCGAAGGAATATGCATACCTCACCGACTGCATTAAAAAGCAGTTCCCGGATGTGGGCGTTGCGCCTTATGTCATCATGGGCGGAACGGATTGCCGCCATTTCCACGCCCTCACCGAAAACGCCCTCCGTTTCTGCCCGGTGAGAATGAGCAACGAACAGAACGCCGCCTGCCACGCAGTCAACGAAAACGTAACCCTTTCCGCCCTTGCGGAAGGAGTCCGCTTCTTCAAGGAATTTGTTAAAGGCTACAATTTATAAAAGCCTCCCTTGTGTAAAGGGAGGTGGCATTTCCGAAGGAAATGACGGAGGGATTGTAATCCCATCCCGCCAAATCCAGCCGAAAACAACCGGGCGACAAATGCAGAATGAAAACCGCCGTCGGCCTGAACGATGGCGGTCGGGAATCGGAACCGCCGTTCTTCCGGTGGAGCGTTTTAGTCCCCTTATGAAGGGGACAGCGTTTGCGGGAGCAAACTGCAGG
>JAFQBT010000145.1 GCA_017399625.1 Oscillospiraceae bacterium
CCCGAAAAATCCAAAAGATTTTTTGGGGAAGAGGAGCGGCAAGCGAACGGCTGAGGAATACCGCAAAGCGGTGTTCCGAAAATAGTGAACTTTGCCGCGACGAGCGGGAGCAAACTGCAGGGGTTGGAAAGCGTTTCTTTGACGGGTACCGCCGTTTCTTTGCGCCGTCAAAGAAATGGGGGTACATATCAAACGAAAACGGCAGATTTTCCGGAACCATCACAACCGGTCAGGGATAATCCCTCCTCCACCATCTTCGATGGTCCCCCTCCTCCTCCGAGGAGGTATTTAACGGGCGGATAATATCCGCCCCTACAGTAATCGTGATGACATTCACAAACCAAAAAATATCTCTTGCCCTATTGACAACGTAACAATGTTACGATATAATGTAACCGTAACAATGTTACGCACATGTGCAAATATTTAATAAAAGGGGGCTTTTGCCGATGGATTTCAGCGACGAAAACCTTATTTCAAAAAAACAGCTTCTTGAAAAATATTCGATTTCCTATGGCGCGCTCTACCGGTGGAAGCGAAAAGGTCTTATTCCGGAAGATTGGTTCATAAAAAAATCCACCGCCACCGGGCAGGAAACTTTTTTCCCGAAGGACCTTATCACCGAAAGGGTGGAAATGATAATCGAAAAAAAAGAGGACATCCTGCTGGATGAGCTTGCGGAAAAAATTTCCGGAGAGGAAGAAAACCGCGAAAAAATCGTTATCGATACCGTCTTCGGCGAAAAAACTTTCTTTTTAAAAGATATAAGAAGCGTAAAATTTGTTGATAAAAACGGAAATATAAAAAACATCGGAATCGGGGAGGAATAAAAAATGGATATGAGAATTGCAGGAACCGGCTGCATCGGTGCCGGTGAATATGATAACGTTGAGATAAGCGGAGCAGGAAAATCCGAAGGCTTTATCCGCTGCAAAAATTTTGAATGTTCCGGCGCTTTTTCCGGAAATTCGGATATCGAATGCGAAGGAAAAATGGAAACCTCCGGTGCTTTCAAAAACGTCGGAACAATTAAAACAAAGGAATTCGAAGCTTCCGGAAGCGCAAAGAACTGTGGAAATTTCACTGCGGATACAATCGATGTTTCCGGTGCTTTCAAAGTTGAGGGAAACTGCGTTTCTGCCGTTGAAGCGGAAATTTCCGGCGGCTGCGGAATCGAAGGAAACCTTAAAGCCGCGGAACTTGAGGTTGACGGCGGGCTTAAAGTTACCGGCGACCTTGAAGCGGAAAAAGCCGAAATCCACGGCGGAATCAGCTGCGGCGGACTTATCAACGCGGAAGAACTTTATATCGAACTTTCGAACACCGTTGATTCAAAAGCGGAAAGCATCGGCGGAAGCAGGATAACAATTGAAAATTCCGGAAGAAACAGAATTTTCGGCTTTTTCTCCGGAAGAAAAAAGGGCGTTATGAAAGTTGCGGAATCCATCGAAGGCGATGATATAAACGTTGAATACACAAGCGCAAAAACCGTTACCGGAAAAAACGTTGTAATCGGCGATAAATGCGAAATTGAACTTGTTCAGTACAGCGAAAATGTTGAAATTTCTCCGAAAGCAAAAATCGGAAAGTGCGAAAAAATCTGATGAGCATCGGCAAAAACAAAAATGAGCACGGCTTTTGAAAAAGCCGTGCTCATTTGTTTTATTCCTCAATTCTTCTTCGGAGAAGGTCGCCTTTTTTAAGTTCAATGGGGCAGGGAAGCCGAAGAATCTGCTGGATAAGCCTTGCGTCCTCGCGCTCGTTTCCTTCCTCATCAAAAATTTTTGTAACGGTGAATTTTTCGCCGATATTTTCCGGAGCGATAACTTCGAGCTCGTCCCCGGGTTTAAAATTGTTGCGCTGCTGAATTGTAACGATTCCGTCTTTATAATCAAGAACTTTTCCGACAAAAACGCATTTCTGGATATAAGCGCCGGAATTTCCGTGGCTCATCTTCATTTCACCGAAATAAAATGCGCTGGAATAAGGGCGGTGGCTGATGCTGTCCAGCTCACGCTCTATAACATCCAGCGGAACATCGCCGTCGATGGCGTGGCGGTAAGCATTCACCGCAGTTGCGACGTAAAAGGGCGTTTTCATTCTGCCTTCGATTTTATAGGAACAGATTCCAGCCGCTTCAAGCTGATCAAGGAAGCTGACCGCACACATATCGTGGGAGCTGAGGATCGCGGTGCCTTTTTCATCCTCCTCAACCGGGAAAAATTCGCCGGGACGCTTCATCTCAACAAGATGGTAGTTCCAGCGGCAGGGCTGTGCACAGCCGCCGCGGTTTCCGCTGCGGTTGACAAGATAGGAGGAAATCATGCAGCGGCCGGAATATGCCATGCACATTGCGCCGTGGACAAAAGCTTCGATCTCCATCTCCTCCGGAATGCGTTTCCGGAATTCGATGATTTCCTCAAGGCTCATTTCTCTTCCGAGAACAACGCGCTTTGCGCCCATTTCCCAATAAACATTCGCAGCGCTGAAATTCTGGCAGTTTGCCTGGGTAGAAACGTGGATTTCAAGCCTCGGTTCAGCTTTATGGATTGCGGAAATAAGCCCGATATCGGAAACGATTACAGCATCAACCCCGACGGAATAAAGATATTTCGCGTAATCCTCCGCCGCGTCGATTTCTTCGTTTTTTGCAAAGCAGTTTACGGTAACGTAAAGTTTAACCCCGTGCTCATGGGCATATTTAACCGCTTCGGCAATGCCTTCCCGGTCAAAACCGACGTTGTCCGCACGAAGCTGGAGAAGCGGTCCGCCGATATAAACCGCGTCCGCACCGAAATGCACCGCGGTTTCGAGGCATTCCATATCCCCCGCCGGCGCAAGAAGTTCGGGTCTTTTCATCAAAAAATCCTCCCTTTAAAATAAATAGACTATATTTTATAATAACATATACAGAATGATTTTTCAATTATCGAAAAAAATCAAAACAGAAAAAAGCCCGGAACTCCGGGCTTTTTTGTTATTTTGCTTCTTCTTCTTCCATCCAGTTTTTGTGTTTTCCGGAAAGTATATCGCTTCGGCGGTTTTTAACAAGGTCGGATTTTCCGACAATGTCGCCGGCACGTTTAAGAGCGCCTTTTGTAAGCATGGGTCCGACGACCTCATAAATAAATATCGCAAAAAGAACTATGTTGCGGATAATCTCTCCATCACCCTCAAGAGTCGAGGCAGTAAGGCACATTCCAAGGGCAACCCCCGCTTGTGGGAAAAGGGCAATTCCAAGGTTTTGGGTAACCTTTTTGTTGCATTTCATCATTTTGCAGCCCGCGTAGGCACCGAGATATTTTCCTGCGGCTCGAGCAAAAACATAAATAAGACCGATTATTACGCTTGTAAGTTCGCCCAAAACCGAAAGTTCAAGCTCTGCGCCGCTTATTACAAAAAAGAACACAAAAAGGGGAGCGGTCCATTTGTCTGCACGTTCCATAAGGTCGAAGGAAAGGGGACAGGTGTTGCAAAAAACCGTTCCGAGCATCATACAAACGAGAAGGGAGCTGAAACCGACGGTTGCGGGTCCGATTTTGAATTCAACGGAAGAAACGGCAACAGTCAGAAGAACAAAACCGATTGTAAGCGAAAGACGGTTTGAGTTTGAAAGGAATTTTCTTTCAAGAATTGTGAGCACATAGCCGAGCAAAGCTCCGAGAAGAAGCGAAAGCACAATTTCAAGAAGAGGGTCGATTATTACCGAAAAAACGTCGATGATTCCGCTGTTAAGCGCTTTTGCAACGCCGAAGCTTATTGCAAAAACAACAAGACCGACAGCGTCGTCAAGGGCAACTATCGGAAGAAGAAGGTTGGTAAGCTCACCCTTTGCTTTATACTGCCTTACAACCATAAGGGTTGCGGCGGGGGCAGTTGCAGTTGCAATTGCGCCAAGGGTAATTGCAGCGGAAAGGGAAAATTTTTCCGGAATCATAAAATGCACCGCGATAAGGGCAATATCTGTAATAACCGCGGCAACAACAGCCTGCAGAATTCCGATTACGGTTGCGGCTTTTCCGGTTTTTTTAAGCTCGCCAAGGCGGAATTCGTTTCCTATGGCAAAGGCGATGAATCCAAGGGCTGTTTCCGAAACCGCGGAAAGAGCCTTGATGTTTTCGGAAGAGCAAAAGCCAAGCCCTTCAATTCCAAGGGAACCGAGAAGATAGGGACCGATTGCAACGCCGGTCAGAAGATACGCCGTAACGTCCGGAAGATGGAGCGGCTTTATAAGCCTTGTCATAACAAGTCCGGCAATAATCGCGACGGCGACGGATAAAAGTTCGTTCATTATTATTTCACTCCTTTTTCTTTTAATATTATTGCAGAAAATTAATTATAGTGATATAGGGTGCATAATTCAACAGCAAAACAAAAGTTTTTTTGAATTGT
The DNA here is from genome assembly GCA_017399625.1 of Oscillospiraceae bacterium. Taxonomy (GTDB): domain Bacteria; phylum Bacillota; class Clostridia; order Oscillospirales; family Ruminococcaceae; genus UMGS1668. Next base: position 4,393 of record JAFQBT010000145.1, read on the forward strand.
TTTGTGCATTTAAAAAATGGCTTTGTAACGAGGAAAATAAAAAAATTTATTAAACCCTATTGACTTTAACGCTTTAGTTTGCTATACTGTTTCACATAGTTTTTAAAAAACTATGAAAACAGAATACATATTGTTTCTGGCTTTGCCAAAAACAATGGTAGAGGCGCGGAAGTTAAGAGTATTGCAAAGCACAATAAGGGAGGGCTCCCGGTTTTGCAGGAAAGGAACTTTCGCCGAAGCTTCCGGAAAAAAGCCCTGTTTTCCGTTTGCTGGGGCAGGGGAGAATATCCTCTGGACTGTCACTTCGGTGGAGAGCTATCATTGGTTTTAAGCAGGCGTCTGCGCCTGCGAAGCATTTTTGTAAGAATGTAATTACCATGAATCTTCTCCGAAAGTATTCATGGCTTTTTTATTTTTATGGAAAAGCCGCAAAAAAATGAATTCTTAGGAAAGAAGGAACAAAACAATGACTAAAAAGATTATCGCACTCGTACTCGCAATGGTAATGTGCCTCGGCTTTGCCGGATGCGGCGCAGCAGAAGAAAACGAAAACGTCCTCCGCGTAGCAATGGAATGCGCTTACGCTCCCTATAACTGGAGCCAGGCAGACGATTCCAACGGCGCTGTTCCCATTGCCGGAACCAACAACTATGCATACGGCTATGACGTAATGATGGCAAAACTCATCGCCGAATCCCTTGGAAAAGAACTCGAAATCGTAAAACTCGACTGGGACGGTCTTGTTCCCGCAGTTATGTCCGGCGACGTTGATATGGTCATCGCCGGTCAGTCCATCACCGCGGAAAGACTTGAAAAAGTCGATTTCTCCGATCCTTATTATTACGCATCCATTGTAACCCTTACCAAAGCGGATTCCAAATATGCTTCCGCAGCTTCCGTTGCTGATCTTGCCGGCGCAACCTGCACTTCCCAGCTCGGAACCATCTGGTATGATATCTGCCTTCCCCAGATTCCGGAAGCAAATATCCTTACCGCGCAGGAAAGCGCACCCGCAATGCTCGTTGCACTCAATTCCGGTGCAGTTGACCTTGTTGTAACCGATATGCCCACCGCAATGGCAGCAGTCGAGGTTTATAAAGATATGGTTCTTCTCGATTTCACCGGCACCGCAGGCGAATTTGAAGTTTCCGACGAAGAAATCAACCTTGGTATCTCCATCCAGAAGGGCAACACCGAACTTCTCGAAGCAGTAAACGCAGTTCTTGCAACCCTTACCGTTGAAGATTACGAAGCAATGATGGCTGAAGCAATCGCAGTCCAGCCCCTCAGCGAGTAATCCCGGAATTATCCGAAATTTGCCGCCCGGTTAATTACCGGGCGGTTTTAATGAGGCTCCCTTGTGTAAAGGGAGCTGTCACCGAAGGTAACTGAGGGATTGTAACCCTGTCCCTTTTAATTCAGCTGAAAAGCTATAAAGAATCCCTCCGCTGTAAAAATGCAGGAGGCGGAACCACCCTTTCGTAATTTGCTTTGCAAAGGTCACCTCCCCTTTCAGGAGAGGCAAAACATATAAAAAGGAGAATCACCTTGGCAGAATTTATCGAAGGCGTCATCAAGGTCTGGAACGGATACGGTTCCGCATTTATTGACGGCGCAATCAACACACTCATCGTTTCCTTCATCGGAACAGTCGCCGGCTGCATAATCGGTTTCGGCGTCGGAATTGTCCAGACCATTCCGGTCGAGAAAAAGGACCCCCTCTGGAAAAAGATTATCGTAAAAATCGCGAACATAATCCTCAAGGGATATGTCGAACTTTTCCGCGGCACCCCGATGATAGTCCAGTCCGTTTTCATCTATTACGGCACCATAATGATTTTCAATTATAAAATGGATCCCTATTTTGCCGCGCTCGTGATCGTTTCCATCAACACCGGCGCATATATGGCGGAAACTGTCCGCGGAGGAATCCTTTCCATCGATCCGGGTCAGACCGAAGGCGCAAAATCCATCGGCATGAACCATGTCCAGACCATGATGAACGTAATCATCCCCCAGGCCTTCCGGAACATCATTCCCCAGATCGGCAACAACTTCATCATCAACATCAAGGATACTTCCGTCCTTTCCGTAATCAGCTTTGCGGACCTTTTCTTCATGCACAAAAGCGCTGCCGGCGCACTTTATACCTTCTTCGAATCCGCAAGCATCGTAATGGTCATCTATCTTGTTATGACCGTAACAGCCTCCGCTCTCCTCAGACTTCTTGAAAAGAAGCTGGACGGCGACGATAACTATGACCTTGCAACAACCGATACCCTTGCGCATACCAGCGGAATGTACACCTATCACCCGAAAGAAAAAACATTGGAGGACTTCAAATGAGCGAAAACATAATCGAAATTCAGCATCTTGAAAAGAATTTCGGAAGCCACAAAGTCCTTTCCGATATTGACTTTTCTGTTAAAAAAGGCGACGTCACAACCATAATCGGCGTTTCCGGTTCCGGAAAATCAACCCTTCTCCGGTGCATAAATGTTCTCGAAACCCCTTCCGGCGGAAAAATCCTTTTCCACGGAAAAGATATTGACGAAAAAGGCTTTTCCGTAACCGATTACCGGGCAAAGGTCGGAATGGTTTTCCAGAGCTTCAACCTTTTCAGCAACATGACCGTGCTTAAAAACTGCATGGTCGGACAGATTAAGGTTCTTGGCAGAAGCAAGACCGAAGCGGAGGAAAAAGCAAAATATTTCCTCGAAAAAGTCGGAATGCTCCCCTATATCAACGCAAAACCGAAGCAGCTTTCCGGCGGACAGAAACAGCGTGTTGCCATCGCAAGAGCCCTTGCAATGGAACCGGAGGTTCTTCTTTTCGATGAACCCACCTCCGCACTTGACCCCCAGATGGTCGGCGAAGTTCTTGCGGTAATGCGCCAGCTTGCGGATGAAGGACTTACCATGATTGTCGTAACCCACGAAATGGCCTTTGCAAGGGACGTTTCCAGCCGGGTCGTTTTCATGAAAGACGGCGTAATCTGCGAAGAGGGCACCCCGGAAGAAATTTTCGGAAACCCGAAAAAGGAAGAAACCAAGGATTTCCTTGCAAGATTCATCAGCTGATAAAAAGCACCCGGAAGGAGCACCTGCGATAAAGCAGGTGCCCCTTCGTTTTATTTATATGGATGTGAAGATGTGAATTGCAGAAAAAATCAAATATGGAGGTTACTGCAATGGCAAATTTTATTGAAGAATTGTATTATGGAAATATCGAACCACAAAACGTAAAATCAAAAGAAAGCAAAGCGTATAGCAGAGAAATGAAAATACTTTCCGAAAACGAAGATATTCTTTTAGAGAAACTTCCCGAAGAAGATAAAAAGCTGTTTCTTGAATATGTTGACGCATGGGGAATTGTTGACGGAGAATCCATTGCTGATAGTTTTATCAGCGGATTCAAACTTGGAGCAAGGTTTACTTATGACACATTTGCGGAAACTGAATCAAGCTTGCTGAAGGAGGAATAAATCATGGAAAAGAAACGATATATTACTCTTGATGATTCTGAATGGAAAATAGTAATCAATGCACTTAATGATTTAAGAAACTCTCTCATTCAGCAAGGAAGATATACCGATGCTATTGATGACATTATGATAAAAGTCATCAATGCAAAACCAAAAAGAAAACCTCTCTTTTGGAGGTGAAAATATGAATTATACACTTTATGGAGACTATCATTTACCAAATCTTTTACCGGTTCAGGAGAAAGAACACGAAATTGGAATCTACGGACAAAGATATTTCAGATACATAAAAGAACATAATAAAATCCTTTTCATAAATCTTCTCACTACCGGAAAACTCAACGAACATCTTGCTGAAATTGACAAGCGTGCTCAAAAGATGAAAGCTATGCTCATAAAACAAATGACTAAGCAGGAAGGGGTAAGCGAAGCACTAAAAGAGCAGAATCAAATGGAATGGATTCAGCATATGAACAATATACGAAACAGAATCGAAGAAATCATAAACGAAGAAATATTTAAATAACAAAACGATAAAAGGAGCTTGGGCGATATATCCAATCTCCTTTTGTTAACAATTAGATAAAAATATTATTTGTGAATCTCAAAATTAGGACGATTAGCAATATCAAGGAAATATTTCAAATAATGTACTGGTTTATGTTTCTTAGTATTTCTTAACATATAATTTATAAAAACTTTTTCGCTTTCGGTATATGAGTCTAAAGAAAAACCTTCTTTCCAGTAAAGACTATCAACTCGTGATAATATTTTTGCTATATGAATAGGACAATTAACAACATTAGAACTTATTTCTTGCGCTAAATCATTTTTCCAATCAGGCATATTTTCCAAAGTACTGTTTGTTTTTGGTTTTGAAAAAAACAGTTCTTTACATCTTTTTAGCTCGTCAAAATCATCAGTGGTTGTATTTAATAATATTTTTTCTGGTATACATAATCCGTCTGCAAATTGAGATAATCTTTTCTTTGCGAATCCTCGTGTTTTAGCGTTATAAACTACGCCATATGTAACATCTAATAATACCGCAATATCTACCATGCTGATTCCGTATATATATTTAATCGCATCAAATATATTGATTGGTACTGCATTACCTGATTCTAAATCATCAATTTCTTGGGAAAAGGTTTCATAATCAATTTTGCAATTAATATATGCATCTCGAAGGAAACGGGGTGCTAAGGCAATTTGTTCTGTAAAAAAATTCAAATCAGCTCCCCAGCCATCACAAAAATTTGTGTCATCTATTATTGTTTCTCCATAATGATAAAGGTTACTATTTCCGACACAGATTCTGTTCATATTAAATTCGCAGTTACTGCATTGTTTATCCATAATTAATGCTCCTTCAAAGTCAACCGAATTTAATTAATTTTCGTTTGCGTTTTCAATCAATTTCAATAACATTTTTCTATCCCAAAGGACAATACCATCTTTTTTAGCCAATTCTATTGCAGACTTAGTAAAATATTGATTTGTCAAAACAATTCCAATGTGGCATTCATAGAAAGTTTTTCCTGCAAAAACTTCTTGAACCGCTTTATTGCCAATATCTGAGGAATAGCATTTACATTGGATTCCATATTTTATGCCATCTTTATATGCAATAATATCTATGCCTTGGTCTCCGCTTCCTTGAGTTACACAAATATTATTAAATCCATTTCCTTTCAATACATCTGCACAGAAATATTCAAATTTATGTCCTTCCATTGAATCAAAATCCATTTTGACATTTGGGTTTTTGCTTGTATAAAATTTAAGTATAATCTCATCATTTTCAAAAAATGTTGGTATTGTCAAATAGTCATTAATAATTTCAAAGTCTTTATTTGGATAACACAATTTTAGCCCATTATTATTGAGAAAATCTTTTATTGCTGCATTGCGTTCATTAACATTTGCAATATCAACCGTTGATAAAATATTTGCGAGTAATTTTACTAAAATATGGCTTTTATCATATATTAAACCTTGTGATTTAACCGAAATAAAATAAGCTGAATAATCTTCATTTGCTTTTTTGGCTGAAACTATCCATTTTGAATAGGAGTTTGGATAATTAAAAGAGTAAGAAGAAGCGGAGACTTCTGCATATTGAAGAGAGATGGAATCATAACCTGCTTCCAAAAGGATTTTTCTGCAATCATCATTTAGCGAACGCCTTTCAGAAACTACTTTTTGATACACCTGTTTCCTCTCTTCTGATTCTTCTTCTTGCTTTTGCTTTTCTTCTCCATTTACCAAACTGTAAAGGTGAGCCCACTCTTTTTCATATTCTTTATGTTGTTTTTCAAGCTCTTCCGGAGCCAAATTATATCTACCTTGTTTAACCCATTTCTGTGCTTGGGATATACCATAATTTTTAATATCTTCGTTATAAAGCTTACAATTTTCAATACAAATTTTACCGGTTTTGGGGTCTCTGTGAGGTTCAGGATATGCTTCAGTTGTAGCGTTTTTATTGATTTGAGTATTTTTTGTATTAATTGATGATTCGCATACCGATTTGATTGCTTTGGCGCAAAGATTTAATAATCCAAAAATCATTAAACACACCTCTATGTATAAGTTTGATGTACAATATGAATTCTTTTTTTATTTATTATAATGCTTACGGCAAAATAAAACAATGGATATAATTTTATAATTGAAAAGGGTTGCAGGGAAATCCCTGTCAAGCTCTGCCGTGGCTAGCCATAGGCGTTGCTTGCGACGGAGTAATAATAAAATTACGCAGAAATATTTCTGAATACTCTGTAGCGGACTATATGATTGTTTTAATATAAACACTTGTCACAAAATGGCGAAAATCTTGTCATAAAATATATGATTAACAAAAAAATAAGGGGTTTAACATGTTGATATTTCGTTGAAAAAAGTATATACTATTTTCAACGAGGTGAGTATATGGAACGACCTTCTATTTTAGCTGAAATAAAAAAAGAAATTCAAAAAGCAAGCGTTGGCACAGTATTTGTACCAATTGATTTTGCTCATTTTTCTGATAAAAAAACAGTTAGCGTTTGTTTAACCAGACTTGGAGAAGAAGGCATTGTTCGTCGTGTTCTTCGGGGAGTTTATGAAAAACCGGAATATAATGAGTTTTTAGATGAGCACGTTGCTGCTTCTCCCGATAAAATCGCTCATGCGCTTGCAAGAAATTATGGCTGGACTATTGTACCTTGCGGTGATACAGCACTTAATCTTCTTGGTCTTTCAACACAGATTCCGGCAGCGTGGGTTTATGTCAGCGACGGAACCTATAAAGAATACGATTATGAGCAAATCACTATAAAATTCAAACGTACAACAAATAAAGAGATTTCAAAGCTTTCATATAAAACTGCTCTGGTTGTCCAGGCACTTAAAGCTCTTGGAAAAGAAAATGTGGACGATACTGTTATTGCAAAATTGAAATCCACTCTTACCAAAGAAGAAAAAGAGGCTATGCTCATTGAAGCAAAAGCCGTTACATCTTGGATTTACGAATATATCAAAACAATTTGCAGAGGTTAATAATATGCGCAAAATAGCAACAATAAAAGAAAATGACCGAAAAGCACTGTTCCAAAACACTGCGGTAAAAATGGGCCTTACAAACGCAATTATCGAAAAGGATTTTTGGGTGTGTTTTATGCTCGATTATCTTTTTCACCGCTGTGCATGGAAAGATAAAATTGCATTTAAAGGCGGCACAAGCCTTTCTAAATCATACGGCCTTATCGAACGTTTCTCTGAAGATATTGACCTTATCCTCGATTGGCGTGTTATCGGATACAAAATAAATGAACCTTGGGAAGAAAAAAGCAATACCAAACAAGATATTTTCAATAAAGAAGCAAATCGGAGAACCGAGGATTTTCTAAGAGATGTTTTTATGCCGGCTGTTATAAACGATTTGCAGGAAGAGCTCAATACTACGGTTAACTGTTACATAGATGAAACGGACCCGCAGACAGTTGTTTTTGCATACAGCAGAAGTTTTGAGGATTCTTCGATTCTTCCTGTTATTCGTCTTGAAATAGGTGCTCTTGCGGCATGGACTCCTGCAGAAGAAAGAGCAATAACTCCATATGCTGCAACACAATATCCCAAAGTTTTTGAAGAACAGGAAACAAACATTCTTACGGTTCTTCCGAAAAGAACTTTTTGGGAGAAAGTTACCATTCTTCACCGGGAAGCATTCAGACCGGAGAATAGCGCTTTCCCCTCGAGATACTCCCGTCACTACTATGACTTGTACTGCATGATGAATTCTTCGGTAAAAGATGAAGCACTTGCTGACATTGAATTGCTTGACAAAGTCGTACAGTTTAAGGAAAAGTTTTATCGCTGCCCTTGGGCAAGATATGATCTTGCAAAAATCGGAACTTTGAAACTTATGCCTCCGGAAAGAAATATGCAGGCGCTTAAAGATGACTATGCTCATATGCAGAATATGATTTTTGGGAACAAACCGGATTTTGAAGATATTTTGAAAAGCATTGAGCAGCTTGAAAAAGAAATAAACAGTTTTGTTCTATCGGAAAGTGAGGATAACTAAAAATGTCTAAATTGAATGTTGATCAAAAAACAGTAAAAGAACTTTTCGAAAATAAAAAGTCTGATTTTTTAATTCCTGATTATCAAAGACCTTATGCATGGGGAGAGAATGAATGCTTAACTTTATGGGAAGATATTTTCTCATTTGCTTTTCCCGATAATGATAAAGATAAATTCAATAGTTCTAATGATGAATATTTTTTAGGACCGATAGTAACTTTCAAAAATGATGATGGAAAAATGGAAATTATTGATGGTCAGCAAAGACTTACGACATTAATGCTATTTTTAAGAGCGTTTTATGCTCGCTATCATAATATGCAAGATGCAGAATCAAAAGCAACTCGTGAAAATATTGAAAAATGTATTTGGAAAACTGATGAGTTTGGAAAGCCAAATATGAATGCTTTAAAAATAAGTTCGGAAGTTGCGACTGATAACGATAAAGAAGAGTTTCTGTCGATTTTGAAAAGCGGTCTTGCTACTAAAGAAATGAAAAGTAGTTATGCTACAAACTATAGATTTTTTCAAAATAAGATAGAAGAATTTTTGAATGCCTTTCCGGGATATTTTTCATATTTACCGATTCGTATTTTAAATAACTGTATTTTGTTACCAATAGAAGCCGAATCGCAAGATACCGCATTAAGAATTTTTTCTACACTTAATGACCGAGGAAAACCTCTTTCGGACGCTGATATTTTCAAAGCTCAATTTTATAAATATTTTTCTGCAAAAGGTGAAAAAGATATTTTTATTAAGAAGTGGAAATATTTAGAGGACCTTTGTGAAAAGATTTTTCATCCTATTTCAGGGACACCGATGGATGAACTTTTTACCCGTTATATGTATTTTGAACGAGCAAAAATGGGAATTAAAAGTTCCACAACAGAAGCTTTGCGCAAGTTTTATGAAAAGGATAGCTATAAATTATTAAAAAATGAAGTACTTTTTGAGAATCTTATAATATTGGCGAATTTTTGGAATGATGTTTCCAACCAAAATGTCGAAAGATTTTCTGATAAAGTTTTGAGAAGATTATTCGTCCTTAACTATGCACCAAACGGTATGTGGACTTATTTTGTATCTGTATATTTTATGCAGAATAAAGACAATGAAGGATTTTTAGATGATGAAAAATTCTATACTTTTTTAAACAAAATTATTGCATTTATTTGGTCTTATGCAATTACTAATCCCGGAGTAAATGCTCTGCGTACACCTGTTTTTGCTGAAATGGTAAACATTGTAGAAAATAAGGATGTTGAGTTTTGCGACTATCGTTTTGATGAAAAAACGATTCGCAGTTTGTTTGATACCTTTAGTTTTTATAATGGCCGTCCAATTACAAAATCAATGCTTGCATGGTGGGCATTGAACAATGAAAACCAGATGCTTTTATCTCTGGAAACAACGTATGAAATTGAACACGTTTTTGCTAAAAATAGACAAGATAAAGAAAAAGTATTAAAAAACAATAAAAATCTTGAAGTGCTCGGAAATAAATCACTTTTAGAAAAAAGAATCAATATTCGTGCTTCTGACTACCGTTTTGAAGATAAAATAAAATATTATCAAGGATACACCAATAATCGCAATCAATTCAAAAAGGGTACGGATATTACTGAACTAATAGAATTGTCAGAAACAAAATCGGATTTTGCTGAAAAAGATATCGAAAATCGTAATCAAAATATGGTTGATTCTTTTATTGAATATTTAAAAAATAATAATTTGTTGAAATAAACAAAATTTGGAGGAACAGTATGTTCTATAAAATGATAGAAAATAAATGCAAAGAGTGGTACAACTCAGAGCAATGTACAGTTCGTAATTTAATTGAATATATAGAAAAAACTGGACAAATGCGAGATGCTCAGGTTGAAGCTATCAAAGTATATCTGTTCCTTAAAATTTACTGCAATTGTAAACCGCTGGAATACTTGTTCAAAAAGGGTTGTTTCAACTCCATTTGTTTAGACGAAATAGAATTGTCTATTCCCACCAGAGAGTATTTAGAAAAAAACACAGCGGCCAAAGCATTGTTTGAATATACTCGACTGACCAATGACAAAGGAGAACAGGTTTCTGAAAAGCTTGAAAAACAAATCAAAAAAGATCCGTCAAGCATTGACTATGACGGTTTCTTCCGAACTGCCTTTTACGGTGTTTCTTATACTGATTATCTGTTCAGCCTTCCGATGGGCGCAGGTAAAACTTACTTGATGGCAGCATTTATTTATATTGATTTGTATTTTGCTTTGAATGAGCCTACCAATCCTGCTTTTGCACACAACTTTATTATTTTTGCACCGTCCGGTTTGAAATCTTCCGTAGTTCCAAGTCTTAAAACTGTTCAAAATTTTAATCCCTCTTGGGTCATTCCCGAACCAGCTGCAACAGAAATTAAACGCATGGTTTCTTTTGAAGTTTTAGATCAAGGAAAAACTGCAAGCAAGTCAAACAAAACCAAAAATCCGAATGTTCAGAAAATTGCAAACCATCAACCACTTTCCGAGTTGTTTGGTCTTGTTGCTGTTACAAATGCAGAAAAAGTTATACTTGACCGTATTCAGGAAAAAGGCGGTCAGATAAGTTTGTTTGAAGAGTCTGATGATGAGAAAGATAGACAAGCCAACGAGCTCCGTAACCTTATAGGTAAATTACCGTCACTTTCTATTTTTATTGATGAAGTACATCATGCAGTTAGTGACGAAATCAAACTCCGTGCTGTTGTCACGAAATGGGCGGAGAATAACACCGTCAACTCTGTTATCGGTTTTTCGGGTACTCCTTATCTTGAAAAAGCAGAAAAGTTTAAAGTTGTAGATTCTCTTTCGGTCGGTACCGATGAGATTACAAATATTGTTTATTATTATCCGCTTATTGATGGTGTTGGAAACTTTTTAAAACGTCCTATTGTTAAGATTGCTGATATAGCAGACAGTAGTTTGATTATTGAAAAGGGTGTCAGAGAGTTCCTTGATGCATATAAAAATACTGTCTATGCCGATGGCTTAACGGCTAAACTTGGCATTTACTGTGGAACTATAGAAAAACTTGAAGAGATTGTCTATCCCATAGTATCCCGCATTGTAGCTGAGTATGGACTCGGAACAGATGTAATTCTTAAATTTCACAAAGGCAATAAGCAGTATAAGATGCCTGCTGACAGCCAAATGCAATTCGATATTTTAGACAAATCAATTTCAAAAATTCGTATTGTTTTGCTTGTTCAAATTGGCAAGGAAGGCTGGGATTGCCGTAGCCTTACAGGTATTGTTCTTTCGCAGGAAGGCGATTGCCCTACAAACATGGTTTTGCAAACAGCTTGCCGTTGCCTTCGTCAAGTGATTAAAGATAATCCTGAAACAGCACTCATTTATCTCAATGAAAGCAATGCAGAAAAACTTAATACACAACTTAAACGTCAGCACCATACTACTCTCAAAGAATTTTCATCTGTTGACAATAACAAAAAAACATTAAAACGTTATAATCGTACAGAATATTTAAAACTACCTAAAATTGATTTCTATCAGCTTAAAATCAATTTTGATACTCTCACAGTTGAAAAGGCTAATCCGGCAGATTTAATTTCTATTTCTGCGGAATCAGCTCGTGTTAAGGACGGAGTTATAAAAGCTACAGACCTTTCAATGGAAGAAAGCAGAACTAGCATTCACATTGATGAAACTGAATACGGTAAAGAATCGGCTACATTCAATTCTTGGATATACGGAATTATGAAGGGCGGCTTCGGTTCTCCTTCTATGGAAGAGCTTTTGAAATACGAAGAAAAATTAAATACCGTATATCAAAAAATCACCTATGAAATAGGTGGTTCTCGTTATTATAGTTCCAAATATGACCGTAAGATTGTAGATGCGAATATTCGTAAAGCATTCTGCGATAAACTGGATTTCAGTACCAAAGAGGAGTTGGTTCCTGAAGAAGCTAGTCTTTTGAATATAACCAATTTTACAGATGAAATTAATACGGATAAAATCCAAGATTACTATCCTGATGCTAAAATGGTTGAGAAAATTGTTCTTGATGATAATGGAAAATTAAAAATTGATCCAAAGATTCAGCAACTTATAGACCTTTCTGTCGAGGTGGGCAATACCGAATATGCGGAAAAGTTAAAAAAAGATTATTCTTCCCATCCTAAAAAGGATTACTCTTTCCATTATCTCCCTTACCGTACGGACAGCATTTTTGAGCAGACTTTCTTAAAAGAAGTATTATCTTTTGACGATATAGAAAATCTCGGGTTAGAGGTTTACTATAACGGAGACCGCGCCATGACGGAGTTCAAAATCAAATGCTATAAACAAAGCGGTAATAAATGGAACTATCTCGGACTTTATACTCCGGATTTCTTAATCATCAAACGTAAAGACGGTAAAATACACAAAGCCATTATTGTAGAAACAAAGGGCGAAATTTACGCTAAGGATCCCGTTTTTAAAGATAAAAAAGTTTTTATGGAAACAGAGTTTTCAAAACAAAACAACGAAGCTTTTGGTTATAAGCGTTTTGATTATCTTTATTTGGAAGACACCTTGTCCGAGAAAGATAGATTAACTCAGACTCATCAGAAAATTTGTGAGTTTTTCGAGGAGGGTTGATAGTGGACTGGTTGGATTACAGAGAAAAACTTGGAATTGGCTTCTGCGACAATGATAAATATAACTATTTTGCAACAAACATATCAAACCTTTTGGATTCATTAAACGCGGGTGGTTGTCGGTTAAGCGTGGAAGAATATTATAATTTTTGTTTGACAACCGGAACTAAAATCGATACTTTTATTTTAGGTGACCGGGCAGGTAGTAATAGGCTTGAGAGTTGTCTTAATGTAATATCTGTTCATAAAAACAATTTAAAAGAATTGGTTTCTTATTATGTTGCATTTTCCAACTCAATAAATTCAAGTAATGGAAGCCGCTATACTAAAAAATATTTTTTCGACTTTTTAGAAGGAATGTTGAAACAATCCCACATTCAATATGAAATAATATGGGACAATGAAGGCGGGTTTGTTTTTCCAAAAGGTGCAGAAGAACTTGATGATGCGCTTGTTTCTGAACCGCTGAAATGGTTGGAAAGTTTCCCAAGAGCGCACAAAGCTTTTGTTAAAGCGCTTAAAACATACTCTGAAGCAACCGATGATAACGCAAGTGATGTTGCTGACTTATTTAGAAAAGCGCTTGAAACATTTTTCCAAGAGTTCTTTGGAGGTGGAAAATCACTCGAAAATTATAAAGGTGATTACGGTGCTCACTTGAAAACTTTTGGTGTTCCTAAAGAAATAAATGGAAACCTTGAAACATTGTTGCAAGCCTATACCAATTATATGAACAACTATGCAAAACACAGAGACGCTACCAGTGATACCGTACTTGAATATTTAATGTACCAAACAGGAAACATTATAAGACTTTTGATTACTTTAAAAGGAGAAAAATAAAATGTCAGAACTGCAAGTCCCAAATATTATAAAATCCATATCAGATGCAGCACACGATAACCTCCCTGCAACAATGGAAGAAACCGATGGGGCTATATCTACGGTTGTGGGATTTTTTAATAATGTTGTTTTATATCCTGTAAAAAGGGCTAATTTAACTTTTAAGTACAAATTAGAGGCATTTGAAAGTGATTTAAGAGAAAAAACAGATAGTATACCAGATGAAAACTTGCAAATTCCTCCAACAATGCTTGCCGGACCTATTTTGGAAGCCTTACGGTATACCTATGATGAAAAAGAACTGCGTGAAATGTATGAAAATTTATTAGCATCTGCTATGGATACAAGAATCGCAAATCAGGCATTACCCTCTTTTGTTGACGCTATAAAACAAATGAGTCCATTAGACGCTTTAGTTCTGCAGAAATTTGTTGAGTTATATCAACTTCCGTGTGCCGAAATGAGATTTGCGATCGAAAATACAAACCAAATATATTCCAAAGCTATGCCAACGTATTTTTTGCAAGACTTAGCTGATATGTCAGATCCGTTTATTATTTCAACGTCAATAACAAATTTATCGAGATTAGGTTTTTTGAATATAATTGACGGTACAATAAAAGGTGTCGATTATGATTCATTTAAGGTTCATCCTTATGTGCAATCAAGAGTAAATTTATTTAATATTTTTGGAGCACCATTTAAAATAGAGATTGACAAGAAAGTTGTTAAACTCAATGATTACGGTAAAAGTTTTGCTAAAGTATGCTTGGGGAAAGAGGTGTAAACCATGCCGATTAAATATGTACCGTTTATACCGGAGCCGGTGGAAGGACAAGCTGTGCTCGGTAACTTTAACAGAATACTTAGATACAAGGGTGCCGATGATGTTTCGATGACACTCCAACGTGGTATGCCCCTGTACGAAATGGAAAAGCAGGAAACCGTGGGTGAAAATGCTGACGGTAATATGGTCATTCGTGGCGAATGTATATCTGCTTGTGCTTATCTTAAAGAACAAGGCATTCAGGTTGATCTCGTTTATATTGATCCTCCTTTTGCAAGTGGTGCTGATTACGCCAAGAAAGTGTATATCCGCCGTAATCCCAAGGTTGCGGAAGTTATCGCTCAAGCCGAACAAGAACTTGACGTTGAAGAGCTCAAAGCTTTTGAAGAAAAGATGTACGGTGATGTTTGGGATAAAGAAAAGTATCTCAACTGGATGTATGAGAATCTTATGGCAATTAAATCCATAATGAGCGAAACAGCATCTATTTATGTACATTTGGATTATCATATCGGTCACTATGTGAAAATTTTATTGGACGAAATTTTTGGGGAAGATAATTTTAAAAATGAAATTGTATGGAAAAGAAAGCAAGGAAACTTAGGACAGACAAACCAATATGGTATTGTAACGGATTCTATATTCTATTACACAATGTCTGATAGTTATTATTTCGAAACTCCATTAACTAAAGAAGGCCAAGAGGAGTATATTAAGAGATTTAAGTATGACGATGGTGATGGAAGAAAATATCGTCTGAGCCCGTTAGTCAGTCCTTCGTATAGTCCGTCGCTTGTATATACATATAAAGGATACAATCCTCCTAAAAATGGTTGGTCTGTTTCTCCCGAAACAATGGAACGCTATGAAAAAGAAGGACGTTTAAAATTCCCTAAAGATAAGGATCAAAGAATTGAGAGAAAGCAGTATTTGGATGAGTGGGAAGGAAGTCCTATACAGAACCTGTGGACAGATATTTTCGTTATTAACCCAGTAGCAGAAGAAAGACTTGACTATTCAACTCAAAAACCAGAAGCTTTGTTAGAACGCATAGTTAACGCTTCTTCTCAAAAGGGTACAGTCATAGCTGATTTCTTCGGTGGTAGCGGTGTTACTGCTGCTGTTGCAAATAAACTTGGACGCAAGTTTATTCATTGCGATATTGGACTTAATTCCATTCAGACTACCCGTGATCGACTTGTTGCTGATGGCGCTGAATTTGATTTGATGGAAATCAAAGACGGCGTACAGCTCTATCGCAATCCTGTGCAGACAATGGATAAAATCAAATCTCTGATACCGGGACTTAAAAACGAGGATTCTCTTGACTCCTTCTGGGAAGGTGCAATTTCCGATAGTAAGCTTGGTACGGTTCCGGTATATGTACCGAACCTTATGGACAGCGCATCTAAACTGCTTGATAAAGTTACGATGAATCGCATTATTCATCAGGCTATCCCCGACTTGGATACCGATATTAAGAAAGTAATCGTTTACTATATCGACATCACCGATGAAGAGGAGATTTTGGAATTTATAAAAGAGGACGACAGCACCAACGTTGAAATTGAACTCCGTGATCTTAAAGCAATTCTCGATGATGTTATCATTGGCGATTATGCAGAATATCATGTTGAAGAAGTTCATAAGGATCTTTTCGGCGGTTATAAAGTAACCATTGATAAGTTCATCAGCGACCGTGTACTGCAGAAAATAACAGAGTTCAATGAAAAGGCACTTCTCAATTCTTCGGAAAAGAAGCCTTATAAACCCATTGAAATCAGCGAAGATGGCTTGGAGCTTATTGAATTTTTGAGTGTTGATTGCACCGTAACCGAAGGCGAATGGCATTCCGACAGCGAAATTAAAATTGACAAAAACGGATTTGTCATTGTAAACGGAAGCAAAACCAAAGAATTCTGGGATGGCTGCATCCGCTGCGAAAAGAAGCCACTTCGCCTGAAAATTCGCAATATCTGCGGTGATGAAACGGTGTGGGAAATATAATAGCATTTTGATAAAAAAGCATTCTATAAATTCGTTTTTTAGGATGCTTTTTATTAAAATAAACAGAATTGTATAAAAGGAAGTGTGAATATGGAGACTTTACTTCACTGCTATTCAACCATTCATAATACATATTACGGAAATACGGTTAACTCAAATGATTTGTTTTCCGAAACAGGTAAAGAAAATTGCTATAGATTTATAAAGGATTTTTTCAAATATGGAGAAAAAGAAAAAGTTTTTTCTTTCGATTTTAAATCAGAATATAAAAATAATGGAAAACATATTCATACGGTTTCACTTTTCCTGTTAGGTAAATATTTAGAAAAAATATTTAGTCCTTCGATTTTCAAAAAAATTATGTAGTCGATTTCTGCGTCAGATTGGTATAATTATGAATATACATGGTTTTTAACTTGTCTTTATCACGATACCGCAAGTTGTATTGAAGAAATACGAATGCCGCTTAACACATCAAATTCACAAAAACAGCTTGATTTTTATTTGGGAAACTTCAATATAATTTACACACCCTATAATTATGTTCCGCAAAAATATGGTGTTTGTTTAACTCGTTTTTCTGAACAGTTAATAAAAAATTATTTTTTCTATCGTGCAGATTCAGGAAATTGCGAACACGGTATAATAGGCGGATATTTGCTTTTTGATAGATTTGTTAAAAATTTTTATAAGCATACTAAAAACCATAATTTTGATGAGGAACCCTACTTTGGCAAGGGTGGGTTGAACTGGAGAAGAGAGCATTTGGACCACGCCGCATATATATCTGATGCTATAATTTGTCATAATATTTGGCTAAGTAATAACAAAGAATTGTATGAGGCATATGGTCTTTCACCGCTGATTGAAGAAGATAAAAATAAATTGTCTTTTGTTGATTATCCTCTCCAGTTTGTACTGTGCTTATTAGACACTATTGAACCCACTAAAAGATTTGAAGAATTACCTCCAAAAGTTGTTTTGGAAAGCATAGGAATAGAAATCATAGAACCTACATCCATAAAAATTTATTGGAAAGCGGAACTACAAGAAGAGAAAAATTTTCTTCGCTGGAGAGATAGTATTGTTAATCTAAAAGATTGGATGAAAGTTGAAACCAAAGAAGAAGGCTCTTCTATAACAATTGAATGGTAAGCACATTGAGTATTTGTTCACAAACAAAATACAAAAAATCCATAAAATCCGGCATAATTCGCCGGATTTTTTTGGTAAGATAGAATTGCTCAAAAAAGGAGCAAAAACTGAATATCGATAATCTTCGTAATATGGCGTTACATAGTAGTGATTTGATGAATGAGATAGAAAAGATGTAAAAGCCGTTGCATGAGGGCATCGAAAATGAGTAAGCGAGTTTTGCTTTTTGAACTCGCCTTGTTTTCTGCACTTATGTGACGGCTTTTTTGTATCCTTTTTTAAGAGTATAGAGATTTTTCAGTAAAAAGAGCTGACAAAATGAAAGATTATGAATTAGTAAATGAAATGCTCAAACCGGCTTTGAAAAAAGATGACCGAGCGGGTTATCCCGTGCTCACGGAAGATCATTTTTTCTTTCAGGCGGTAATTGACTTTATGTCTGACAAAAGAATATGGCTCGGAACGGCTTCCGATTTGGTTTCGGATATGAACTGCGGTTTGTATGCAAATACCGCTGCTAAACTTCTTCGTAAATATGGAAACACCGCGCTGAAAAAGGAAGGTCTTGTTCTAAGATTTATCCGCACAAACAAGAAGCGGTTGATCGAAATCAGAAGTAAAAAGTGACAGGATTACTCTGAACGGAAAAATGGTAACGAAGAAGAGAAATATGTGTAATCCGTCGCAAGCAACGCCTTTGGATATCCACGGCAGAGCTTGTCAGGTGAATTCCCCTGAAACCCCTTAATTAGCAAAAGAAAAGTGACACGAGAGTGTACGGCAATATGCCAGCATTTGAAAGGAGATTATGAACGATGAATAATGAACAAAACCTCAAACCCGCAGCCGATGTATACGAACTTTTGGATGAAATAAAATATCTTCTTGCACAGAAAACAAAGGAAGAAAGACTCTCCATATTCAAAGAAAATGAATATCCCAAGGATATGGATTTCGATTATGATTTCGGAAATACGGTCATAGAAGTAAGAACGTTTTTTGAAGGTTCAAGAGATTCTACTGTAAGCGATACCCTTGAAAGAATTATAACTGAAGAAAAATAATTTACGAATTACACTTTAAAGTGTTGAAGTATTTAGATGGATGTGGTATGATGATTTTGCTGTAATTCACATATCGCATCCGGCTGAAAGAAAGGAGAAATATGAATAAGTCGGATAAGAAAAGAATAACCGCCCTCTATTGCAGATTGTCGAGAGATGATGAGCAGGAAGGTGAAAGCAACAGTATAACCAACCAAAAATCAATACTCGAAAGATATGCAAAAGAAAACGGATTCAAAAATGCGAAGTTCTTTGTTGATGACGGCTTTTCAGGAACTAACTTTGCAAGACCTGCGTTTACTGAAATTATGGAACTCGCAGAACAGGGTTTGATTGAAAACCTCATAGTGAAGGACCATTCAAGACTGGGTCGTAACCGTTTGGTTGTAGGTCAGCTTTTGGAAGAAGATTTCGACAGACTTGGTATTAGGTATATCGCTATAATGGATAATATCGATACAGCCAAAGGAATCAGCGATATGGTTCCAATGCAGGATCTGTTCAATGAATGGCACGCAAAGAATACAAGCCAAAAGGTTCGAAACGTTTTCAAAAACAAAGGTATGTCCGGAGAACCTTTGACAACTATACCACCCTACGGATATATGAAAAATCCGTATAATCCAAAGGAGTGGATAATAGATGAGCCTGCGGCTGAAATCGTAAAGAGAATATTCCGTATGTGCGTTTCCGGTGACGGCCCTTCAAAGATTGCAAGAATCCTTACGGAAGAAAAGATACCAACTCCGAGTGAATACTGGAAGAACTGCGGAAGGAATGTAAACGCACTTACAGAACAGCCCAACAAGTGGAATCCAACCACAGTAGTAACTATCCTTGAACGCAGAGAATATATCGGAGATACCGTGAACTTTCGGACTACCACAAAGTCTTTCAAAAACAAGAAAAAGATAGACAAGCCGAAGGAAGAATGGAAAGTTTTTGAGAATACCCACCCTGCCATAATCAGCAGAGAAACTTTTGATATTGTGCAGGAACTTCGTAAAAACAAACGCAGACCATCAAGAGAAGGCAAAACAAGTATGTTTTCAGGACTTATATACTGCCATGACTGCGGTTCCAAAATGTATTTCTGCACGGCAAAGGACTTTGATGAAACGCAAAACTGGTTCACATGCTCAAAATCAAGAAAGAACAAAGATGCGTGCTCAAGTCATTTCATAAGAGAAATGCAGGTAGGATTCTCGGTGCTCAAAAACATGCAGAACATCTTCCGGTATGTTCAGTACAATGAAGAACGCTTTGCGGAAATGCTTCTTTCAAAATCCAAAGAAGATGAAAAGAAAGAACTTTCATCAAAGCGCAGAGAGCTTGAAAAAGCCCATAAACGCATTGATGAACTGAACAATCTTTTTCTTCGGGCATACGAGGATAACGCATCCGGAAAGCTTTCAGACGAGCGATACGAGTTTCTTTATTCTTCCTATGAGAATGAGAGAAAAGAACTCAATGAGAGAATACCTGTTCTTGAAAATGAAATCTCCGAAGGGACAAAACAGACTTCCGATATTGAGAAATTCATAGCAAAGGTAAAACAGGTAACGGAACTTGAATATCTCACCCCGGAACTTGTACATGAGTTCATTTCAAGAATTGAAGTTCATGCACCCTATCGTAAAGATGGAAAAAGGCGTCAGCGAATAGATATTTACTACCGTGATGTGGGAATTCTGAATTTCATAACCGGAGAAAAACTTGAAGCAGCTTTTGAACGACATATCAACGAGCTTTCAGACAAAAGAAAAGCGGTGCAACCCGAAGGCAACACCGCATAAAAGATAAATATTCAATTAACTAAAGGCCGCCCTTGTCCTGCCTGCTTTATCGCAGGCGGGACAAGGGTGCTTTTTTGTTGCATAAGCCCCCCTTGTCAAAGGGGGGTGTCTGCGAAGCAGACGGGGGGATTCTTTTTTAGTGTAAAGTTGAAAGCTGAAAGCTGAAAACGCAGGACGGATAGCCTTCCCCTTGAGGGGAAGGTGGATTTTTCGGCTTTGCCGAAAAAGACGGATGAGGTGTTCCTCCGCCTTCCGCCGAGCCAACAGCCCCCCTTGTCAAAGGGGGGTGTCTGCGAAGCAGACGGGGGGATTCTTTTTTAGTGTAAAGTTGAAAGCTGAAAGCTGAAAACGCAGG
>JAFQBT010000146.1 GCA_017399625.1 Oscillospiraceae bacterium
CCCGGAGGGCAAAGCCTTCCCCTTGAGGGGAAGGTGTCTGCGAAGCAGACGGATGAGGTGTTCCACCGCCTTCCACCGAGCCAATTACCTCCCCTTGAGGGGAGGTGTCCGCAGCGCGGACGGAAGGGAGTCAATTCCATCCAATTAAAAACGGGCGGATGATATCCGCCCCTACGGTAATCGTGATGACACCCGCCGTAACAAAAGCCTCCCTTGTGCAAAGGGAGGTGTCGCCAACGGCGACGGAGGGATTGCAATCCCATCCCGTTAAATTCAGCCGGTAATTTCAACAGAATCCCCCCGGTTTTGGCAAAGCCAAAACCACCCCCCTTTAACAAGGGGGGCTTTCAGCAAAAACGGGCGGATAATATCCGCCCCTACGGAAATCTTACAAGTTTCCGCCGCAGCGCCTCTTTCATGGGAGGCTTTGAACCGAACTCAATTACAGAAATTACATAAACAAAAACGACTTTTTAAAAGGAGGTCAGAATTTGAACCATACCCAAAGAGCAAAACAGCAGAAAGCAAATCTTGATAAACTCGATAAAATCCTTGCAAACCTTCCGGAAGCACAGTATGACCACAGCGCCGAGGAAATTCCGGAAAAGAAACCCGCAAAATCCGTAAAGAAACAGCCCGCCGCAAAAAAACAGCCCGCAAAAAAGGAAAGCGCAAAAAACGTTTCCGCCGAAGAGAAAAAGGGTTGGAGCTGGAACAGAAAAAAACGCGGACGCCCCACCGCCGCTTCAAAAAATCCTCCGCTGAGGATAATCCCCCTGGGCGGTCTCGGCGAAATCGGAAAGAACATCACCGCCTATGAATACGAAAACGAAATCATAATCGTTGACTGCGGAATGGCGTTCCCGGATGAGGAAATGCTCGGAATCGACCTTGTAATCCCGGATTTCACCTATCTTGAGGAAAACAAGGATAAAATAAAAGGTCTTTTCATCACCCACGGTCACGAGGACCATATCGGCGCAGTTCCCTATCTTCTCCAGAAGCTCAACATTCCGGTTTACGCAACCCGCTTTTCCATGGCGCTTATTGAAAACAAGCTTGCGGAAAAGAACCTTCTTGCGAACGCAAAGCTCAACGTTGTAAAACCCGGCGATATCGTCGCAGCAGGAATCATGAGCGTTGAGTTTATCTACGTCAACCACTCCATTCCGGATTCCTGCGCCCTTGCAATCCATACTCCCGCGGGCGTTGTAATCCAGACCGGCGACTTCAAAATCGATTTCACGCCTATCCGCGGCGGAATAATCGACCTTGCACGCTTCGGCGAACTGGGAAGCAAAGGCGTTCTTGCCCTGCTTTCCGATTCCACCAACGCCGAAAGACCCGGCAGCACTCCCAGCGAAAGAACAGTCGGCGAAAGCATCGACGTAATTTTCAAAAACGCCGCGGATAAGCGAATCATCGTCGCAACCTTCTCTTCCAACGTCCACCGCGTCCAGATGGTAATCGATTCCGCCGTTAAATACGGCAGAAAAGTTGCCGTTTCCGGAAGAAGCATGGAGCAGGTCGTTGCAAAAGCCCTTGAACTGGGCTATCTCGAAGCTCCCGCCGGAACCGTTATCCCGGTTGATTCCGTCAACAGAATGTCGGAAAGCGAAGTCTGCATCATCACCACCGGAAGCCAGGGCGAACCCATGTCCGCTCTCACAAGAATGTCCACCGGCGACCACAAAAAGGTGAACCTCACCTGCCGCGATCTCGTCATCATTTCCGCATATCCCATTCCCGGTAACGAAAAGGACGTTGACAAAGTTGTGAACGAGCTTATGAAAATCGGCTGCGAGGTAGTTTATGAACGTTACAGCCAGATTCATGTTTCCGGTCATGCCTGCCAGGATGAGCAGAAGCTGATGCTTGCCCTTACAAAACCCCAGTATTTCATCCCGGTCCACGGCGAATATAAGCATCTCAAAAAGCACAGCGACCTTGCCTTCCAGATGGGCATGCACGATGAAAACGTGATGATTCCCCAGCTCGGAAGAGTTATCGAGCTTTCCGTAAACGGAATTTCCGCGGAGGAAACTGTTACCGCAGGCGCAGTTCTTGTTGACGGTCTCGGCGTCGGCGACGTCGGAAACGTTGTTCTCCGGGACAGAAAACATCTCGGAGAGGACGGAATCATGGTTGTTTCCGTAACCCTCAGCAACAAGGGAAAAATCCTTGCGGGACCGGATATCCTTTCCCGGGGATTTGTCTATGTCAAGGATTCGGAAAAACTCATCGCCGATACCAAAAAGGTTGTGGAAGGGGCGGTCCGTTCCGGAATTTCCGAAAACAAGCGCGACTGGCAGAACCTCAAACTCAAAATCCGGGATGCCGCCGGCAGCTATCTTTATACCGCAACCCAGCGTTCCCCGATGATCCTTCCCATCATCAACGAAATAAGCGAAGACGATTTCGACCTCGACGAGGACGATTACATCTGATAAAAAAGCACCCGCAAGGGTGCTTTTTTAATGCACAATGCATAGTGCAAAGTGCAGAATGATTAAAAACCGTAGGGGCGGATAATATCCGCCCGAAAAAAGGATTCCCGGAGGGTAGCCTCCCTTGCCTAAAGGGAGGTGGCATTTCCGAAGGAAATGACGGAGGGATTCTTCCTCCGCATTCCGCCGAGGCAATCAGCCTTCCCTTGGGGGAAGGTGGCAAAACCGAAGGTTTTGACGGATGAGGGGAAAACCCCGTCCAATTTAAATCAGCAGGTAATTTGTACAGAATCCCCCAGTCTTTTTTAATCGCAGTCGATTAAAAAATCCAGCCCCCTTTAACAAGGGGGTCCTTTTTGCAAAAAAAACAGGGCGGAAAATTCCGCCCCGTTTTATCAGTAATCATTCAGATCAATGTTGTTTATAAGGTCGATGAGTTCCTCAATGCCTCTTCCGGTGAGGGAACTTGTAATTACAATATGCCTTGCTCCTGCGTTATGGAGGAAAAGCTCCGCCTGCTCGGTGGAAACGTCGTCACTGTCCGCTTTGGTAACAATTCCGATGACCGGCTTCGCAAAGCTCATTGAAAACATCTGGGGAAGGCGGCAGATATCGTTTCCGCAGTCATGGCAGAAACAGACGATATCCGCGTCGTAAGCGGGGGTTATGGCGGCGCCCCGGCTGAAGAAAGGAGTATCGGTATATTCGCCGGGAGTGTCGATGGCGTCGGACCATGCTTCGATGGACTGGGTTTTGTGGTAACTCATATCAAGGTTATGAAGCCGGCGGATAAGAGTTGTTTTTCCGCAGCGGGAACGCCCCACAAGGATTATCTTGCGGGATTCGATTTTCTTGGTAAGACCAAGGGAGCGGTGATATTCCTCTCTGTCCTCCGGATTTATGAGAGCGGCGTTGACAGAATCTTTTTCGGACACAAAAACACCTCCGAAAGCATATTTACATGGCTATATTTTATCCGTTTTTGCCGCCTTTTTCAATAGATTTTCCGAAAAAGCCTTTACCGCCCAGCTTTTTTGTGTGATAATGTATTCAGCCTCCCTTGTCAAAGAGAGGGGAACCGCGAAGCGGTGGAGGGATTCCTTTCAATGCACAATGCATAGTGCAAAGTGCAGAATGTTTTTTGCATTCCGCCGAGGCAATCAGCCTTCCCAGAGGAGACTCCCCTGTTAGGGGAGATGTCTGCGTAGCAGACAGAGGGGTCTGCCGTCTGCGGCTGAGCAAAAGGTGGATTTTTCGGCTTTGCCGAAAAAGACGGAAGAGGGATTACCAGATAACCCGGAGCGAATTACCTCCCCTTGAGGGGAGGTGTCCGCAGCGCGGACGGAAGGGTGTAAATCCCATCACGTTAAATTCAGCCATACCCGCAAAGGAGCCAATTTCATGAAAGTTCTTTTTGAAGATAAATTTATAATAATTGTTGAAAAACCGGCGGAGGTTCTTTCCGAACCGGACGGAAAAAACCCGGATATCGTCACACTCGCTTCGGAGCATGTCTGCAAACCCTGCTTTCTTGTTCACCGTCTTGACCGGAATACCGGCGGCGCGATGGTGCTTTCAAAAATGCAGAAAGCCACCGGGAAACTTTCCGAAGCGATCCAGAAGCGGGAGTTTGAAAAGGAATATATCGCCGTAATAAAAGGCGTTCCGGAGGAACCGCAAGGCGTTTTTGAGGACCTTCTTTTCAAGGATTCCCAAAAGAACAAAACCTTTGTGGTCAAGCGCGAACGAAAGGGAGTTAAGGCCGCAAGCCTTGAATATAAGGTTCTGAGCACCCTTGAGCACGATGAGCACGGAAAAATTTCCCTTGTGCTCATAAAGCTCCACACCGGAAGAACCCACCAGATTAGGGTGCAGTTTGCAAGCAGAAAAATGCCCCTTCTCGGCGACGGAAAATACGGAAGCCGTGATAACCATTGCGAAACCGCCCTCTGGAGCCATCGCCTTGCTTTCAAGCATCCCATCACCGGCGAATCCGTCGAGGCAAAATCCTTCCCTCCGGAAAAATATCCCTGGAATCTTTTCGATATGGCCTCCCTTGCATAAAGGGAGGGGGACCGCGAAGCGGTGGTGGGATTCTTTTTTAGTGTAAAGTTGAAAGCTGAAAGTTGAAAACGCAGGGCGGAATAGCCTTCCCGGAGGAGACTCCCCTGTTAGGGGAGATGTCCTCGAAGAGGACAGAGGGGTCTGCCGTCTGCGGCTGAGCAAAAGGTGGATTTTCTGCAACTTGTTGCAGAAAAGACGGAAGAGGGATTACAGGCAACGCGGAGCGCAGCCTCCCTTGTGCAAAGGGAGGTGGCATTTCCGAAGGAAATGACGGAGGGATTGTAATCCCATCACGTTAAATTCAGCCGACTTTGCGGAACGGTCAAGACCGTTCCCTACAGTGACGCGGTAATGTCATTCTGAGCGAAGCGAAGAATACGTATTCCCCAAAATCAATTTTCCACTTTCCATTTTCAACTTTCAATTTGAAAAGAATCCCCCAGTCACGCACCTGATCTTAAAGGCATGACAGCCTCCTTTAACAAGGAAGCTTAAAAAATGAGCACTGCGTCCCTGACGCGGTGCTCATTTTGTTTTTATTCAATTAAAAATCCGAAGGAAAAACTTGCGGCGTTAAGCAAAAAAGAGGCAAAAAACGCCTTTTTAATGCCGAAATCGCCCATTTTGTAATAGAGTATCCATTCGGTTATCACCGCCGCAATTTCAAGAAAAGCAATGGCAATGTAATAAAACGGAACCTCCGCAAGGGGCACAAAATTTGCCCATAAAATCAGCAGAATATTAACAAGCGGGTTCGTGAGCATGTTGACGAGCACGCTGTGATAAACCTTTTCCCGCTTCCTGCAAAAAATGAGCACCAGTGCTCCTTCGATGAGCACCGTCAGAAGAAGGTTCCAAAGAACGATTAAAACGGGGCTCATTTCTTCTTGTTTTTCTTCTTATATTTTCCGCTGCGTTTTCCGTTGGGAACGCTTTCGGAATCCTCGGGCTTTTCGCCGCGCATGCGGGCATTAACCTTGTTTTTGGTTTCGCGCTTGAGTTTTTCCCGTTCTCTTCTCTGGCGGTTTGTTTCTTTGATGTCCTCTTTGGTGGGGTGTTTTTTTCTGTTATATGCCCTCAGGCCGAAGAAAACAAGGCTTATAAGCGCAAAAGAAAGAAGGCTTGTGATTATCATAACGCCGACGCCGTTTAATCCCATAATATTTTGTTCTCCTTATTTTCTGGATTTTTTTATAAACAATATTATAGCGCAAACGGCGATAATTGCAAGTGCCGCGGCACCGAAAATCATTGCCCAAAATCCGCTTTCGGAACCGAGGATCATAAAATCCCGGGAGTTTTCCGCTTCCGGAAGATAAAAATCATTCATTTTTTTCTCACCGCTCTGAAAATAAGTACCGCCGCAAGAATCAGAACTGCGCCGACGATTATTCCGACGGCGATGGCGGAAGTTCTTTCCAATGCGGCAATTTCCTCCGGATACGGCGCAAGATCAAGCAAATATCTCATTTTCTTCCGCCCCGGTTCTTTTTGATTGCGTTAAAAACAAGCACAGCCGCAACGATTACAACAACAGCCGCAAGAAGCACCGGAGCCGTGGAAAATTCCTCCTCCGCCTCAACAATAACCTCCTGGTCGGGAAAAATAAGATCCATCGGAATTTTCATTTTTTGTCCTCCTTGTTTTCAATAACCTTTCGGATAAGAACAACCGCGCCGAAAACAATTCCGGCAACAGCCGCGGCAATAAGCAGAAAAGTTCCGCCGATTACGGCATACATCGGACCAGTGGCAACATCGAGCAGATACATTTTTTTATTCCTCCCTGTTTTTTGAAATGGCTTTTTTTATAAGTTTCACCGCAATAAAAACTATTCCGGCGGAAATGCCGCAGATTATTAAAAAACCTCCGGCAGCAAAGGCATAGGGTACCCAAAGGGGCGCAACGTCAGGAAGAATCATGGTTTACACCTCCGAATGGGATTTTTTATTTTCAGCGGAAAAATAAATGCAGACCGCGGAAACAAGAACCGCCGGAACAAGCAGGAATATTTTTCCGGAAACAACGGCAAAAAATCCCGGAACAGCGCCAAGAAGAAGAGCTGCAGTTGTTAAACCGAAGGCAAGTCCCGGGTTTTTCGGGAGTTTTTCGGCGCAGATTCCAAGGGTTATGGGCATGGTCATGTTGAAAAGGATGATTCCGGCAACAGAAACGATCATGTTCCCGCTTCCGAAAATGAGCAGAGGAAGCGAAGCAAGAAGGGAGATCATTCCGGTGCGCCTTGCACCGAAAAAGTCCGCCGCAAATCCGCCGAGGAATTTTCCGAGGAAAGCTGCTCCGCCGGAAACAAGACCAAGCCGAAGGGTCGTTTTCCATGCCATGGGAATGGCGGTTCCGCCGAATGAGCGGATAACAACGGAAAGAAGCGCAAGACCGAGAACGAGCCAGATTCCGGCTTTTCCGTTCGCGGCGCCGGAAATTTTGCAGTCCTCCTCCGCGGGATATTTTTTGTTGGCAAAAAAGCAGATTACCGCGCAGAAAACCGCAAGAAGAGCCGGTTCAATGAGCAGAGCCGGGTTAAAATCGCTGATGCCGGTTTTCGTTCCCTCAATGGTTCCCAAAACAACGCCCAGCGCTCCTGCGGAAACAAAAACTCCGCCGCGGTAAAGTCTTCCGCCGGAATGAACAAGGCTTTCGATTCCGCCGCCAACGTGGAAAAATGCGTTTCCGAGGGCGGTTATAACAAGCGCCGCCCATGGAGCGGGATGCGAAATGAGCACAGCAACAAGAACGAGCAGGCATCCGAGCGCGGAGGAAGGAAACTTCCGGTGCTCATCGCAGAAAGCGCCGATTACCATCTGGAGCCCGAAGGCGATGAAATTATAGAGAATAAAACCGAAGGCGGCTTCGTTTCCGTGGACGTTCTGCGAAAAATATCCGAAAAGAATCCAGAAGCAGAGATAATCCACCGCAAAATGTGAAAAAGTATATGCCGCAAGAGGAAATATTTTCATTCCGAAAACCTCCTTTCGTATATAAAGACGCAGAAAATCGCCGGATGTTGCAAAAAGCCTTCCGCCGAGGCAATAGCCCCCCTTGTCAAAGGGGGGTGTCTGCGAAGCAGACGGGGGGATTCTTTTTTAGTGTAAAGTTGAAAGCTGAAAGTTGAAAACGCAGGGCGGCATAGCCTTCCCCTGGGGGAAGGTGGATTTTCTGCAACTTGTTGCAGAAAAGACGGAAGAGGGATTACAGGCAACGCGGAGCGCAGCCTCCCTTGTGCAAAGGGAGGTGGCATTTCCGAAGGAAATGACGGAGGGATTCTTTTTTAGTGTAAAGTTGAAAGCTGAAAGTTGAAAACGCAGGGCGGCATAGCCTTCCCCTGGGGGAAGGTGGCAAAACCGAAGGTTTTGACGGATGAGGGGAAAATCCCATCCAGCCAAAACCAGCCGTATTTTTTGCGGAACATCGAGGACGGCGTTCCCTGCGGTGGCGCAGTCTTTTTTAAAATTATATCCTTTTTCTATGGCAAAGTAAACCGCTTTTGTGGTAAGATATTCTTAAGATTTCATTAACTTTTTCCGGAAGGGCGGTGGAAAAATGTATCGGTCGCTGAACGACGAAATGCGCGAAAAATTCGGCGGAAAAGTCTATAAGCTCGCGCTGGAGGGCGGATTCACCTGTCCCAACCGTGACGGAAAAATCGGAACAAGGGGCTGCATTTTCTGCCTTGGAGGTTCAGGGGATTTTGCCGAAAAACCTTCCGGAAGCGTTTCTGAACAGATTGAAAAGGCGAAGGCAAGGGTCAGCAAAAAGAACCCATCCGGGAAATATATCGCCTATTTCCAGAGCTACACCAATACCTACGGACCCATTGAAAAAATGGAAAAACTTTTCTCCGAAGCCATATCCCATCCGGATATCGTCGCCCTTTCCATCGGAACAAGACCGGACTGCCTTCCGGATGAAACCCTTGAACTTCTTTCCCGGCTCAACAGAATAAAGCCTGTCTGGGTGGAGCTCGGTCTTCAGACAATCCACCAAAAAACCGCCGAATATATCCGCCGGGGATATCCCCTTCCGGTTTTTGATTCGGCGGTGGAACGCCTTAAAAAAGCGGGAATTTACGTTGTGGTCCATATGATAATCGGTCTTCCGGGAGAAACCCCGGAGATGATTTTTGAAACCGCGGAATATATCGGAAAAAGCGGCGCAGACGGAATAAAGCTCCAGCTGCTCCATGTTCTTTCCGGAACGGACCTTGCGGAGGATTACGCGGCGGGAAAATTCCGTACTCTTGAGCCTGACGAATATATCGGAATCCTCGAAGAATGCGTCCGCCGCATTCCGAAAACCATGACGATCCACCGGCTGACCGGTGACGGAAGCAAAAAAAGCCTTGTGGCGCCGCTCTGGTCTGCGGATAAAAAGCGGGTGCTGAACGCAATAAATTCCGCCTTTGAAAAAGACAAAATCATCCAGGGGGAGCATTTATGAAATACGAAAATGTCGTTTCCGGAAAATTTCTGAGCCGTCCGAACCGCTTTATCGCCCATGTCGAAATCGACGGAGCGGAGGAAATCTGCCACGTTATGAACACCGGCCGGATGAAGGAGCTTCTTCTTCCGGGGGCAGAGGTTTTTCTCTGCAGGGCAAAAAATCCGGAGCGAAAGACAAAATTTGACCTTATCGGAGTTCGCCGCAGCGACGGAGAAATCATAAATATTGATTCCATCGCGCCGAACAAGGTTGCGGGAGAATATATCACGACGCTTTTTCCCGGCGCAAAGCTCGTTAAACCGGAAACTTTTTTTGAAAAAAGCCGCTTTGATTTTTACATAG
This sequence comes from Oscillospiraceae bacterium, assembly GCA_017399625.1. Lineage (GTDB taxonomy): Bacteria > Bacillota > Clostridia > Oscillospirales > Ruminococcaceae > UMGS1668. The sequence goes on from JAFQBT010000146.1 coordinate 9,312, forward strand.
AGGATAATTCGGATAAAATATTCCTCGAAGTAAAAGGAGTTACCCTCAACATTGACGGCGAAGCCCGTTTTCCGGATGCTCCTACGGAGCGGGGCGCGAAGCATCTGCATGAGCTTATCGAAGCAAAGCGCAAAGGCTACCGCACCTGCGTTCTTTTTGTGATTGCGATGAAGGGCTGCGGTTCTTTTGCGGCAAATTCCGCCACCGACCCGAAATTCGCGAAGGCTCTTTCGGAAGCGCACGAAAACGGAGTTGAGGTTTTTGCGGTGGACTGCATTGTCACTGCGGACGGAATCACCGCGGATAATCCCGTTCCGGTGCGTTTTCCGGAATAAAATTCTTGCATTTGCGCCGAAATCGTGTATAATAGAAAGGTAAAACGCCGGTGTGATGGAATTGGCAGACGTGACGGACTCAAAATCCGTTGATAGCGATATCGTGTGGGTTCGACCCCCATCACCGGCACCAAGCGATAAATGGCTTTGTTAAGCCATTTATCGCTTTTTCTTTTATCCGAAGTTTTAAGTGAAAATGGCAGGATTTTCGCGATTGCCCTCCAAAACGCCCTCCGAATTCTCAAAAACGAAATCCTCAATGGCATTTACCGGATAAATTTTCATTATCGCTTTTGCTGAATTCTCTTTTGATTCGAACTCCATGTGGGTGTAAATGCTTGTGGTCGTCGTTATATCGCTGTGTCCAAGCCATGCCTGGATTTGCTTTATATCAACTCCGTTTGCATACAAAGCACTTGCGCAACTGTGTCTCAAATCATGAAACCTAATTGGTTTCATATGATTCTGTTCTATTATGTTGTGGAATCTTTGTGTCAAATAGTTTGGCTTAATCAGTTTGCCGATTCGGTCAAGATAAACATATTCCAAATAATCCTTGCAGTAGGAATCTCCGCATATTCTGCGATCGATTTCCTGCTGCTTTTTTATTTGCAACAAAAGTTCCTCGAAGGGTTTCACAAGTGGAAGGGTTCTGTAACTTGATTTTGATTTTGGTCTATCTTTAGGTATCATCGTAAATTTCCCATCTACAGAGGTTTCCGTTACTATATGCCTTATGGATATGGTCTTCTGCGCAAAATCAATAGCTTCCCATTTAAGCCCTACAATCTCGCTCCTGCGCAATCCATAAAAGGCGGCAATTATTACTCCTAACTCAATAAATTCGCCTTTTACGGTCTTAAAAAGGCTCTCAAGTTCCTGTGCATTGTAATAATTGGCAAGGTACGGCTCTTTCTTTGGACGTTCCACCTTATCAGCTGGATTGCTTTTTATTAAGTCAACTTTGTATGCATATTGCAAAGCTTTTCTGATATTCGCATGAATATGAATTACACTGTTTGCTGAAAGTCCCTTTTCTTCCAGCTCATAGGTATAAAACTCCTGAATATGTATTGGAGTAATTTCTCCCACCTTTATATTCGGATAGAAATAATCAAAATAAGGATTTATTTTTCTCTCTATTATTGCTTTGTAAGCTGCGAATGTTGTAACCTCGACACTGTTTTTCATCATGTTTACCCATTTAAGCATAAACTTGGTAAAAGACATATCATCCGCTCCGCCAACTTTTTTATTCTCAATTATTTGCAGGAGAGCTTCTTCTAATTTTGTACGTTCATCCTCCAACATGCTTTGCGCACGTTTTTTATTTCCTTTTACCGGAAGTCCCGTTGATTTTGATGGCGTCTTTCTTTTTCCGTTTTCATCAACATAATTCAATACAATGTGGTAATATCCATTTCTTTCCCGCAGATGACCAGTAACCATAATTTTACCTCCTTTTTGTGGTCCATCTGCTGTTGACAGTACCAATTATATTCACTTTTCAAAAACAGACAAACGTGCGAATCATGTATTTATATCTATCAGCCCTAAATATTCCAAAATGTATATTTTGGGTATTTTATAACGTTTTGCAATAATAATACTTTTAATTTTCTTTTCTTTGAGCAATTTATACCCACTCTTTTTGCTGATGTTTCCGAGCATTTCACACATTTGCTCAACGTTTACGAGATCGGGATAGTCTTCGAAAAAAGTCTTATTTTGTTGCAATAAAATCATCCTCTTAAATTATTAGAACTCCCAAACAGCAGAAATGGAGTGATGGTTTTTGATTCTGAAAGGAACGGGAAAGGAAAAAGAATCTCTGCTATTTGGGAGTTGTCATGGTGGTAATTAATACCACAAAAACAGGGACAAATTTTATTTGTCCCTGTTGCTTCTGATATTAACTATTGCAACCTATTTGTCCTCGACACCCCGGTTTTGGGAATCATCAAGCGGCTGTAAATACAGCTCCACGGGAATCTCACCCCCGGCAGGTTCTCTGTCGGCTGCCCTCATTGCCTGTGACGGTTTTATCGCGCTCGGACTGTGACGGAGCAGGAGTTTCGTTAGTTGTGCTTGAAGAATGTATTTTCTTTTATCAAAGTACATGTACCTTTTGGGTACATGTAAATTTTACTCTTGCTTTGACAAAAAGTTTATGTTCTCGTAGGTCGGGTTTCACCGACTTTATAGGTCGTATTTTATAGTTTTCTCTCTATTTCTTTCAGCTGTAACATCACAAAAGAAATTATTTCTTTTATTTCGTCTGTATTTTGTTTTTCGCCAAACAATATGTAGTCCGTAGAAACAGCAAAGTATTTGGAAATCTCCACCAAAAGGTCAATAGACATTCCTCTGCTTCCCGTTTCCAATCTTCCGAGGTGATCTGTGTTGACATTAAGTTTGTTTGCTAATTTCTCCTGTGAAAGCCTGGTTTCCTTTCTTAAAGAACGTATTCTTTGGCCTATTTCTTTTTGATTTATATTCATTGTAAAATCTCCATTTCATTGAATTTGTTTTTGAGCAAACTTCAGAAACGGAGGAGAACGAATAGAAACTATTCCGTGCTCAATACAAAAAATCCCATGCTCAACCTCTAAAACAGAGTTTTTTGTGAGCACGGGTATTTTTGTTTTAAAATATTTATGGACCAAAAGCCCAATTTTTGTTTTAAGAAGGGTTGTTAGCCTTTCTTATTTTAAACATAAAAAATACCCTCCGGATTAAAACTGAAATCCGAAGGGTATGGCAAAACGGCTCCGGTAAAATCAGTTTTTTTATTTACCGAAGAATAGAAATATTTTATTTTTATAGTAACTTAGTATTATTTAATATTATTACAAAAAAGGGCGACTATTGTCGCCCTTTAAATTAACTATAGTAAATTTCTTCACTTGTAAATGATTTTTGTTCGATAATATTACCGTTCACATCGTATACGATAAAGTTAAATACGCATTTATATGTATAACCCGAATCCAACGCAACATATTCAATAAAACCAGCATCTTCTGTTCCTGAATCACGAAACACAGCGAACGATCTCCATGTAGTATTAACTTTTTTTTGAACACTTGCGCTTACAGAGCAATGATCGCCACTGCTAATCGTTAGATCTGCCAAAACTCGTGCTTCTCCCGTTTGTGAGTCAATAGTGAAACTTCTTCCTATTGATCTAATATGAAGATAATACGGTGAAATTTCCGGAACTGAGGCATAAGTTGACACACAAAAACTACTCAACAGCAAAACAAATGATAAAATTACAGATAATATTTTTTTCATAACATCTACCTCCTTATAGAGGTAACTATTATATTCATTATTTTATTACAATATTATCAATTAGCTCATCTACACTATTTTCTTGGAAATTTGTATACACATAAATCGTGTTCCCATTATACTTCCAATAAAGCATGAATTCATTTTGATTGTTAATAATCAAAATTTCTTTGTTTCCACTTTTTTTCTTGCGAATTGTAGCATTATCACTATCTAAATCGAAAATAACTTCGCCATAAAACTCACGGAAATCAACATAATTACCATTTATATTTTCATAACTCGTATGAATTTTTTCAGCACTAATTTCCTGAGTAACGCTAAGTTCATATTTCTCAACAAATTTATCCGATAAAACATATATCGGCATATCTGTCTCAGAATATCCCGGAAGGTCTTCGACAGAATTACCTATATGAATAGCTTCGCCGGTTATTTCATAATACCAGTTTTCTATCTTAATTCTTACAGCTTCGACCTGCAAAGCCAGGGTGCCAGAGAGAAATACTGCCAAAATAATCATAGCAGCACGTTTTACGAATTTGCCCCAACAGAAGCTTTTCTTTTCCTTTCTGAAAAGCTTTTCCATTCTGCGTTTATGTTCTTCGGAATATTCCGGTTCGGTATCTTTATATTTTTCTATAATTTCATCGCATCTTGCGTTTTCATATTCTTCAAATGCATTCTTCAATAAAAGTTCGCTTATTTCTTTATCCATTTTACCGCTCATTTATCTCCGGCCTCCTTTCTTTCAATATATTCCTTAATTTTGATTTTAGCACGGTGGATTCTTACACCCACATTACTTATCGAAATACCTAGTTCTTCTGAGATTTCCTTTTCCTTCATACCATAAAAATACAGAAGAGTCATCACTTTTCTGTATTTCTCATCCAAATGGTCAATTGCTTCATGCAATAAAGCGTATTCTTCCCGCTTTATGAGAATTTCATCGGCAGATTCAAAATCGTCCTCTTTATTCTCAGAATAGTCCTCCAATTCCGAAGCGAATTCTCTGCTACGCTTTATATACATAGTTTTGCTGATATTTTCGACTATCGTAATCAAATAGTTAAAAGTCCTTCTGCTGTCCGGATCATCAATTTTATCAAGATTTTTCTCTAAACGAATAAATGCTTCATGGACCGCATCTTCCGCAAGACCTTTGTCCTTCAGAATATCGTATGCATAGCCATAAAGCACCTTATTTGTTTTGATATAAAGTTTTTCGATTGCCAATTTTTCCTCATCTTTCGATGAGAATTTTAAAGAAATCATTTTGTCACCGCTTTATTGTCATTCTTTTTTACTATTCCAAGAAAGTATAGTCTTAAATACTCCATACACTTCAATTTGTCTGTCCTCGGGAAGTTCGGAAAATTCTTTCTGCAATTTATCAAGTCTTAAAATACTATCAACAACAGTTGCATCCACATTACTTTTTACAAGTTCAGATAAATCAACTTGTAACGCATTGCTGACGGAAAGCAAAGTAAGCAGAGTAGGATTACCTTCTCCTCTTTCGATATGTCCGAGGTGCGCAGGAGTAATTCCGGAAAGATGGGCCAGTTCTTCCTGGCTCCAACCTTTTGCGTTTCTATAAGCTTTTATATTATTACCAAGAATTTTGTTTCCGCTTTCCATCAATATATCACCTCATCTATATGATAGTATTGCCGCAGGAATTGCGCAAAATAATATAGCGCTAGCGATATATTGCTTATTTATATTGTTTTATTTTTTGTTCATATCATGGATAATTTGTTGGATATGGGCAACCTCTTCCGGAGAAAGACCCGTTACGTCCAACGTTCTTTTTTCTTCAAACCCCAAAAGATAATCCGTTGAAACTCCGAAATATTCTGCAAGTTTCATCAGAATTTCTATTGAAGGCTGAATATTATCATTTTCCCAATTTGAAACACTCTGCTTAGAAACTCCAAGTATTTCAGCCAATTTGACTTGACTTATTCCTCTTGCCGTTCTAAGTTCGTGGATTCGTTGACTAAGCATAACAATCACCACAAATAAAAAATATTACAATACTATTGTAATCACATGCTTGACATTATATTAAATACTTTGGTATTTTAATATTTGATTTATTGTTGCACTTTTGTTTTTGTATCGTTATATAATTTGTGGAGAAGTTTAATAAAAGCTATCCATAAATATTAAAAAATATCTCCCACTTGAAAAAGTGGGAGATGATAAAGAAAGGAATGAAAATTATGCGTTTTATAAAAATGATTATTTTCTCTATGCTGGTATTGTGTTTGGTTGGATGTGTCAACGATTCAGAACTATCATCTAGTAATTCTAATGACGTCCCGTCTCAATCCATTTCGGAGTCAGAAAGCGAAAGCAGTTCAAATGTTGAAGAAAAACCTATCTCAATCAGTTCCGAAGAAGTTTTACAAGAGTTTGGCAGTTCTCTTTTATTAAGTGACTCTTGGAATAACACATCGGAAATCCCTGTGGAAAGTCTAGTGATGTGGTATGGCTATCGCATTCAAAAAGAAGACAATATTTCTAAATATATTCAAGAGGAAGTTGATGGCCTTTATATACCCGAATCTGAATTTGAAAGTATTATTTATAATTATTTCGGCTTACTTCCTGAGCACCTTAGAACAAATTACACATATAATGAAAATAATAAATCTTATGTCACACCTGCTGCATTATATGATCTAGCAAAAACAGAATATGAGATACTCAAAACAGATTACAATGATGATGTTCTTACAATACACTTCAATTTAATTATTTCATCTGGAGAACCTAAAGAACATGTTTTATCGGCAAAAATAACTCAAGATCAAATCCTTTTTATTTCGTACCGTTAAATTGCGAGGGCAAAGATACATTCTTTGCCCTCGTTGTGTTTAATAAATCCAAACTTGAGTCTTTGAAGTACATTTTCTCTTTCGTTATGCAATACTAAACACACTAGCAATTGAGTTTATTTCATGGAGAAAACTAGTAAGAACCAAAATCGTGCTTTGCTATCGCTTGTTTTATTATTCTACATAATTAATAAGTAGCAAGAGAGGTATCACCACTATTAATATATGCATCTCCTGCAGTAGTATAAGTCTGGTAGTCAGGAGAAGTGTTTTTTACATAAAGCCAGTTAAGAGCGCTGGACATAGTACTATCGTTTGCACCAGCAGAAGCGCCTTTAATGATCTGGGTAGAACCAGAGAAAGTGGGGGAATAGCAAGGATATGCTGTGTCGGTGTCTGCCTCAATGTGAAGGTGCGCACTCCAGTAGTTCTGCTGTCCCATGCCGGAACCTCCATAGTAACCAAGAACTTTATCTTTATTAATAGTTTCGCCGATGTAACGATTTGCATGAATGGAATCAAGGTGATAATATCTAAACACTACATCTTTGTAAGTGCCGGATGCTTTATCATATGCATCATCGTAACGAATAACAATTACATTACCAGCATTGTCATCCCAACCCATATTTACGATAGTACCATTACCACTTGCATAAATTTTAGTAGATCCTGCTGTAGAAACCATGTCAATACCATAGTGAGTATATCCATATTTGGTTTTGTATGCAGCATTCTTATAGCTTGCAGTAAGTTTACATTTGTTGATAGGAAGAATCAGTTTCTGTGCCATTTTAATAGCTCCTTTTTTATAATATTTGTAACAAAAAACTTCTGCAGCAGTTTTTTTGCGTTACAATACATACAAAGATTTTTTTTTGATTTTTGTAAACATCTTATTTAAACTTTTTTCTTTTAAGCCAACAAAATATTTATTGTATAAAATTTCTGTTACTTGTTTTTGTGGATTGTAGATTTAAGAATGTAATCAACTATTGTAATAAAAAAGGACGAAAAAAGTTCTAAATAATCCATATGATAATTCTTCGTTTCTTCTTTACTTCCTTTTTTTCTCAATATTGTAGTTATTAATGTTGTAATCCCGACACAAACGAAAACTATAAGCATCTCAAAGATTTTTTCTTTCATTTTTTATTCACCCTTTCATTCCTTCTCAAAAACGCCTGAAAGTTTCTTTATTGCCCTTGCTTTAACTTGATTTACAGCTTGTCTCGATACTCCTTTTATCAAAGCAATATCGTTTATTGTAAGTCCGCAAAAGAAATGCTTGTATATTACATCGAACTCATTTTCAGTTAAATATTTTTTGAGATCTTCCAAAAAAACATTTTCATATTCATCACAATGAGATTTTTCAATCTCATCTCTTATATCTTCAACTGGAAAAGTATTGTTTTCGTATTCACATTTTCTTTTGGACAATTTAATATACGCATTATGTACGGATATTTTTATATAAGAGAGTATTTGCGGCTCTACATAGTTTGAAAATTTTTCTGCGTTGATTCCCAAAATGATTTCGATAAACTCCAACCGTAAATCCGCAAAAGCATCTTCACCATTCATTTTTGTCGCATACTTTTTAAGCAACGGAGTAAAATCATTTATCAGTTGCACAAGATCTTCTTCGTGGTTTTTCTGTGCATCAATTATTTTTGTTAAAAGTGAATTTTTCATATAAATTCCCACCTTTGAAAGATAAAAAGATGGGAATCTTTTTTTTGTAAACGTAAAACCTTAAAAAAGGCGCAAAAATATAGACCTCCAATAAATTGGAAGCTATCTTGTTATTTGTATATGCTTTTTAAGCCGGTTGGATGGGATCGAACCAGATAACACTATCGTATTATTTTGTTTTATTTGCTCGATTCCCATCGCTCTGATAAACTAAAACTAAATTTCCACAAAGTTGCAACAATACTATAGCCATAGTAATATAGTTGTGTTTGTGCACAAAAAAATACTTCGGCCGCTAAGCCGAAGTATTTTTTATTGTAGCTTTAGCGAAAATAAACCACCGACTGAGTCGGTGGAATAAAAAATCTTCAAGATAAAAGTACCTCCTTCTGATAGAATAGATACAGGTTGGCAGCCGTATCAAAGAACAGAAGGAGGTAATGTCGTGAACGACATCAATAGTTTATCACATTCGAAATGGAGATGCCAGTACCATATAGTATTTGCACCGAAGTACAGAAGGAAAGAAATATATGGACAGCTGAAAAAAGATATCGGAGATATATTA